>CAYTWU010000001.1:0-50391 GCA_964442175.1 uncultured Rubrivivax sp.
ATGGCATCCCCGACTTCAAGATGGAGAAGAGCCACATCGACCGCCGCATCGAACAGATGCAGGCCGAAGGTGTGGTCTTCCGCACCGGCGTGTTGATTGGCGAACTGGGCGAAGGCAGCAAGGTCACCAACGACGCCAAGGAGACCATCAGCCCCGATGCGTTGAAGTCACAGTTCGACGCCGTGGTGCTGGCCGGCGGCTCCGAGATCAGCCGCGACCTGCCGGTGCCCGGCCGAGAACTCGACGGCGTGCACTACGCGATGGAGTTCCTGCCGATGCAGAACAAGGTCGTGGCCGGTGACAAGCTGAAGGGCCAGATCATGGCCACCGGCAAACACGTCATCGTGATCGGTGGCGGCGACACCGGCAGCGACTGCGTGGGCACCAGCAACCGCCATGGCGCGGCCAGCGTCACGCAGTTCGAGCTGATGCCGCAGCCGCCCGAGACCGAAGACAAGCCGTTGACCTGGCCCTACTGGCCGACCAAGCTGCGCACCAGCTCCAGCCACGAAGAAGGCTGCGAACGCGAGTTCGCCATCGCCACCAAGGAGCTGATCGCCGGCACCGGCAAGGACAAGGGCCGCGTCACGGCGCTGAAGACCGTGCACGTGCAGTGGCAGGGCGGCAAGATGGTCGAGGTGCCCGGCACCGAGAAGGAATGGAAGGCCGACCTGGTGCTGCTGGCCATGGGCTTCACCAGCCCGGTGCCCGGTGTGCTGCAGGCCTTTGGCGTGGAGCGCGACCCGCGGGGCAATGCCAAGGCCGGCACCGACGACGACAGCGGCTACGCCACCAACGTGCCCCGTGTCTTTGCCGCGGGCGACATGCGCCGCGGCCAGAGCCTGGTGGTCTGGGCCATCCGCGAAGGCCGCCAGGTGGCGCGCGCGGTCGACCGATTCTTGATGGGCGCCAGCGCGTTGCCGCGCTGAGCTCAGCCGCCGACCTGCGGCGCCGAGGACGCCTCACAGCGTCTTCAACAACTCCGTGACCTCGCCCTGGCGGGGGAACTTGGTGCCCAGCTGCGACAGCGTGGTGAGTTCGGTCTTGGCGCCGGCTTTGTCGCCGGCCTGGATCAGCAGCTTGGCCAGGTTGAAGCGCAGCTGCGGGTTGGTGTTCTCCAGCGCCATCGCCTTCTTCATCACCTCCACGCCCTTGGTGGCCTGGCCTTCGGCCGCCAGCGCGAGCGCCAGCGTGTCCATGATGACTGGCCGGTTGGGCAGCAAGGCGTTGGCCTTTTCGGCCAGGGCCACCGAACCCGGCTTCTTGGCCGTGGCCATCAGCCAGGCCACGTTGTTCAGCGCCAGCGCGTTCTCCGGCTGCAGCTTCAACACCTCGCGGTAACGCAGCTCCGCCTGCGGCAGGTTGCGCGCCGCGAGCGCAAAGTCACCCAGGTAGTACTGGAACTCGGCGTCACGCGGGTGGTTCTTCAGCCACTCGGCCGCGTGTTTGTCGGCGGCGGCCTCCTGCTTGGCGGCCGTGAGCGCGACGTGCACCCGGGTGGCGAGCTCGGTGGAGTTGGGCGCGGCCTTCAGGCCGGCGTTGTAGACGGCCAGGGCGTTGTCCCAGCGCTTGAGCGAGGCTTCGATGCCACCTTCGAGCAGGAAGCCGACGTCCTGGGTCGGTCGTTGTTTCTGGATGTCCTTGGCCACGGCTATGGCCTCGGCTGACTTGTTGTCCGCCAGGTAAGCATCGATCACGGCGCGCTGCGCCTGCAGGTTGTCGGGTGCGATGGCCAGGGCACGTTTGAGGCTCTGCATCGCCCCTTCACGGTTCTTGGACGCCCATTGCACATCGGCCAGGCGCAGATACGGCAGCGGGGACTGCGGCAGCAACTGCGCCAGCTTGTTGAAGGTGGCCAGGGCCTGGTTGGTGTCGCCCGATGCGGCCTGTGCCCGGCCCAGGGCCTCCAGGATGTCGGTGTTGTTGGGCAAGGCCGCAGTGGCGGCCTGGCCCAGTTCGAGTGCGGCCTTGAAGTCCTTGTTCGCCAACTGGTAGTTGATCAGCGCCAGGCGCGGGGCCGGGTCGCTGCCGTTCTGCTGGATGGCGTCGGTGAAGACCTTGATGATCTCCTCGCGTGGCGCGCCGGTGCCGGCTTTCAAACGGGCCGACGCCAGCAGGGCCTGCATGTTGCGCGGGTCGGCCTTCATGGCCTCGTCCAGCAGGCGCTTGGCCTCGTCCGGCTTGCCGTCGATCAGTGCCAACTGGGCCAGCGCCGAGGTGGCCGGGTAGAAGCTGGGGTCGGCCTTCAAGGCCTGCTCGAAGGCCACCTTGGCCTCGTCCTTCTTGCCCTGCTGCATCAGCACACGGGCGCGCAGGTTGGCCGCGATGGGCTTGCCGGGCAGCTTCTTCTCGAGCGCGTCGATGGCCTTCATCGCGCCGGCGTAGTCTTTCTTGCGCACCAGCGCACCGATCAGCGGCAGGTCGGCGGTGGTGGAGTCGTCAGCGGCGGCCAGGGTCTGAAGCTCGGCCATGCCGGCGTCGTTGTTGCCCTTCAGCAGCTTGCTGATGGCCAGCGCGGTCTTGGCGCGTTTGTCGTCGGGGTTGAGCTGGGAGGCTTTGGCAAACGCCGCTTCGGCGTCGTTGATGTCGCCGGCTTGCAGGTGCGCCTGCGCCGCCAGTGAGTACACGGCCGCGGGTGGGTTGGGGCGGTCCAGCAGCGGCTGCAGTGTGGCCAAAGCCTTGGCGGGCTGCGACATCTGCAGGTAGGTCAAGGTGAGCATGCGGCGCGAGATGTCCTGCTCCGGCGCCTTCTGCAGCGCCTTGGCCAGGTAGGCCTCGGCCTGCAGGAAGGACTTCTTCTCGAACTCCACGGCGCCGGCCAGCTGCAGGATGCGGGGGTTGTCGGGCGCCACACGCAGCAGCGACTGCGCCACCTCGCGCGCCTTGTCGTATTCCTTGGCCAGCAGCGCCACGTTGCCGGCAAAGTAAGCCGTCTGCGGGTGGTTGGGCAGCACCTTCTGCAGCGCCAGCACCTGCTCGCGTGCGCCCTTCAGGTCTTGTTTGCCCAGCAGCAGCGTGATCAGCGCGCTGTGCGCCGGTACGAAGTTGGGCTTGACGGCGATGGCCTGTTTGTAGGCCTCGATGGCCTTGTCGACATCGCGCTTGCCGTAGTTCAGCAGGTCGCCCTTGAGCTGCCAGGCGTCGTGGTCCTGTGGCGTGCGGGCGATCTGCTTGTCCACCGCCGCCAGCGCGCCATCCAGGTCGCCGGTGTCGGCCTGCAGCCGGGCTTCGAAGACCTTGGCCGGGCCGTAGTCGGGCATGGCCTTCAGCGCCGCGGCCACGGCCGTCTGCGCCTGGTCGCGCCGGCCCATGGAGCCGTAGGTCATCGCCAGCGTCGATTTCAAATCGGCATCGGCCAGCGGATCGGACAGGCTGGTCTGGCCAAATTGTTCGGTCAGCTTCTGGTATTGGCCTTCGATGAACATGGCACGGGCCAGTTCGGGCACGACCGCGGCTTCCGGGTGGCGCAGGTCCAGCGCCTTGCGCAGTTCCAGCGAGGCCGCAGGGGCATCACCGCTGGCCAGCAAGGCCTTGCCCAGCAGGAAACGCGCTTCGGCGTTGCTGGCATCGGCCTGCAAAACGTTCTTGATCTGGATGACCGCGGCCTTGGCATCGTCTTTGGCGAGCAGTTCCTTGGCCGAGCCGAGCAGCTTCTCGGGGCTGTCGCCCCCACAGGCCACCAGGGTGGCAGCGGCCAGGGCCAGCAGGGCCGGGGCAAAGGCACGGGGCAGGTTTTTCACGGGCACTCCAACTCCAGGAACGGTGGATCTACTTGATGCCCAGGCGGTGCATCAGATCGTAGAGGGTGGGGCGGCTGACGCCCAGCATCTCGGCGGCACGCAGGATGTTGCCATTGGCGCGCGCCAGTGCCGTGACGATGGCTTCACGCTCGGCGTGTTCACGGATGCGGCGCAGGTCCAGATCGCTGGCTTCGGGCGCTGCGGTGCCGGCCTCGGCCGCCGGTGGGCGCAGGCCCAGGTCCTCGCAGCCCACGCGCCCACCATCGGCCATGATGGCCGCGCGTTTCACGACGTTCAGCAGCTCGCGCACGTTGCCGGGCCAGCCATGGGCCTCGATGGCGCGCACCGCCTCGTCGGTGAAGCTCAGGCTGCCGCGGCGCTGTTCCTGCGCGAAGCGGCGCAAGAAGGCGTGGGCCAGCAGCGCGGCATCGCCGGTGCGCTGGCGCAGCGGCGGGATGTCGACCACGATCTCGGCCAGGCGGTAGTACAAGTCCTCGCGGAAGCGGCCTTCGCGGATCTGACCCTGCAGGTTCTGGTGCGTCGCGCACACCACGCGCACATCCACCGGGATCTCCTGCCGGCCGCCCACACGTTCGATGGTGCGCTCCTGCAGGAAGCGCAGCAGCTTGGCCTGCAGCGAGTGCGGCAGATCGCCGATCTCGTCCAGCATCAGCGTGCCGCCGTGGGCCGTCTCGATCTTGCCGACGGTGGTTTTGGTGGCGCCGGTGAAGGCACCCTTCTCGTGGCCGAAGAGCTCGGTTTCGAGCAGGTTCTCGGGGATGGCGGCGCAGTTGATGGCCACGAACTTGCCACTGCGCTTGGAGGCCTCGTGCACACCCTGGGCCAGCACCTCCTTGCCGGTGCCACTTTCACCCAGCAGCATCACGGTGGCGTCGCTGCTGGCCACACGTTCGATCAGGCGGCAGATGCGCAGCATCTCGCTGTCGCGGGTCATCAGGCCGGACAGCGCATCCGGGTGTTGCGCCGCCTGCAGCCGCCGGTTCTCGGCCTGCAATTCGAACAGCCGGTAAGCGCGGTCAATGGTCAGGCCCAGCAGTTCCGGCTCGAAGGGTTTGGCAAAAAAGTCGTAGGCACCCAGGGCCACGGCGCGCAGGGCGTTGGCCTGTTCGTTCTGGCCTGTCAGCACGATGACCTTCACATGCGGGTCGATGGCCAGCAGTTGTTCCAGCAGCTTGAAGCCTTCGGAGGTGGCGTCGGGGTCGGGCGGCAGGCCCAGGTCCATGGTCACCACGGCCGGCTGGTGGCGCCGGAAGGCCAGCAATGCACTGGCACGGTCGTGTGCCGTCACCGACTCGTAACGGTCCAGCGACCACTTGATCTGCTTCTGCAGGGCCAGGTCGTCTTCGACGATCAGCAGCGGAGGTTGTTTGTCGGCACTCATGCACTGCCCGCCATCGCGAGACCGGTGTCTTGATGGGCCTGGAACAAGGGCAGCACCAGCGTGATCACGGTGCCGCGGCCCGGCTCACTGTCGACCTGGATTTCGCCGCCGAGTTCGCGCACGTACTGGAAACTCTCGTACGCGCCAATGCCCATGCCGGCCGTCTTGGTGGTGTTGAAGGGTTTGAACAAGCGGGTTTCGATGAACTCGCGTGTCATGCCCTGGCCGGTGTCGCCCACCACCACGCGGGCCTGGCCGCTGGCACGCGTGAGCTCCAGCCAGACCCTGCCGTGGGCCGGCGTGGCGTCGAAGGCGTTCTGCACCATGTGGCCCAGCACACGCTCGATCCGCTCGGCATGCCCGCGTGTGGCCACACGTTCGAGCCGCGGCAATTCCAGCGTGCGGCCGGCGGAGCGCGCGGCCTCCGCAATCCGTTGCACGATGGGCTGAAGCTCCACCCCCAGCGGGCTGCCGGGTGGCGTTTCGCCTTCACGCAATTGCAGCATCAGGCGGCGCATCTTCTCCAGCGAACTTTCCACGGTCATCAGCATGTCCTGTTGGAATTCCGGATTGTCGTGCAGCCGCTTGGCGTTCTTCATCATCAAGGACAACTGCGTCACGATGTTCTTCAAATCGTGCACGACAAAGGCTGACATGCGGTTGAAGGCTTCGAATTTGCGCGCCTCCAGCAATGCCTCCGTCGCGTGCAATTGCGCCAGGAACACAGCGGCCTGGCGGCTGGCGGTCTTGAGCAGGTCGCGCACCTCCCAGTCCAGCTCGGGTGCCGCGTGGGGCGGGGCCAGCAACACCAGGCCGGTCAGGCGGTCAGCCACGATCAGCGGCACCACCGCCCAGACCCCTTCGCCCAGCCACTCGGGCGGCAACACGCCCTGGTAACGGTCCGGGTGCTGGCGCGCCTCCGCCACATCGACGATCCATTGGTCGGACTGCAGGAACTGCGCGAACGGTGATGCCAGCGGCAGGCTGTTCACCGTGGTGAGCTGGCGCGTCCAGGCGGTCTCGCGCAAGTCATCGTCGTCACCGTGAACCATCCAGAGGCTGGCGCCGGGGCTGTCCACCAGCTCGCACAGGCCGCGCAGCACCATCGCACCCAGCTCCTGCGGTGTTGCGGAGGCCGACAAGGTGGCGGTGAACTTCAGCCATTGTTCGCGGTAGTCGTAGCGGTAGGCGAAGAAGTTCTTGCTGATCAGCACCCGCAAACGGGCCCGCCATTCGCTGGACAGCACCAGCAGGGCCAGCAATACCACGGCGCTGAACAACAACGCCAATTGCAGCGCGCGGCCCCAACTGCCGCCGAAATAGCGCACGTAATAGCCGATGCCGGAGATGAACACCAGGTAGGCGCCGGCCAGCAGCAGGGTGGCAGAAAAGAAGGCCGCGTTGTGCGAGACCTGCAGCCGCATCCGCCAATCGGCCTGGCGCCGGGATGACAGGAAGAGCAGCGGCACGGCCAGGCTGTGGATGCCGGCGCGGATGCTGAAGGCGTCCTGGTCGAAGCTGCCGAACAGCACACCTTGCGAGTGGATGTACAGGTCGAAGCAGAACACACCCGCCAGCGCCAGGCACAGGGGCTTCACGCCCCAGCGGCCGTCTCGTGCCACGTTGCGGAACAGCTGTTCCACCAGCACCAGGCCGAGCACGGGTTGCGCCAGGGCGGCGAACAAGGCCCAGCGCCGCAGCGGCTCGCTGTCGCTCAGGGCCGTGCCGGTGGCCGCCAGACCGCCCAGCCCGATCACGAACATGGCCAGGGTGGGCAGGCGCGTGATGGTGGTCGTGCCGGGGTCGGCGTTGGCGGGCCTGAGCAGCAGCAGCAGGAACCAGAACCACGCGCCATAGCGGGCCAGATCGGTCAGCGCCGTGGCCAGTGCCGACGCATCGTTTTCCGCCAGGGCCAGCCAGGTGCCTGCTGCACCCCAGGCGGCGCCGGCCACCACCGCCAGCAGGAACACATGGGCCGCCGGCCCGGCGCTGCGCCTGAGGTAGCCATTGAACAGCAAGCGGACGCTGAGCGCGCCATGCGCCAGCACGGCGATGACAAAGCCCAGCAGGACCAGCGGCGGAGGATCGGAGCCCATGGGGCAGGATCAGACCACAACCCGGCCGGTACCGCCCGGGCTGCAGGCCGGCGCGGGCCTCAGCGTGCGCCCTTGCCGGTGAGCACGACGGCCACGGTCTCGAACAGCACGACGATGTCGAGGAACAGCGTGTTGTTCTTGACGTAGTACAGGTCGTACTGCAGCTTCTCGATCGAGTCTTCGACAGTGGCGCCGTACTGGTAACGCACCTGGGCCCAGCCCGTGACGCCCGGCTTCACCGACTGGCGCACCGCGAAAAACGGGATCTGCTGCGTGAGCTGTTCGACGAAGTAGGGCCGTTCGGGACGCGGCCCGACCATGCTCATCTCGCCCTTCAGCACATTGATCAGCTGCGGCAGCTCGTCGATGCGGGTGCGGCGCATGAAATGCCCGACCTTGGTGACACGGTCGTCGTGCACGGTGGCCCAACGCGGCTTGCCATCCTTCTCGGCGTCCACACGCATGCTGCGGAACTTCGTGACCGGGAAGGTACTGCCGTTCAAACCCACACGTTCCTGGCGGTAGAAGATCGGCCCGCGGCTGTCGAGCTTGATGGCGATCGCGGCCAACAGCATGATGGGCGCTGCCACCACCAGCAGCAGCAGGGCCGACAGGATGTCGAACACCCGCTTGACGGCCGTGCGGAACAGGCCCTGGTTGAAGCCGTCCCCGAAGATCATCCAGCCGGCGTTCGCAAAACCCAGGCGGATCTGGCCCAGCGTCTTTTCGAAGTGGGTGTTGACGTCAAAGACCTTGATGCCGAGCAACTTGCAATCCAGCAACTCACGAAGCGGCATGCTGCCGGAGCGGCGCTCTGTCAGCGCGACGACGATCTCGTCGACGTCCATCGTGCGGGCGGTCTGGCTCAGGGCCTGTTCGGTCGACAGGACCTTGCTGGCATCGACCGCACATTCGGTTTCGTTCGGACTGGGGTAGTAGCCCACGACCTCGGCGTGTGGATCGTTCTGGCGCAGCGTTTGCGTCACCAGCTGCGCCGCCGGGCCCGAGCCCAGGATCAGGATGCGGGTCTTGCCGTTGTGGCTGCTGGCCCAGTGCGTGGCGTACACGCGCCGCAGGATGATGGCCGTCACGCCGACCATGGCTGCCATGCGCATCGCGCCGCGATCTTCGAGGTCTTCCGGCAGCAGGCCGAACACCAGCCACGTCAGCGGCAGCGCCAGCAGCAAGGCCACGCCCGCCCGGGCAATCGCCTGGTTCGCCGAAAAGCTGGGCGATTTCTGGTACAGGCCGGACGCCGTGTTGATGACGAACATGCCCGCCGCCAGCGTGACGACCTGCCCACCGGCCATCGGCAGCAGCATGGCAAAACTGTCGGCCTGCGTGGCAAACACCGCCGCCATGCCGGCCAGGATGAAGAACAGGTCCGCCAGCATCCTCATCAGGGTCTGCCGGTGCATGTAGTGGTTGAAGATGCGGATCATGTGGATCGCTGGAACGGGACGGGCCTTGTGGACAATTCGGGCCACCGACACACCGCTGAAACACCGCGGGGCTGGTTGCTCAACGAATGGCTGAAAACAAATCGAATCCCGGCGTTGGGAAATGTACGAACCCCGCTCTCTGCAGCCCACCCCCGGCTTGAGGGGCGCGCTGACAAGGCGGCTCTGACGCCGACACACAACTGTGGATCACACCGGCCTTCCTGGCGCATTTCTGGGTGCCGCGAATCGGCACTCCGCCACGCTTCTGTGCAGTCAGTGCGCCTCTTGCGCCGGCCCGATGCGCTTGAAGGCCTTGATCGTCAGGTGGCGCAGCAACAAGCCAGGTGGCATGCGCAGCGCATGGGCCCGGATGTAGAGCAGGTTGTCGGCGACGGACGAGCCCCACGTGCGGCAGCTGGCGTGAGGGCTGCGCAAGGCCTGTCGCCACAGCCAGGCCATGGCCTGGTCTTGCCATGCCGCTGCCGCATGCCGCTGCGCCGCTGCCCGCGCCTCAGCCGGCACAGGCGTTCCCAGCACCTGCGCGGCGGCGGTCAGGCCTTGGTGCAATGTGCGTCCCAGGCCCAGTTGTTCGGCGCGGTCCGACAGTGATCGCCAGAAGTCGGCGTCATCGGCGTGGTGGCGCAGCATCAGGTCGATGTCCGACAGATCCCGCAGGCCGTGGCTGAGCTCGTCGTTGTGCAGCAGGTGCGTCATGCTGTGCAGCAGCATGTCCACCGGCGACAGCACGCGGAAGGCCGGCACCGTGGCGCTGGGTCTGGCGTCGGCCAGCAGCAGCCGGCTGTCGGGCTGCACGTGCGCGGTGTCCGGCAGGATGGCGTGGTGCACATCCAGCACGGAGCCGCGGTCGTTGTGCATCATCGGCGGGATCTCGTGCATCCATTGCCGGTAGTAACGCTGGTCGTAGGCGTCGAGGTGGGTGGTGACCCAGCCGCCCATCATCAGGTGTGCTTCCACTTCTGCGATGCGGTCGCGGGGCACGAGCAGGTCGATGTCGTTGAAGCTGCGGCCGGGGATGCAGGGTGCGTCGGCGGCGAGGTAGGCTGCACCCTTCAGCAGCACCGGTTGCAGACGAAGAGGTGCCAACGCCGTCTGAACGTGGTGGAGTTCGCGCTGAACCTCCAGAAGCTGGGCTGCGTTCAGGATCTCGGCGGCGCGCAACAGGGCCTGTGCCGGTGCTGGGGCAGCGTCGAACAAGCCCTCACGCCGCAGCAGCCAGGCCAGCCGCGCCAGCAGGTCCGCGCGGCGGGCCTGCCGCAGCAGCAGGTCCCATTGCGCAGCCGACAGCGCACTCACCGTGGCCGGCTTGCGCAAGGTTTGCACCACCAGGTCCGGCGTCGTCATGCAGCAGGCTCCAGACGCGCCAGCTGTGTGGTGACGTCGTCCAGGTCGCTGTAGACCAGCTCAAAACAGCGGCAGCGGTCGATGACGCCGGCCAGCAGGTTGAAACCCGCCGCGCCATGCACGTTGAAGTTGAAGGCGTTTTCGACCAGCTTCACCAGGCCGGCGGCGCGGCCCATCGGCGTCAAGGTGGTCGGTGACGCGGCTTGCCAGCGCGGCAGCACCACCCAGGCGGGGCGTGCATGTTCTTCCGCGCGCTCGACCGCCGACAACGGCGGTTTGAAGTGTGCGACGCTGCCCTTCGTCGTGTCTCGCACCACGGGGCTGAAGCGTGCTTCTGGGGCAAACCGGCCGATCACGTCGATGGACGCATTTTTCAGGCTGACCGGCCGCGGCACCGGCACCACGCAGCCGGTGTCGAGCTCAAGCACGGTCAGTTCATCCGACAGCAGCCGCCAACCGCGGTGGATCAGCCCGGCGCACAGGGTGCTCTTGCCCGAACCCGGCGGTGCCGGCAGGATCATCGCCAAGCCGCCACGTTCAACCACGGCCGCGTGCAGGATCAGGTACTGGTGGCAATGGCTGGTGATGCACCAGTTGAGGCCCCACTCCAGCATCGGGAAGCCCTGGTCGCCGGGCAGCGGCGCAAACGGTGTCAGGTCGTCGTAGCGGAACTCCACCTGCGGGTGGAACCAGCGGCGCAGCGTGGCTGGGCGGCCCACCTGCACGTGAAAATCAGCAAAGGCATCGGGCGCCAGGACCGGATGTGCCGCGTAGTGCAAACGAAGGGCGCTGAACACGGCCGGCAGCCGCGTGCGGATGCGGCTGACCACCGGGCCCGTGCGCACGGCAAGACCTGCGCCTTGCAACTGGCGCTGGATGTCAGTGGGGGGGAGGTCGCCGAGCTTCACAGAGCGCGGCATTCTGTCAGCCCGAGCGTGCGCAGGCTGTCCAGGATGTCGCGCAATGCGGCGATTTCAGTGGCGGTGGCGTCGGCGGCGCCGCAGGCCGCCAGGAGATCGGCTTCCGACACCGCAGTGTCCGTGTCAGCCAGCAGGCCAAAGATCTCGGCAGGCCCGTCACTCAGCAGATGCGTGGCAACAGATGCCGGGTCGTAGACCACAACCTGTTCGTCCCAACGGCGCCACTGCAGTGCAGCGCCCTGGGTCAGCCGCCAGGCACTCAACGCCATCAAGCGCTGGTGTAGGGCATCGTCGTCTTGAGCCACGGCGTGATGCCGCCGTTGCCCGTCGGCGTGCAATCGTCGCTGCGCCATTTGATGCCCGCGGTGGGTTCGTGGTAACCACGGCCCTTGTAGCCGCGCCACATGTCCTGCAGGTAGCCGGTGCTGCAGACTGCCGCCGGCACCTTGCCCGCGCAGGCGTTCAGGTAGGCCGCTGCCAGGTGCGCGACCATGCACTTCTCGCCGGACGTCTCGGTGTAGCTGACGCACTCCAACAGGGTCTTGCCGCCGTAGGTGGCGTGGTCGTCGAAGCACTCCCTGAACAACTTCGGGTTGGCACCGTTGTCCTTCTTGCAGGAAGCCGGCCACTTGCTCCAGCTGCCGTTCGGGCCACAGTTTTTCCAGCCAGAAGGCTTGCAGCCGGTGACCGGATGGTGAATGTCCGGCCGGCTGGTGTTGAGCGAGGCGAAGCTCGATGCCGGTGTGGTCGTGTAGTTGTAGGTGGCGCGCACCGGGTTGCTGACCACGGTCAGCATGGCAGGCGCCAGTGCGGCACTGCCTTGCAGCAGCCGACGACGGCCGGCGCTGCGCGGTGCGGAAGCCGAGGGACCGGCAGGGTCGTTCGGTCGGTCGGAAGCCATCGTCACTTCTCCAGGGCGTTTTGCCGAATTCTAGGTGCCGGTGTCCGCAAGGAGGTTCCCTGGGACCCGCATGAATGGGGGGCGGATGCTGCTGAATCAGCCCATGCGCGCATTGCGCCACATCCTGTCTCACCCAAAAAAATGGGGCCCGCAGGCCCCATCCCGTGCGGAGCAGGCGAATCGCCTGCGGCGCGGCTTACTTCGCAGCGGCCTTGCGGCGGCGGGCCATGCCCAGGCCAGCGAGGGCCAGACCGGCCAGGGCCAGGGAGCCGGGTTCCGGAACGGCACCGACGATGTCGATCGAGAAGTCCATGCCCGGGAAGCCAGCGCCGGCCGTGTTCACGATCATCTGGATCGCGCCAACGTCTGCAAAGTTCGCACTGGTGAATTCGTTGAACATGAAGCCGATGTTCAACAGGCCGCCATTGCTGACAACCGTCTTGGTCAGTTCCGACAACACGTAGTCGGAACCGATCTTGGTCCACACCTGAAACGTCATGTCGTAGGTCTGGGTGGCGTTGTCGGCAAACGACTTGACAAGAATCTGAGCGCCTGCGTTGAGCAGGTTGGCGGCGTTGAGGCCGTCCGTGTCAACTCCTGAGGTGTAGTCGGTGCCCGCGCCGTCCCAGCGGACGATGGCGAAGCCAGAAGTGCCGATGCCCTGGTTGTAGTTGAAGTTGCCACCCAGAAGGTTGGCGTCAACGCCTTGACTGCCGGAGGTCTTGAAGACCGCGATGTCACGTTGCAGGCCGATGATGTCGGTAGCGGCGGCGAGAGCCGACGTGCTGGCAGCGCCGACGTCAACACCAGCCATGTTTGTCTGGTAGTTGGTCAAGCCGCCCGTCGAGGTGGTGAGCGGCGCCGAGGTGGCCGTGAAGTCAGCGACACCTGCCTGTCCGACGTCGAACGTGTCGATCACGAGAGCCGAATGGGCCGAACCGGCAACCAACAGGCCAAGCGCAGCGGCGGAGAAGATCTTGGAGAAAGTCATGGTTGACTCCTTGCCCTTGTTTACTGTCGGAAGCCCGATTGCTTCCAATCGGACTGACACTAAGCAGGCACCGTGCCAGCCAGCAAAAGTCTTTATACATCAGCAAGTTATACGACTCTGTGGCTTGTGGTGCGCGTGTTGTTGCGGTGCCGTGTAAGGAAATTCGACATCGAGTCGTACTCACCCTGGGTGCGCGGCAAGGTCACCCCTGAGGCCGTCCACCGCCAGATCGCTGTGCACATGGTGCAGGGCGTGCGCCTTTGCAGGTGCCAACGTTGCACGCCGCAGGCCGTGAATAATCCGCCGTCGTCACTTGTCCGTGCCCATGCGTGCTTGGTGGTGCCCGGCTTCTGTGCAAGCATCCCGATCCGGGCCCATCTGTTCATGTGGAGTACTGCTCTTTTCAGGGCTGTACGGTCTTGAGCTGGTGGCCACTCAGGCCGAACTCCCAGGAACAGACCGATGAATTTGCCTCCCGCCATGATGTCCCGAATCGTCCAGAAGGCACTTGCACAGTCTGCGCTGGCAGCCTTGGCTGTCCTGGCCGGCTGCGCCACCGCGCCGAGCAACCTGCCGCCTGCACCGGTGCAGGCGGCGTCGCCTGAATACAGCTATGTCATCGGCCCTGGCGACAGCCTGAACATCATCGTCTGGCGCAACCCGGAGTTGTCGATGTCGGTGCCGGTGCGGCCCGACGGCAAGGTTTCGGCGCCGCTGGTGGACGAGATCGTGGCCCAGGGCAAGACCTCGGTGCAGATGGCGCGTGAGGTGGAAGAAAAACTCGCCAAGTTCGTGCGCGACCCCATCGTCACCGTGGTGGTCACCGGCTTCGTGGGCCCCTACAGCGAGCAGATCCGCGTGGTGGGTGAGGCCGCCAAGCCCCAGTTCCTCCCCTACAAGCAGAAAATGACCGTGCTGGACGTGATGATCGCCGTGGGCGGGCTCACCGACTTTGCGGATGGCAACGGCGCCACCATCCTGCGCACCGGCGACGGCAACAAACAATACAGCGTGCGCCTGAAAGACCTGGTCAAGCGCGGCGATGTCAGCGCCAACGTCGAGATGCGGCCGGGTGACATCCTGATCATCCCGCAGAGCTTCTTCTGACGCCCTCCCCACGCGCCCCCACCACGCTGCGACGGCCATGAACGAACTGCTGCTCCAGATCTCGACCATTGCCCGTGGCATGTGGCGCTTCCGCTGGCCGGCCGTGGCCGTGGCCTGGCTGGTGGCGGTGGTCGGCACGATCGGCATCTTCCGCATCCCGGACCAATACGAGGCCAATGCCCGGATCTTCGTCGACACGCAGTCCATCCTGCGGCCCCTGCTCTCTGGCCTGGCGGTGCAGCCCAACGTCGAGCAGCAGATCGGCATGCTCAGCCGCACGCTGATCAGCCGGCCCAACATCGAGAAGCTGGTGCGCATGGCCGACCTGGATCTGTCGGCCAAGAGCAAGGCGGACCAGGATGCGTTGATCGACGGCCTGATGAAGGACATCCGCATCACCGGTACCTCGCGCGACAACCTCTTTTCACTCAGCTTCCGCGACAGTGACCAGGAAAAGGCCAAGCGTGTGGTGCAGTCGCTGGTGTCCATCTTCGTGGAGTCCAGCCTGGGCGCGACGCGCAAGGACACCGATTCCGCCAAGGTCTTCCTGAACGAGCAGATCAAGAACTTCGAGGCCAAGCTGGAAGAGTCCGAAACCCGCCTGAAGGAGTTCCGTTTGCGCAACCTGGACCTGCAGGTGGCGGAAGGCAAGGACTCCGCGTCGCGCCTGGTGGACCTGAACCGCCAGCTGGAAGACGCCAAACTGCAGCTGCGTGAAGCCGAAAACGCGCGCGACTCCGCCAAGACGCAAATCGCGGCCGAGCGGGCCCGCATTGCTGCGGTGGCCACCGCCGCGCCGGACGATGCCTCGGTCAACATCGCCACGCCCGAGATCGACTCGCGGCTGGACGCCCAGAAGCGCAACCTCGACAGCTTGCTGCAGCGCTTCACCGAGCAACACCCCGATGTGCTGAATGCGCGCCGGCTGATCCGTGAACTGGAAGAGCAGAAGAAGAAGGAGGTGGCGGCGCTGCGCAAGGCCGCTGCTGCGGCCGGGTCACCCACCGCGGCGCCCAGCGCGCAGAACGCCACGCTGCAGGAGCTGAACCGCCTGCTGGCCGCCAGCGAGGTTCAGGCCGCTTCGCTTCGGGCGCGTGTGAACGAGTTCAGCGCCCGCCTCGCGACGGCCCGCTCGGCGGTGCGCACGGCGCCGCAGATCGAAGCCGAAGCCGCCCAGCTGAACCGCGATTACGAGATCACGAAGAAAAACTACGAAGACCTGGTGGCCCGCCGCCAATCGGCCACGATCTCGGGCGACCTCGATTCCGCATCCGGCATGGCCGACTTCCGGCTGATCGACCCGCCACGTGTGTCCCCCAAACCCGTCTTCCCGAACCGCCTGCTGCTGCTGCCGCTGGCGCTGGTGGCGGCCGTGGGCGCCGGCATCTTCACGGCGTTTGCGGCCAGCCAGGTGCGTCCGGTTTTCATGGAGGCCTCCGAGCTGCGTACCAAGACGGGCCTGCCGCTGCTGGGGGTGGTGTCCATCGCCTTGGCCGAGCCCGACCGCCGCCGCGAGCGGCGTGACAAGCTCAAGTTCGTGGGCGCCACCGGCGGATTGCTGCTGAGTTTCGTGATGACGCTCGGTGCGATGGCCTTCCTGACCTCCCGCATCTCCTGACCACGCCATGAGCAGTCTGATCGAACAAGCCGCCCATCGGCTGGAGCAACTCCGGCGTGCCGGTGTCGAGATCCCGGGCAACCCGCCGTTGGCCTCGCCGTCGGCCGCGTCGGCCGCGTCGGTCACGCCTGCCGCGCGCACCGTGCCTGCGCCTGCAGCGCCGGTGCCGGCCGAAGAGCCGCCATCGCCGCAGTCGCGCATGGTCGAGATCAACCTCGAGCACCTGCAGGCCGCCAACGTGCTCACGCCCGCATCGCCGCGCACCGCGATGTCGGACCAGTACCGTGTCATCAAGCGGCCCCTGATCGCCAATGCCATGGGCCGGGGTGCCGCGCCGCTGCGCCACGGCAACCTGATCATGGTGACCAGCGCGCTGCCGGGCGAGGGCAAGAGCTTCACCTCGTTGAACCTGGCCATGAGCATCGCGGCCGAGCTGGACAACACCGTGATGCTGGTGGACGCTGATGTGGCGCGCCCGTCGGTGTTGCGCATGCTGGGGCTGCCACCCGGGCCGGGGCTGCTGGACATCCTGGAAGGCCGGGCCGACATGGCCGATGTGCTGCTGCGCACCAACATCGACAAGCTGACCCTGCTGCCCAGCGGCAACGTGCACCCGCGTGCCACCGAGTTGCTGGCCAGCGATGCGATGCGGGATCTGCTGGACGACATGGCCACGCGCTACCCCGACCGCATCATCATCTTCGATTCGCCGCCGCTGCTGCTGACGACCGAATCGCGCGTGCTGGCCACCCAGATGGGCCAGATCGTCGTGGTGGTGAACGCCGGCAAGACCTTGCAGGCCGATGTGATGAACGCGCTCAACACCATCGAATCCTGCCCGGTGAAGATGATGCTGCTCAACCGCGCCCGCGGCACACAGAGCGCGTCGTATGGCTACGGTTATGGCTACGGCTATGGTTATGGCGCACCGGCCGCCAAGGCCGAGGAGGCCGATGGCGCGCCCGTCGCCGCTACGACGCCGTCGGCCGGCTGACCGATGCCGCCCAAACCAGCACCGCGCCTGACGCCCCGTCTGCTGGCCTGCTGCCTGGCAGCGGCCTGGGCACCAGCCGCCTGGTCGCAGACCAGTGGCTTGCGGCTGCAGCCGACGCTGAACCTGGGCGTCACGGTGACCGACTCGCATGACTTCGAGGACGGCATCCGCCGCGGCGAGGTCATCAGCACGGTTGGCGCCGGTCTGGCCGTCACCAGCAACGGTGGCCGTTTGCGCGGCGCCTTGAACTACCGCGCGGACGGCGTGGTGTATGCGCGCGACACACCCGCCAATGCCCTGCTGCACAGCCTGCAATCCAGTGCCGTGGCCGAGGTGCTGGAGCGTCAACTGTTTGTCGACGTGAGCGCGCGCGTTTCGCAGCAGCCGGTGTCCACGCGCCAGGTGCAGACCGTGGACAGCGTGTTGACCGAGCGCAACCGCTCGCAGCTGGCCAGCATCAACGTGCAGCCCCGGTTCGAGTTCCAGCTGGGGCAGATCGCCGATGGCCGCGTGTCGGCCAGCGGCACCTACACCCGGCCCAGCGGGGACAGTGACCGCGAGGACTCGGGCCAGGCCTCTGCCAGCTTTTCGCTGGTGTCGGCCGGCGTCTCCAAGCTGGGCTGGAATGCTTCGGCCACGCGCAACGTCTCGCAGTTCCGCGGCAGCCGGCGGGCCACCGACGATCGCTTGGTGGCCGGGGTCGACTTCAAGCCCGATGTCGACTGGCGGCTGTCCTTGCGCGGTGGTGTCGATTACTCCGACATCAACGCCGCGGGCGAGCGCCGCCGCTATGACAGCTGGGGCGCCGGTGTGGACTGGACACCTTCCCCGCGCACCCGCGCCACGCTGCAGGCCGACAAACGTTCCTTCGGCGATGCGTTCGGGGTTTCACTCGAACACCGCTCACGCCAGACGGTCTGGCGCTACAGCGACCAGCAGGACATCTCGCGCAGCGGTGCCAACGATGCCGTGCAGCTGGCGTCCGCCTACGACCTTTTCTTCGCGCTGTACGCCTCGCAGGAGCCGGACCCGGTGAAGCGCCAGGAGCTGGTGGAAAGCGTATTGGCGCGCAACGGCCTGCAGCGTGAATCGCAGCTGGCGGTGGGGTTCCTGAGCAACTCGATCACGCTGCAGCGGCGCCAGCAAGCCTCGGTGCTGCTGCAGACCGTGCGCACCAGTTATTCGCTGTCCGCCTTCGGCTCGCGCTCGCGCCGAGTCGAAGACGGCTCCTTGCTGGTGGACGACACGGCCAACGGCAACAGCGTGATGCAACGCGGGCTGACGCTGCAGGTGTCGCACCGTGTCACGCCGACGGCGGCGCTCACGGGTGCGGTCAGCTGGCAGCGCAACAGCGAGAGTGAACTTGGCAGTACGCCGAGCACTCTGAAGAGCCTGTCCTTGTCGTGGTCAGACCGTCTCGGGCCGCGGACCGCCTACTCGCTGAGCGTCCGACACGCGGAGTACTTTGCCGAGATCGACCCCTACACCGAAAATGCCCTCATCGCCAACCTGAGCCTGCGCTTCTAGAGCCATGTACGAAACCCACTACGGGCTCACGAGCAAGCCCTTCCAGCTCATCCCCGACCCGAGCTTCTACTTCGGCAGCAAGCAGCACAGCCGTGCCAAGGCCTACCTGGAGTACGGTGTCTCGCGCAACGAAGGTTTTGTCGTCATCACCGGCGAGATCGGCGCCGGCAAGACCACCATCCTGCGCACGCTGATCGAGGGCCTGCACGGCAGCAACGTCGTCACCGGCCACCTGGTCACCACCCAGCTGGGCGCGGAAGACACGCTGCGCATGGTCGGCGCGGCCTTCGGCTTCAAGGTCAAGGACGTGCCCAAGAGCGAGCTGCTGATCACGCTCGAGGCCTTTCTCATCAGTCAGACCAGCCAGGGCAAACGTTGCCTGCTGATCGTCGACGAGGCGCAGAACCTCAGCATGCGCGCGATCGAAGAGCTGCGCATGCTCAGCAACTTCCAGTTTGGCAACCAGGCTTTGCTGCAGAGCTTCCTGATCGGCCAGCCGGAGTTCCGAGAGATCCTGCAGCGGCCAGAGATGGAGCAGTTCCGCCAGCGTGTGGCCGCCACCTGCCACATCGGCCCGCTGGACCCGGACGAAACCCGGGCCTACATCGAACACCGCCTCAAGCGCGCCGGCTCCAGTGACAAGCCCAGCTGGGGCGATGGCGCCTTCGAGGCCATCCACAAGGCCACGCGCGGCATCCCGCGCCGCATCAACTCGGTCTGCGACCGCGTGCTGCTGCTGGGTTTTCTGGCCGGCCGCACGGCGCTGACGGTGGACGACGTGAACGAGGTCGTGCGCGAGCTCGACGCTGAAAACGCCGTGCCGACCAAGAAGGACGCACCGCCGCTGCCTGACAGCGCGCCGGGCGATCTGTACGCCGGTTCGGTGGGGGGCATGCCGCTGGACCTGGACCTGTCCAAGCTCAAGGTCGAGCCGGCCCTGGCCGACAGCATGGGCAAGCAGCTCTCGCGTTTGTCGGCCGAGCAGCGGCTGGACCAGATGCAGCGCCTGGAGCGCAGCCTGCTGCGACTGGAGCGCATCAACGTGCAGACGCTGTCGATGATGCAGAAGCTGGTGAGCGCCGTCAGGCACAACAGCGGCAGCGCAGCGCCGGCGGCGCAGCCGTCCGACAACGCCGAGAAGTGACATCGCCGCAGACGCCATGCTTGCCCCCGCCCTCACCAATGCGCTGACCATCGACGTCGAGGACTACTTCCAGGTCTCGGCCTTTGCGCCCTACATCCGCCGCGACGAGTGGGACGCGCGTGAATGCCGCGTCGAGCGCAACGTGGACCGCCTGCTGCAGATGCTGGCGGCGCACAACACCCACGCCACCTTCTTCACGCTGGGCTGGGTGGCCGAGCGTTACCCGGCGATGGTGCGCCGCATCGTGGCGGGTGGGCACGAACTGGCCAGCCATGGCCATGGGCACGAGCGTGCGAGTGATCTGGACCCGGCTGCGTTCCGCGCCGACCTGGACCGCGCCAAGAAGACCCTGGAAGACATCGGCGGCGTGGCCATCCGCGGCTACCGTGCACCGAGTTTTTCCATCGGCCACGGCAACCTCTGGGCCTTCGACACGCTGCTGGAAACCGGCCACGCCTACAGCTCCAGCATCTACCCGATCAAACACGACCACTACGGCATGCCCGATGCACCGCGTTTTGTGCACCGGCGCGACAACGGCCTGCTCGAAGTGCCGGTGACCACGGTACGGCTGGGCGAGCGCAACCTGCCCTCCAGCGGCGGGGGCTGGTTCCGGTTGTTCCCCTACGCGCTGTCGCACTGGATGATCCGCCAGGTGAACCAGCAGGACCGCCAGGCCGCGATCTTTTACATGCACCCCTGGGAGATCGATCCCGGGCAGCCGCGCATCGCCGGCATCGATGCCAAGACCCGCTTCCGCCACTACGTGAACATCGGCCGCACCGAAGCCCGGCTGCAGCGCCTGCTGCAGGACTTCCGCTGGGGCCGCATGGACCACATTTTCCTGGCCTCGGCCCCCACTTCGGCCCCGCGCCTCTGACCCCGCACGCCGTGCTGCAGATCCATCGCCTGAAACCGGGCGACGCGGCCGTCGCGTCGCGCTGGGACAACTTTGTCTTCGCTTGCCCTGAAGCCACCTTCTTCCACCGCGCCGGCTGGCAGCAGGTGATGGTGGAGGTCTTCGGCCACGCCACGCACTACCTCTACGCCGAACGGGATGGCGCCATCGTCGGCGTGCTGCCGCTGGCGCAGGTGAAGAGCATGCTCTTTGGCCACGCGTTGGTGAGCCTGCCGTTTGCGGTGTACGCCGGCGTGGCCGCCTCGGACGAAGAAGCGGCACGGGCACTGGAAGCCGAGGCCGAGCGCATCGCCCAGCAGCTGGGCGCGCAGCACCTGGAGTTTCGCCAGCTGCAGCGCCAGCACGAAAGCTGGCCACGGCAAGAGCTGTACGTCACCTTCCGCAAGGAGATCCTGCCCGAGGAAGAGGCCAACATGCTGGCCATCCCGCGCAAACAGCGCGCGATGGTGCGCAAGGGCATCAAGAACGGTCTCGTCGCCACCTTCGACCCGGATGTCGAGCGCTTTTTTGCCCTCTACGCCGACAACGTGCACCGGCACGGCACGCCGGCCCTGCCGAAGCGCTACTTCCAGACCCTGCGCCGACTGTTCGGCGACGACTGCAGCGTGCTCACCGTCACCACGGCCGAGGGCCAGCTGCTGTCCACGGTGCTGAGCTTCTACTTCCGCGACGAGATCCTGCCGTACTACGCCGGTGACGACGAGGCCGCGCGCGACCTGGCCGCCAACGACTTCAAGTACTGGGAGCTGATGCGCCATGCCTGTGCGCGCGGTCTGAAGACCTTCGACTACGGCCGCAGCAAGATTGGCACCGGCCCGTACAGCTTCAAGAAGAACTGGGGCTTCGAGCCGCAGCCGCTGCACTACGAGTACCGCCTGTACAAACGCGACGCCGTGCCGCAGAACAACCCGGCCAACGCCAAGTACAAGCTGATGATCGAGACCTGGCGCAAGCTGCCGCTGCCGGTGGCCAACTGGCTGGGCCCGTTTGTCGTGAAGAGCCTGGGGTAGGGCGCGGTGGCACGCGTCCTGTACCTGGTCCACCGCATCCCGTACCCGCCCAACAAGGGCGACAAGGTGCGCTCCTATCACCTGCTGCGCCACCTGGCCGAGCGCCACGAGGTGCTGCTGGGCACCTTTGTCGACGACCCCGATGACCTGCAGCATGTGTCGACGCTGAAGCGCTGGTGCACCGAGGTGAAGGCCGTGCCGCTGCAGCCGCTGCGTGCGCGCCTGGCCAGCTTGACGGGGCTGCTGCGTGGCGAACCTCTGACCCTGGCCTACTACCGCGATGCCGAGATGCAGGCCTGGGTGCAGGGCCTGCGTGACCGCGGCGACATCGACGCCGTGGTCGTGTTCTCGTCGTCCATGGTGCCCTACAGCACGGGCTTCGGCGCGCCGGTGCTGGTGGACTTCGTCGACGTCGATTCCGCCAAATGGGCCGAGTACGCCCGCAACCGGCCCTGGCCGCTGTCGTGGCTGTATGCGCGCGAAGGCCGCACGCTGCTGGCCTACGAGCAGGCGGTGGCGCAGGCCACGGCCCGGTCCTTCCTGGTCACGCAGCAGGAGGTCGACCTGTTCGAGCGGCTGGCCCCGGCGGTTGCCGGCCGTGTACAGGCTGTGGGCAACGGCGTGGATGCCGAGTTCTTTGCCCCCGATCCCACGCTGCCCTCGCCGTTTGCAGCCGACGAGCTGCCCATCGTCTTCACCGGCGCCATGGATTACTGGCCCAACGTGGACGCCGTCAACTGGTTCGTGGCCGAGATGCTGCCGGTGCTGCGCCAGCGCTGGCCAGCGCTGCGCTTCCACATCGTCGGCCGCAGCCCTGCGCCCGCAGTGAAGGCGCTGGCCGGCCCGCAGGTCAACGTCACCGGCACGGTGCCCGATGTGCGGCCTTACCTGCAGCATGCCGCGGTCATTGCACGCCCGGTGGTGGCGGCCCGCCGCTGCGCCTCTGTGCTGGCGCGGTCCCCGGCTAGCACTTGGCCGCCGCCGAGACACCGGCCGACTACGTGAACGAAGTCGCGCGCCTGCTCTCCGAGCCTGCTGCAGCGCAGCAGATGGGGGCTGCCGCGCGGGCCTGCGTGCTGCAGCATTACGCTTGGTCGGCCCGCTTGGGCGGACTGGACCCTTACCTGCCCCCACCCCCACCGCATGCCCACTGACAACCAACGCCCCTGGCACCGCCTGGTGCCCACGCTGGCGCTGATCGCCCTGTTGCTGCTGCTGTTCCGCGACACCGTAGCGGCCATGGTGGCTATCTGGTGGCGGTCGGAGACCTTCACGCACGCCTTCCTGGTGTCGCCCATTGTGGTCTGGCTGGTCTGGCGGCAGCGCCACCTGCTGGCCACCGTGCCCGACAAGCCGGTGCCGGCCTTGCTGCTGCTGGTGGCCGGTGCCTGTTTCCTGTGGCTGCTGGGTGAGTTGGCCACGGTCGGCGCGGCGTCGCAGTTTGCGCTGGTCGCGCTGATCGTGCTCAGCGTCGTGGCGGTGCACGGCTGGGCCGTGGCGCGGGCCATCACCTTCCCGTTGGCCTTTTTGTTCTTCGCGGTGCCGCTGGGCGAGTTCCTGGTGCCTTCGCTGATGGAAGGCACGGCGGACTTCACCGTGCTGGCGGTGCGCGCGTCGGGCATCCCGGTCTACCGCGAAGGCCTGCAGTTCGTGATCCCGTCGGGCAGCTGGTCGGTGGTGGAGGCCTGCAGCGGCGTGCGCTACCTGATCGCGTCCTTCATGGTCGGCACCCTGTTTGCCTACCTGAACTACCGCAGCCTGGGGCGCCGGCTGGCCTTCGTGGCAGTGTCGCTGCTGGTGCCCATCATCGCCAACTGGCTGCGCGCCTACATGATCGTGATGATCGGCCACCTCAGCGGCAACGAACTCGCCACCGGCGTGGACCACCTGATCTACGGCTGGGTGTTCTTCGGCCTGGTGATCGGCCTGATGTTCATGGTCGGCGCGCGCTGGGCCGATGCCGGTGACCCGTCGGCGGCGGCAGACCTCGGCGCACCTGCCGCCGCGTCTGTCGGTCGGCTGGTGCCGGTGGCGGGCATGGCGGCGGCCCTGCTGCTGTTGACCCATGGCAGCCTGTGGTGGCTGGACCGTGACCAGCGCGGCACGCCGCCGGCACCCAGCCTGCAGTTGACCAGCGGCAGCGCCTGGTTGGCCACCGACGGTCCGCCTCTGCCCTGGGTGCCCGGTTTTGCCAACCCCAGCGTGTCGACCGTGCAGGCCTTCCGCCAGGGTGAACGTGTCGCCTGGGTCTGGGTGGGCCACTTCCGCCAGCAAGGGGATGACCGCAAGCTGGTGTCCTCGGTCAACGGCTTGGTCGGTACCGAGCAGAAGCTCTGGTCGCAGGCCAGCAGTGGCACGACGCGCATCCATGCCGGCGGCACACCGGTGGCTCTGCGCACCGGTGAGCTGCGCCGCGGTGTGGTGCTGGACAGCGGGGCCTCGCAGCGGGTGCAGGCCTGGATGGTCTACCGCGTGGGCAAGCGCTGGACGACCAGCGATGCCGTGGCCAAGGTGCTGCAGGCCTTGCAACGCCTAGCCGGGCAGGGCGACGACGGCAGTGTGCTGCTGCTGGCCACGCCTGCTGGCCCGCAGGCCGACGCCGATTTGGTTGCCTTGGCAAAGGAAAGCCTCCCCCTGCTGGCCAGCAGGCTGGATGAGCTGCGCGCCGCGCCCTGACACCAATCGATCGCGGGCGCCACACATCCAAACCGCGGCCGGTCTGGTGGGGACACCAGCAGTTCCGACACGGCGCGGTCATATTGCACCAACCGAACTCACCGCGCGGCCATGCCTTGCCCGCCACAGGGCTCACTCACTGCCAAAGACCCCAGGCGTCGGGCGCTGCTCCCACGGCCCGACTCAGCGCCACGTAAGCGCAGTCTCACCACCCTCTACCCATCGAATAGGACCAGGCGGCATGCTCGCGTGAACAAGCACGCTGCGATGGTGTGCATCAAGACCGATCATGCACACCATGTCCGCAGCAGCGCAGTCCGTATCCAGGCCCCCCCGGCGTCATGAGCTTGATCCACTCGGCAAAGCTCAACGGGCTTGACCCCTGCGCCTACATGCGTGAGGTCCTTGCGCGGCTGCCGACCCAACAGGCCAGCAGGATCGACGAGTTGCTGCCGCATCGTTGGCAGCCGACCTCCTTGGCCTGACCTCGCTGCCCATCGTCAAGATGGGCTCGCCAGACGCTTACCCAGTGGTTGCACGGCGTGCTGACGAAGGTCTCCATCAAGTCGGACTTGGCCAAGGCGGTGCGCAACAGCCTGGTGCGCTGGCCAACTACCTGTTCATGGGCTCGGACGAGGGTGTCGAGCGCGCAGCTGGCCTGTACAGCCTGGTGGTGGAGACGGCCAAGCTCAATGGGCTGGACCCCGAGGCCTAGCGGCAGAGAGAATCAAGCTTAAGCTCAGGCTCAGGCTCAGGCCTGCAAGGCTTGGTCCAGCAAACCGAAGGCATACGCCCAGGAATACTGATCAATGACGTACTGCCGTGCTTCTGGGAAGTGAGGTTCGCGGCGCAAAGCCTGGCCCACGGCGGCGGCCATGGCCGCAGGTTCGTCGTGGGTGTCGCGAGCAACGAATGCGGCCGGCAGCAGCCCATTGGCCGCGGCGCTGGTCATCACTACTGCACGACACATGGCATAGGCTTCGAGAACCTTGTTCTGCGTGCCACGGGCCACACGCAAGGGTGCCACCACGGCACCGGCATGAGCCAGGTAGGGGCGCACGTCGGGCACTCGTCCAGTGACATGGACACCCGGGATGTTCTCCAAGGCCTTGAGTTCCCCACTGGGCTTGCTGCCTACGATCCAGAACTCGGACTGCGGTTGGGTTTGCTTCACCAGGCCGAAGACCTCCTTTGCGAACCACGTGACCGCATCAGCGTTGGGCCAGTAGTCCATAGCGCCGGTGAAAACTATTGCCTGGGCTTCAGGGGCATAAGGGCGTTCAAAGTGGTGCTCGGGCGCGAAGTAGCCAGTGTCAACACCGTTCGGAATGACACGTACTTTGTCGGCACTCTCGGGCGCCAGTTGCCGGTACAGCGCTGCATCGGCGTCGCTGACGAAACTGGTGATGTCGTACTGGGTCGACATGCGGCGTTCCAGCGCCAGCACAGTGCTGGCCTCGCGGCCATACACCCAAGACATGGGCCACTCTTTTGTAGCTGCGTAGGTCCTCCACTTCTCGGAGTCGACGTCGGCGTAGTGGGTCACCCGCCGCAAGGCCGCGTGGCGCTTGCCCGCCACATAGGGCGCCATGGCACTGCAATAGGCCAGTGCAGTGCCTATACGGTGTTGCCTTACAACGCCGTCAACCCAGTTCTGCAACTCGCCGTTGCGGTGGTAGACCTCGGAAATGGATGCGCCTTGCAAGAAGGCCAAGGTGCTGAAGGCGCGCTGGCGTAACGGGTCGATGCGGATCAATTTGCTGCTGGCGCAGTAGCACTTCAGCTCATCGGCTTGTGCCCAATCTGCTTCGCTATCGACAAAGGCACCCAGGTGTACCGAGTGCTTGGTGGCCAGATGGCGCAGGAAGTTGAACGTTGTGATTTTATCGCCCTTGTCCGGCGGGAAGGGCATACGGTGCGTGAGGTATAGGATGTGGGCCATCAACGCATCCGTTCGGGTTCGGTTCGGCTCAAGGTCACATCGACCGCGCAGAGTTGGTGGGCAATGCAATTTGCCCGGGTCACAGGAGGTGAACCGGCATCAGCGTGCAAGAGTACCGTCCATCCCAACCCGGCGGCGCGACCAGCCTCGATGTCGCTCTCCGTGTCTCCCACCAATAGCGATGCTGCCAGGTCCAGGCCCAGCTCCTGGGCCGCCAGCAGCAGCATCCCCGGACCGGGTTTGCGCATGAGGGTGTCGCGCCTGTATATCCCAAGGCCGTGTTTCGGGTGGTCGGGGCAGAAGTACACGCGGTCTATGGGAGCGCCGCGTTCTGCGAAAACGCCCTGCATCCAGGCCGTATAGGCCAGGAACTGGGCTTCGGTGTAATAGCCGCGCCCAATGCCGGCCTGGTTGGTCACTACCACGACGACCCGGCCGGCCGCGCGGGCGCGGGCGACAAGTTCGAAGATGCCGTCGATGAACTCGGTGGCTTCGGCTGTGTGCACATACCCGTGGTTGACGTTGATGACGCCGTCGCGGTCCAAAAATAGGGCAGGCCGCAGACCGGAGTTGTTCATACCGTTGCGCGTCGCTCAGATTGCGTTCAGGCTGGCCGGAATGGCCACCTGAGCGCGGTCGTAGTCCTCGGGCACGCCGATGTCTATGAAGGGCGCGTCGGTCACGGTTCCCAGCAGTGCCAGGTCGCTCAGGTGAGCACGGAAGTGGTCGTTTTCCAACGAGAAGCTCTCGGGGAAGCCGTAGGGGCTGAAACTGGCACGGTGCAGCCAGTAGATGCCGGCATTGATCAGCCCAGGGCCGCTGCCGCTCTTTTCACCAAAGCGCACGATGCGCTCACCGTCCAGCTCCACACTACCGTAGCGCGCGACGTCATCTACCCGCCGCAGCAGCACGGCGTCGGCCGGTGTGCGGGCGCAGGCCCAGGCCACGAAGGCTGCTAGGTCCTGGTTCAGCCAAGTGTCGCCGTTCATTACCAGAGTGGGCGCTTCGGGCAAGGTCAGCAAGGCCCGCCGCACGGCGCCGCCAGTGCCCAGTGGCGTGGTTTCCTGCGAATAGAGCACCGTCATGCCCCGGTAGGCCGTGCCGAAGTGCTGCTCGATGATCTCATGCAGGTAGCCAGTGGCCAGCACCACCTGCTGGCAACCGGCGACCACCAGGCGGTCCAGCAGGTACTCCAAAAATGGGCGCCCAGCAATGGGGGCCATGGACTTGGGCACGTCGCTTACGCGGGAGCGCAGCCGTGTACCGAAGCCGCCTGCAAGTACGAGGGCTTGCACGAACTCAGCCT
The DNA here is from genome assembly GCA_964442175.1 of uncultured Rubrivivax sp. Classification (GTDB taxonomy): domain Bacteria; phylum Pseudomonadota; class Gammaproteobacteria; order Burkholderiales; family Burkholderiaceae_C; genus Rubrivivax. The sequence goes on from CAYTWU010000001.1 coordinate 27,098, forward strand.
ACCCTGGTCGCTTCTGCTGGGTAAATCCACAATTCGACCAAGCCGCACAGGGCATGGCCGCACACGATGTGGCCTTCCTGGATTTTGGGCGTGGACGCCGAGGGGATACGAATGCAGTAGTCGACGTGCTGCTCAATGACCTCGCGCTGGTTGCCGGTCATGCCCACCGTGACCATGCCCAGCTGCCGGGCGGCCGCCAGAGCCAACAGCACGTTCTTGCTGCGGCCTGAGGTGCTGATGCCGATCAGCACGTCGCCTGGGCGGCCCAGGCCCAGCACTTGGCGTTCGAAAACCTTCTCGTAGCCATAGTCGTTGCCGATGGCCGTGAGCACGCTGGTGTCGGTGGTCAGCGCAATGCCGGCTAGAGGCGCACGGTCGTAGTTGAAGCGGCTGACGAATTCGCCGGCTAAGTGCTGCGCATCGGCGGCGCTGCCGCCGTTGCCGCAAAAGAGTACCTTGCTGCCGTTGCGCAGGGCCTTCACACAGGCCAACGCCACACCGCTGACTGTCGCCTGCAGTTCGGCATCTGCCGACATTTTGCTCAGATTGTCAGTGGCGCGATCAATCTCGCCCTTCACAGCGCAGGCGCCGGCATCGATACTCTCGTTCAGGATCTGGTTCACAGTTTCCAACCTTCGGTTCCATGTTTGCTGAAATGGCAGCCGCCGGCTTGGCCGCCCAAGGCGGAAAGTGCGCGCAGCACTTCCATGCGGCGCGGCGGGTCGACCAGGAAAAACATGAAGCCGCCACCGCCGGCGCCCGAGACCTTGCCGGCCACGGCGCCTGCCCTGCAAGCGATATCGTAGGTCTCGTCGATCTGTGGGTTGGATACCGCCTGTGCCAGACGCTTTTTCGATTCCCAGCCCGCCCGCATCGATTCAGCCATGGCGCCGAAGTCACCCCGCAGGATGGCTTCCTTCATGGCCACAGCTTCTTTCTTCAGGGCGAAGGAAGCGTCCATGCTTCCCTGCGACTTGGATTCGACGTTTTTCTTTTGTTCCAGAATGATGTTTGCCGAATGCCGGGACACCCCGGTGAAGTACAGAACGAGAGAGCTTTCCAGCTCAGTGAGTATCCAGTTTTTGATGCGCAGCGGGTTCACCACCACGCGCTCGTCGGCATAGAACTCCATGAAGTTGAAGCCGCCGAATGTGGCTGAATACTGATCTTGCCGCCCTCCCGCCAAGCCGACGTCCACCCGCTCGATCTGATACGCCAGCCGCGCGATCTCGTACTCGCCCAAGGGAAGGTTCAGGTACTCCACGAAGGCCTTGATCATGGCCACCACCAAGGTCGACGAAGAACCCAGCCCTGAGCCTGCTGGCGCTTCCGAAAAGGTCGTCAGCTTCAACGACAGTGGCTTGCCGCCCCAGTGTTCGGCCACGATGCGGTTGTAGACGGCCTTGTGCAGCAGCGGCTCGCCACTCAGGTCGATGTGGCTGGCTGAAGCGCCCGACCACGTCTGCTGCTGATCGGTCGCGCTGAACGCCAATTCGCCAGCCGGCAGCGGGTCGAGCATGGCGTATGCGTACTTGTCTATGGCGGCGTTGAGAACGAAGCCACCGTGCAGATCACAGAAAGGCGACACATCGGTGCCGCCGCCGGCTAGGCCGAGACGGAGGGGCGCGCGGGCGCGGACGGAGCCTTTCATGGTCGTTGTTGGGGTCAATGCTGAGGACAGGTTGTGAGTGGCGGTGACGCTCGGGCACGCCAAGATGCACCTCGGTTTGCAGTTATAGCCCGTTGCTTCGGGCCACGATGACAAGCCACCTGTCGCGCGTGGCTTAGGTCACGCAAGTTGCCTGGGATGACCGCCAAGCCCTGGAGGTTGATGGGTCGTGGCAAAACTCAATCAGTTTGGCGATGCTGCTCAACATCCCGAGCACCGACATCAAGCGCTGGGCGCGTGTCATCTTGCACGCTCATTCTGCGGGCCCAATTCGGGGTGCTGCCTAGAATGCGTTTTGGTTTGCTGGACCTGTCACTGCAATTGCGACCTTCACCTGACCATGTGCGGCATCACGGGCATTTTTGATACGCGCGCCTCGCGGCCCATCGCCTACGAGGTGCTGCACCGCATGAACGATGCGCACCTGCACCGCGGCCCTGACGAGGGCAGCCTGCACATGGAGCCGGGCGTGGGCCTGGGCCACCGCCGGCTGAGCGTGATCGACGTGGCCACGGGCCAGCAGCCGCTATTCAACGAAGACCACAGCGTGGTCATCGTCTTCAATGGCGAGATCTACAACTACCAGGACCTGATGGCCGAGCTCAAGGCGCTGGGCCACGTGTTCCGCACCAAGAGCGACACCGAGGTCATCGTGCACGCCTGGGAGGCCTGGGGCGAGGCCTGCGTCGAACGCTTCCGCGGCATGTTCGCCTTCGGCCTGTGGGACCGCAACCGCCAGACCTTCTTCCTTGGCCGTGACCGCCTGGGCGTCAAGCCCATGTACTACGCGGTACTGCCGGACGGCATGTTGGTGTTCGGGTCCGAGCTCAAATCGCTGGTGGCGCACGGCGGGCTGGACAAGAGCATCGACCCGCTGGCCGTGGAGGAGTTCTTTGCGCTGGGCTACGTGCCCGAGCCCCGCACCATCTACCGCCAGGCGCACAAGCTGGAACCGGGCCACACGCTGTGCATCCGCCGCGGCCAGACCATCCCGCAGCCGCGTGCGTACTGGGATCTGCGCTTCACGCTGGACAACCCCATCAGCGAAGCCGATGCGCAGCAGGAGCTGATCGAGCGCCTGCGCGAATCGGTGCGCCTGCGCATGATCGCCGAGGTGCCATTGGGCGCCTTCCTCTCGGGCGGCGTGGATTCCAGCGCCGTGGTGGCCCTGATGGCCGGGCTGAGCAGCCAGCCGGTCAAGACCTGCAGCATCGCCTTCGACGACCCGCGCTACGACGAATCTGCGTTTGCACAGCAGGTGGCGCAGCGCTACAGCACCGACCACCGCACGCAGACGGTGCAGGCCGACGACTTCGCGCTCATCGACGAATTGGCCCGCCTGTACGACGAGCCCTATGCCGACAGCTCGGCCATCCCCACCTACCGGGTGTGCCAGCTGGCGCGCCAGCACGTGACGGTGGCACTTTCAGGTGACGGTGGCGACGAGGCGATGGGCGGCTACCGCCGCCACCGCATGCACGTGGCCGAAGAGCGGGTGCGCGGCCTGCTGCCGCTGGGCCTGCGCCGCGGGGTGTTCGGGGCGCTGGGCCAGGCCTACCCCAAGGCCGACTGGGCGCCGCGCATGTTCCGCGCCAAGACCACCTTTCAGGCCCTGGCGCGCAGCAGCACCGAGGCCTACTTCGGCACCATGTCGCTGATGCCCGATGCCGACCGCCAGCGCCTGTACAGCCGCGACCTGAAGCGCGACCTGGGCGGCTACAGTGCGCTGGAAGTCTTCCAGCGCCATGCCGCCAAGGCCGGCACCGACGACCCGCTGGCTTTCATCCAGTACCTGGACATGAAGACCTACCTGGTGGGCGACATCAACACCAAGGTCGACCGCGCCTCGATGGCCCACTCGCTGGAGGTGCGCGAACCGCTGATGGACCACCAATTGCTGGAGTGGCTGGGCACACTGCCCTCGTCGCACAAGCTGCAGGGCGGCATGGGCAAGCGCATGTTCAAGAAGGCGCTGGAGCCGCACCTGCCCAGCGATGTGCTGTACCGGCCCAAACAGGGGTTTTCGGTGCCGCTGCAGCGCTGGTTCGCCGGCCCGCTGCGCCAGCGCGTGCGCGACACGCTGCAGGGCCAGGCCCTGGCCGACACCGGCCTGTTCGAGCCGCGTGTGCTGCGCGAGATCGTGCATCAGAACGAAAGCGGCCAGCGCGACCACAGCGTCGTGATCTGGAGCTTCCTGATGTTCGATGCCTTCCTGCGCAATGCGCACCGGGCACAGCCCGCTTTGGCGCACGCACGGCAGGCCGTGCCGGCGGCGCTGGCGGCCTGAGGGGTCGTTCAAGAGCGATGCGCGTCCTCTACCACCACCGCACCGCGTCGCGTGACGGCCAGGCCGTGCACATCGACGAGATGATCGCGGCGCTGCGTGCGCTGGGCCATGAGGTGGAGGTCGTTGCGCCCGGCGGTGGCGGTGCAGGCGACGGCAGCATGGGCAGCGAGTCGGGCCTCATCAGCACGCTCAAGCGCGCGCTGCCTCAGGCGGTGTACGAGCTGATGGAACTGGCCTACTCGGCCGTGGCCTACGCCAAGCTGATGCGCGCGGCGCGCCGCTTCCGGCCCGATGTGATCTACGAGCGCTACAACCTGTTCCTGCTCACCGGCAGCCTGGCCGCGCGCCGCCTGAAGCTGCCGTTGCTGCTGGAGGTGAACTCGCCGCTGTTCGAGGAGCGCCTCAAACACAGCGGTGGCCTCTCGCTGGAACGCCTGGCGCGCTGGGCCGAAGGTTTTGTCTGGCGCAGTGCCGATGTGGTGCTGCCCGTCACGCGGGTGCTGGCCGGCCATGTGGTGGCGCGTGGCGTGCCGGAGAGCCGCATCGTGGTGGTGCCCAACGGCATCAACGAAGACCATTTCCAGTCCGCGCCGGCGCAGGAGTCCGCCAAGCAGGCGCTGGGCCTGCAGGGCCGGCTGGTGCTGGGCTTCACCGGCTTCGTGCGCGATTGGCACGGTGTGGACCGCGTGGTGGAGTGGATGGCCACCGCCGACGCACCCCGCAATGCGCAGCTGCTGGTGGTGGGCGACGGGCCGGTGCGCGCCGAACTGGAAGCCCGTGCCCAGGCCCTGGGGCTGGGCGACCGCGTGCGCTTCACCGGTGTCGTGCACCGCGACCAGGTGCCGGCCCACGTGGCCGCATTCGACGTGGCGCTTCAACCCGCTGTGACCGCCTATGCTTCGCCGCTGAAGCTGATGGAGTACCTGGTGATGGGCAAGGCCGTGGTGGCGCCGGACACCCCGAACATCCGCGAGATCCTGGACCACGAACGCAACGCGCTGCTCTTCAGCGAGGGCACGCCCGGCGCCTTGCAGCAGGCGCTCACACGGGCCTGTGCCGATGCAGCGCTGCGCCAGCGCCTGGCGCATGAGGCCCGTGCCACCATCGACCGCCTGGGCCTGACCTGGCGCGCCAACGCCGCCCGCGCCGTGGCCCTGGGCCAGCGCGCCGGGGCCCAGCCGCGCTGATCGGTTGCCGACCCATGGCGCGCCCGATCCGCACCCTGTTGTTCAGCACGCTCTACCCGAGCGTGGTGCGGCCCTCGCACGGCATCTTCGTCGAGACCCGGTTGCGCGAACTGCTGAAGACCGGTGAGGTGGAGACCCGTGTCATCGCCCCGGTGCCCTGGTTCCCGTTGAAGGCCGAACGCTTTGGCGAATACGGCCAGTTTGCCGCCACGCCGCGCGAAGACACGCGCCACGGTGTGCACGTGCAGTACCCCCGTTACCTGCTGCTGCCCAAGGTGGGCATGAACATGGCGCCGGCCAGCATCGCGCGTGCGGCCTGGCCCGCTGTGCAGCGCCTGCTGGCCGAGGGTTTCGACTTCGACCTGATCGATGCCCACTACTACTACCCGGATGCTGTGGCCGCAGCGGCCATCGCGCGCCGCCTGGGCAAACCGTTCGTCGTCACCGCGCGCGGGACCGACCTGAACCTGATTCCCGAGTACCCCGAGCCACGTCGCCGCATCCTGGAGACCGCCGCTCAGGCATCGGCCTCCATTGGCGTGTGCAAGGCGCTGATGGACCGGTTGGCCGAATTGGGCGCCGACCCCGCCAAGCTGCACGTGCTGCGCAACGGCGTGGACCTGGAGCGCTTTCGCCCCGAGCCGATGGCCGACGCACGCGCAAGGCTGGGGCTGCCCGCCAGTGGCACCGTGCTGCTGGCCGTGGGCCACCTGATCGAGCGCAAGGGCCAGCACATCGCGATCGAAGCCCTGGCGCAGTTGCCAGACACACTGTTGTGCCTGGTCGGCCGCGGCCCGGAAGAGGCCAACCTGAAGGCCCTGGCCCAGCGCCTGGGTGTGATGGACCGCGTGCGATTTGTCGGCCCCGTGGACAACGCCGAACTGCGCTGGTGGTACAGCGCGGCCGATGCCTCTCTGTTGTGCAGCAGCCGTGAAGGCTGGGCGAACGTGCTGCTGGAGTCCATGGCCTGTGGCACGCCGGTGGTGGCCACGGACATCTGGGGCACGCCGGAGGTGGTGGCGGCGCCGGAGGCGGGGGTGTTGATGGGGGAGCGGACGGCCGGAGCAGCGACGGTGGCTGTTCAGAGGTTGCTGTGCGCAATGCCGTCGCGTCCGTCGGTACGTGCTTATGCGGAACGGTTCTCCTGGGGAGAGACAACCTCTGGGCAGATCGCCTTGTTCCAGCGCAGTCTTGAACCCGCGTTGCAGCCGGCCCCCTGAAGGCGGTTCCATGATTACCGTCGCCGGCCTCGTCCTTGACATCGTCCTGCTCGCCTGGTTGGGGTGGTGCTGTACCCGCAAGCTCGCACCAGGCGAGCGGCGCAGCCTCGGATTGCTCGATCTCAAGGATGCAGTGCCGTCGACACCAAGTAAAAGAGAGCGCCAAGTTGCGTGACGCTGTCTTTCTCGTGTTCATCTCCGGCCTGGTGGTGCTCGGGCTGCGACATGCGTTCGCCGCTTATCTGATGTGGGGCTGGGCGGGTCTGATTGCATTGAACACCTTCATGTACGGCTTCCTGCAAGCGGTGCCCTTCGTCCAAATCTTCGCCTTGATCACCCTCGTGCTGCTGCTGGTCGGAAAAGACACCGAGATGCTGCGCTTCACTGTGCAGCCGCTGCAGGTGCTGATGGTTCTCTTCGGAGCCCACGCCCTGGCTGCAGCAATCTTTGCTTTTCCGGGGCTGCCGCGCAACTGGGAGTTGTGTACCAACTTGCTGAAGACGCTGCTCTATTGTCTTTTGATGCCGATGTTTGTCACCACCCGGCTCCGAGCGCATGTGATGTTGATTGTCGTGATCTTAGGTCTCGGGTTCCACGGCACCCTGGAGGGCCTGCGATTTATCGCTACCGCGGGCACACACATCTCACAAGGCAACGTCAAGATGGGGGACAACAACCACTTCGCGAACTTGCTCGCGATGCTCGTCCCGTTGATTTTTTACCTCGCTGTGTGGAGCCGCAACCGGCAGGTTCGAGCGGCTTTCCTGGTGATGATGTTGTTGAACGTGCTCGCGCTCATTTCAACTCACTCTCGGGCTGGTCTGGTGGCGCTGGCGATGACGGCGATTTGGCTGGTGATTCGTAGTCGTCAAAAGCTGCTGATGTTGACTCTGACGGTGGTGGGCGTCATGGCGCTGATCACATTCGCACCGGAGTCGTGGTTCAACCGCATGGATACCATCCAGGATGCGGGACAGGACAGCTCTTTTCTCGGCCGGGTGATCGCCTGGAAGCGGGCGAGTGCGATCGCGCTCGACTACCCGATCTTCGGGGGAGGTTTCCACTCGGTGCAGTCCACGCCGGTGATGGAACGTTACCTTTTCAACGACGGCTTGCTTGGATTCTTCCCGACCCCGACTCCGACCTATGCCGCCGCTGCGCACAGCATCTACTTTGAAGTCCTCGGCGACATGGGATTTGTCGGCTTGGCATTGTTTGTGCCGATCATGCTTTCTGTATTTTTCGATGCGGCCAAGCTAAAGTGGTATGCCCGAAAATTTGGGCCGCAGGTCCACTGGGCCTCGGACATGACGGCCATGATCTCGGTGGCGATGGTCGCCTACCTGGTTGGCGGAGCGTCTATCAGCGCTGCCTACACAGAGCTCCCTTATGTGATCGTGACACTGTCTTTTGTAGTGCGTCAGATCATCGTGCGTGACCTGTCAAAGGCGCTCCCCGGAGCATCAAACACGGCCAATTCGGAGGCTCATTGAATCCCAGAAAAATAGTTCTCGTCGGCGCGGGCAACATCGCGCATACCCATGCCGCCGTGCTCAAGGAGACGCCAGGTGTGCAATTGCACGGCGTGTTCGATGTCAATCAAGGTCTTGCGAGATCCTTTGCCGCCAGCCTCGGGATCCCGAATGTGCATGCCACCCTTGATGCGGCCGTGCAAAGCGGGGCCGATGCGGTGCATGTGCTGTCGCCGCCAGATGCACACCTGGCTTCCGCACTGCCCTTTGTTGAGGCGGGCATGGCAGTTCTGTTGGAGAAGCCGATCGGAGTCAGCAGCGCCGAGTGTGATCGCCTGCGGCGTGCGGCGCAGGCCTCCGGGGCGGTGATCGGCGTCAACCAAAACTTCGTCTTCAACCCTGCCTATCTGCGTCTGAAGGCGGCGGTGCGCTCGGGCTCGCTCGGGCGCCCGCGTCACGTCGGCTACGTGTACGCAGCGCCTCTGCGGCAACTCAGCGCGCGCCAGTTCAGCCATTGGATGTTCCGTCAGCCGATCAACATCTTGCTCGAGCAGGCGGTGCATCCTTTGTCGCAGATCGCTGACCTGGCTGGTCAACTGGGCGACCTGTCGGTCCTGTCGGAGCCTGCGGTGGAGATTTCGCCCGGTGTTGGGCTCAATACGGCTTTGCAGGCCTCCATGTCAGGCGCCTGTTTGCCGGCGCATCTGCGTTTCCATGTCGGCTCCAACTTCACCGTCTGCCGTATGACGGTGTTGTGCGATGACGGTGTTGCAGTGGCCGACATGTTCTCCAACCAGTTCCACACGATCGGCCGCAGCGCTTACATGGAGCCAGTCGACAACTGGCTCTCGGCCAGAGCCACCGCGCGCCAGATTGCTCGGGACGGCTTTGGTGGCCTGCGTGACTATGCCCTGTCGATGGTCAAGCTTGGGCCGCGCAGCGACCCGTTTTTTCTCGGTATGAAGGGCAGCATCCAGAGCTTTCATGCCGACCTGGACGCCGCCCGAAGGCCGGCCATCGACCTTGAATTTGGTGCTCATCTGGTCGACACCTGCGAACGGATGGCGGCGTGTTTCCAGACGCTGCCGGCGCCAGCGACTGTTGACGATGGTGTTGTACCGCCCGTTTCGGACCCGACGGTCGGCAGTGCCGGTACGGTGGCTGTCATCGGTGCCACCGGCTTCATCGGCTCGCACACCGTGGCGGCACTGTTGGCCAAAGGTTACGCGGTGCGGGCCATGGCGCGCGGTGTACATAACCTGCAAGCCGTCTTTTCTGAACCCGGGGTCACCATTTGCCGCGGTGACGTCAAGCGGCAGGACGATGTGGCGCGCTGCATCCAAGGTGCGCAGTGGGTTGTCAACCTGGCACATGGCGGCGGCGGCGCCGACTTCGCCGCAATCCGAGCCGCGATGGTGGACAGTGCACAGGTGGTGATCGATGCCTGCCGCAATGCGGGTGTCCAGCGGCTGGTCCATGTCGGTTCGATCTCCAGCCTGTATCTCGGCAACGCTTCCGAGGTCGTGTCTGGCTCGACACCGATCGACCCGTTGCCACACACACGCAATGACTATGCGAGGGCCAAGGGTTTGGCGGACGCGGTGGTAACCGACGCCCACGATCCTTCGGGTCTCTCCGTCGTGCTGTTGCGCCCGGGCTTGGTGGTCGGGGCTGGCACATCGCCCTTTCACGGCGGCCTGGGCTTTTTCAACAACGACCAGCATTGCGTCGGCTGGAATGACGGCCTGAACGAGTTGCCCTGGGTCCTGGCAGGTGACTGTGCCGATGCGATCGTCCAAGCCCTGAGCGTGCCTGCGGCGTCTGGCAAGGCCTACAACCTGGTGGGTGATGTGCGCCCCAATGCACGCGAATATCTGCGCGATCTGGCCGAAGTTACCGGGCGCCCGTTACAGTTTTTGCCGATGTCTCCGACCCGGCTGTGGTTGGTCGAAATGGGCAAGTGGCTGATCAAGCGGGTGGCTGGCCGTGCTGTGCCACGCCCTTACCGACGGGACATCGTTTCGCGCGGCCTCTGTGCACGATTCGACTGCGGCGATGCCAAACGAGACCTCGGCTGGCAGCCACAATCCGATCCCACGGTGTTCCGCCAGCAAGCGCTTGAAGTTCATGCCGGCCACTGACCACCAGCGGGTTTTGCTGCATGCGTTCTCCACCTTTCAGGCCGGTGGACCGCAGCTTAGATTTGTCGACCTCGCCAATGCCTTCGGAAGTGAGTTCAAGCACCTGCTGGTCGCCATGGACGGCCGTTTCGATGCCGCCGAGCGGCTGGCTCCAGGGGTGAACTTCAAGATTCTCTCGCTGGCCGCGGCGCGTGGCGGTGCGTTGGCGAACAGGGGCCGTTGTCGTGCGCTGCTGGACCTGCATCGGCCCGATATGCTGCTGAGCTACAACTGGGGCGCCGTGGAGTGGATCGCCGCTAACCTGCCGCAGCGGATGCCCCAAGTGCACATTGAAGACGGCTTCCGGCCGGATGAGGCCATGGGTCAACTGCGGCGCCGCATGTGGGCAAGGCGGCTGCTGTTTTTGGCGTCGGGGGTGCGCTTGCTGGTACCCTCGCAGCGGCTGCGCGACGTAGCGGCGACTTGGTGGGTGCCGTCGGCCCGTTTGCGTCTGGTGCCAAATGGTGTCGAGGTGCCCGCTGAGCGCGATGCAGCCCCTGCGCCACAGCCAGGTGAGCGCCCGGTCGTCATCGGCACAGTGGCCGCGCTGCGGGCAGAGAAGAACATCCCGCGCCTGCTGCGGGCGGTGGCAGCACTGCGCAACGAATTTGATCTGCGGCTGCTGATCGTCGGTGATGGGGAGGAAAGGCCCCGGCTGGAATCGCTGGCGCATGAACTGGGGCTGAACGACATCACGGAGTTCGCCGGCTACTGCGCAGCGCCCGCTCAGATGCTGCAGAGGATGGACCTGTTTGCCCTGACGTCGGACACTGAACAACTGCCGATCGCGATGCTGGAGGCCATGGCACAGGCGCTGCCGGTGGTCGCCACGCGGGTTGGCGATGTGCCGCGGGTGATGCCGCCAGAAGCGGTACAAGCGCTGTGCGAGCCCGATGACCAAGCTTTTGCGCAGACTCTGGCGGCAGTACTGCACGACAGGGCGCGATGGCAGGGCTGGGCCAGCGCAGGGCAGGCGTTGGTGCGTCGCCGCTACGGGCGCGACCGCATGCTGGCGGAATGGCTGACGGTATTCCGCGGCCAATGGCCAGAGGCACAGCAGTCATGACCGAATTCGATGGTGACGATGGTGGATGATCGCGATGCCTGTTGAATCTGTCGCCGCAACCATGCTGGATGGTTTGTTGCGCAAGGCTGGTGCTTTGATGTCACCCGCGGGTGTTGCGGGTCGACTGACCATCCTGTCGTTCCACAAGATCCTCCGGCAATCGTCGCCGACGAGCCCCGGGGAACTGGACCAGACGCAGTTCTCGCAGATCATCGACATTCTGACCGGCGTTGGACAGGTGGTCCCGCTCCAGGATGCTGTTCAGGGCCTGCGGGACGCATCGTTGCCGCAACGGGCCATGGTGCTCACCTTCGACGACGGGTACGTGGATTGGTTGGACACGGCCTGCCAAATTCTGCTGGACAGAAAGTTGCCAGCCACCTTTTTCCTCAGCACCGAACAGATCAACGGGCGCGCCCACTGGCATGAACGGGTGGCCTGGGCTGTGCATGCCATGAACCCCGACACCGAGTCTCTGTCGTTCAGACCAGTGCGACGCGTGCGTTTGCACACACTGCCCGAACGCCTGCGCCTGATCGGCGAACTGCAGGAAGAGCTGAAGTATCTGCCGTTGCTGGAGCGCGACCGGGCCATCGACAGTCTGGAAGACCTGGCGCAGTCCCCTGTGCCGCAACCGCATGTCCTGGGGCCGGCTTCTGTACGCGAGATCGCGGCCATGGGATTCGAGATCGGGGCGCACACCCACCGGCACCCGATCTTGAACTGCTGTACCGACGACGAAGCTTGGAACGAGATCATGCTGCCCAAGGCTGAACTGGAAGGCCTCATCGGCCGGCAGGTGTCGGCATTTGCCTATCCCAATGGTCGGCCTACCACCGACTTCTCAGCCCGTCATGTCGGCATGGTCCGCCAGGCGGGCTACCGTTGTGCGGTCACGACTGCATTGGGTGCAGCCCGGGTGGGCGACGATGCCTTCCAGCTGCCAAGGATTGCGCCCTGGACCACCAGTGGTCCACGCCTGCTTTCACAACTCGCCGGGAATCTGATGCGTCGCTCCGATTCATTCACGATGGCAACGCCATGATGCCGAGAAGCAAGCGCAGGAGCCACTCCTTATGAGCGGACGTCACCATGTTTCCCAGCAAGCAGCTGGGCGCACGCGCTGGCGTGCTGCCGTCTGTTGGGGGGCCCCACGACTGGACCGCATTCTCACGGCGCTGGCCGACGAGACCTTGTACGAGCAGATGGACGGCCTCAGCTACTTGCGCGGGCAGAGCTTTGATGTCGAGGTCATCGACTCCTCACCCGACCGCTGGAATCCGGGTGCGGGGCGCGGCACCTTGCTCTCGGGCATCGACCCAATCCGCTTTGTGCGCCAGCTGCTGCGGTACCGGCACTACGACGTGCTGATCGGTGCCGACTCTCCGTCAGTGCTGCTCTTTGTCCTGCTCAAGCGTTTGCTGAGGCTGAAGAAGCCGGTGGTGGTGATCGACCCAGCGTTGGATGCCTCCTACCGCAACCGGATGCGACTGCACGCCCTGGTGCTGCCGTATGTGGAGGCGGTTGTCGTGTTTGGCGAGGTGCAGGTCGAGTTTCTGCGCCGGGAGTATCAGGAGCGCGTGCGCAGCACATTCATCCGGCACCGCATGGACTGTCGTTTCTTTGACCCGGCCCTGGTCCCTGGGCCGCCAGACGACCCTGCGCAGCGTTACGTGCTCGCTGTCGGCAACGACGTCGGCCGTGACTATCACTCGCTGCTCGTGGCCGCTGCGGCGCTGCCCATGCCGGTGGTGATCCACACCCGCAAGGCCTTGCCACAGCCGTTGCCGGCCAATGTGCGGGTGCAGTCGCACTGGATTTCCTTCGAGGAACTGCGCGCGCTGTATGCGCGGGCGTCTGTGGTCGTGATGCCGCTGAAGGAGACGGTCCATGCCAGTGGTACCAATGGGGTACTGGAAGCGCTGGCCATGGGTCGCCCAGTCGTCGTCAGCGCATCGTCAGGCATCCGCGACTACGTGGTCGACGGGGTCACCGCGCTGACCCCGTCCCCTGGTGATGTCGATGCCCTGAGGCATTCCATCCTGACACTCTGGAACCAGCCCGAGAGAGCGGCTGCCATGGGCCGCCAGGCCAGGGCCTATGCGCTGGAGAAGCTGGCGATGCCGAGGTACGCCACGCAGATCGCCGAGGTCCTGTTGCGTGCCATGCGGTCCGATTCTTCCGCGTTGCCTGACTGATCAGAACCGCGATGAGCGTTCGCCGATCTCTGGGGGTGATTTTCCTGCTGTCCAACTCGCTGACGGTGCTGATGTTCGGCGTCACGGTGGTGCTGGCCAGGCTGCTGTCCCCCAGCGAGATTGGGGTGTTCTCCATAGTCGCGGTCATCGCTGGCGTGGCGTCGATCCTGCGTGATTTCGGGGTCTCGGCCTACCTGCAACGCGAACGTGATCTCACCGCCGAAAAGCGCGAGGCGGCGTTGACCTTCCTCATCGTGGTCGCCTGGTCGACGGCGATCGTTTTTGCAGCCCTGGCGCAGCCGATCGCCCGGTTTTATGGCGAACCCGGCATGGCATCCCTGGTGTGGGTGTTCTGCCTGAGTTTTGCCATGCTGCCCTTTGCGTCGTATCCGTATGCCCTTCTGGCGCGCGAGATGCGTGTCGATGAGCAGGCGGCTGTCAGCGTTGCCAGCCAGATCGCTTTTGCGGTCTGTGCGATAGGGCTTGCCTACCTGGGGCACGGCTACATGTCCTTGGCCTGGGCCAACGTCGCCAACACGGCCGTCTCCGTCCTGGGCTATCTGACCCTGAGTTCGGTTCGTTATCCACGCCGGCTGAGCCTCAGCAAGTGGGGCGGCCTCGTTCGGTTCGGCGGCGGCGCCATGTCGGGCATGCTGCTGGACAAGCTGAACCAGGCGGCCCCGGACATGATTCTCGGCAAGATCGGAACCACCCACGATGTCGGCCTGTTCAGCCGCGCCAACGGTCTGGTGTCTCTGTTCATCCAGGCGGTCGGACCGAGCGTCAACTACAACGCGCTGCCGTTCCTGTCCAGGGAATCGCATGAAGGCCGAGCCATTGGCCCGTTGTTGTGCCGGGGGCTGGCGATCATCTGCTGCGTGGGTTGGCCGGTGTACTTCTTTCTGGCGCTGTACGCACGTCAGATCATCGAAATCCTGTACGGTGCCGCCTGGGTGGAAGCGGCGCCGGTCGCCTCCGTGCTCGCCCTCGGCTTTGCATTCAGGCTGATGCTGATCTTCGCCTGGCCCGCGCTGTCTGCTGCTGGCAAGCCCTTCATCGCCGGTCAGGGCGCCGCCGTCGACCTCGCGCTTCGCCTCGTAGCGATCTGGCTTGTGGGGTCGACCGAGCTCTGGCACTTCGCGGCGGCCATTGCGATGGCCGATATCCTGAGCACTGCGTTTCCCTTGTGGCAGTTGCGGCGCCACCTGGGGCTTAGCCTCGGCGAGCTTATGAATTCAATGGTACAGACCGGCAAGCTTGCCGTTGTACCCTGTGCCATGCTGCTTTTCGCCCGCTTTGGGTTACCAGACAGCCTGCCCACGATCCTGCAACTGGTGGTGGGGATCTTCGTGCTGTTGGTGGGATGGATCTTGGGCGTGAGACTTGTTCAACATGCCATTCGACCTGAGCTGTCGCGGTTCGCACTCGGGTTGCCGTCCCCGCGGGTAAGGCGGGTGATTGACTGGGTGGCTTGTACAGCACCGTCCCAGCGGCGCCCGTGATACGCCTGGCAATCAATTTTGGCTTTACATGGTGGACTGAACGATGAAGATGGACCGCGCAAGTTTGATTCGGGGGATCTTGTTGCCCTTCCGACACCTGGTCGTCATGGGCCGTCGAGGTCAATTGCATCGCAGCGCCTCTGTGCTGATACTGAGGCCGTTCTCAACCTCGAGCTCTCTGACCGCTGGCCTGAGCGTACTGGCTCCGATTGACCGACCGGAACTGCGGTTTGCGATGTCGGACTCTATGGTGTTGCGCGCGGTTTACTGGTTTGGCGTGCAAGGCTACGAGGGAATACTGACCAGGGTCTGGGAACTGCTGTGTCGCCAAAGCACGGCTGTGCTGGAGGTGGGTGGCAACATCGGGTTGTACGCGGTGCTCGGGGGCTCGCAGAAGCCTAAGCGTTACAGCGTTTTGGAACCTATCCCGTTGGTTGCCGATCAGATCAGGAAGAATCTGCTTTTGAACCGGCTCGATGGCGTAGAGGTTTTGCAAGTGGCAGCCATACCGATGCGTGTTTCGCAGCCAGTGCAAATGAACGTGCCGGCCGAAGCCGACGCCATCCCTGTGGGCGCCCACTTGGTCGAGGGTGTCGAAGTGACGGGGCGATCATCATGTCAAGTCCTCACCGTCACTGGTATTCCGTTTGCTGACCTTGCTGCTGACCGCGACTTGATCAAGATCGACGCGGAGGGCATCGAGGCCATCTTGTTGGAATCCGCAATCGAAGTGCTGGCGATTCAGCGCCCGACTCTGGTCATCGAGGTCTTGCCTGAGTCAGAGCATTTGAGCAGTGTGCTGAAGCGTTTGGCTCTTGATCTCAGCTATCGAATCTACGTTGTTCCCGCCTACGGAACCGATGTCCCCGTGGAGGTAGCGCCTGAAGAATTCAACAGCCGGTTCCCGTCAAGACATCGGTCAAAGGATGTCGTGCTGACCAGGATCGACCTGAACCGGCTGCTCGCCGACGGACCGCCTTGATGTGAAGTTGCATCAGACCGACAAGGCTGGGATCGTCTGGATCGAGTTATAGCGGGTGAAGCCCGCGTCGTAGACAAACGGCGTGTAGCTGTTGAGCGCGGCAATGCGGCTGTTCATGCGTGTGAGTGCGGCGGTTCGTTCACTGCCCGCTGCTGCGAACAGGTCCCACCACAGGTAGGCTGTCTGGTGCCTGGACAGACCGGCATAGTTGAACCCGAACTGACCGTCGGGGCGCACTGCTGCGATCTGGTCGGTTCCCGGGATGGCATTCGGCGCCAGATACCAATGGGCGTCGGTGCGGGGCGCTGGGTTGTATGCCAGCACCTGCGCCATGGTCGACGGGACGGTGGTCAGATCCGTTTGCACTGCGCCCTGGCTCGTGCTGCGCAGCACGAGGTACGGTGTCGAGAAGGCGCCGGTCGAGGCGATGGCCCAGGGTGCGTCTGCAAACAGACGTGCGTTCACTTCCAGTTGCCGCTCCAGATCGCCCAGGCACAACGCAGTGTCGTTGTTGCGCTTGAGAACCTCGTACAGGCCGCTGGCTTTCAGCACGGTCAGGAAATGGCCCATGTAGATCGTAAAGATGCCGAGGGTGGCGACCCAGCCACTGCCTGCGCTGTAGTTGCCTCCCGCGGGCCAGGACTGCCAGCTGATCTGCAGCCCGCCCGTCAGTGCAAAGCCGGCTTGGCTTGCGGTGCGTGCATTCGCTGTCGTCGGCATCGCGTCTCGGATCTCGGTCTTCCACTTTGCAAAGAAGGCGTGGAAGCGGTCTTCAATCTGGGCGCGGGTGTAGACGCCGTTGGTGGTGGCGGTCCACCACATCAGGGCCGAAGTGCAGAACGGCAGGATGTTGGTGCGACTGCTCCAGAAGTAGCTGGGGTCGTTCAGGAACAGGTCGATGTTGCTGCCGAAGATGTTGTAGTTCGCCCGGCTCAAAACGGGTGACATCAAGTGGCTCTCGAACATCATCATGTGCTCGGCCATGCGGCTGAACAATGGGTCGGCATACAACAAGACGGCCCAAGCGGTGCCAGCGCGGTTATTGTGTTCACTGTCCGGGCACCAACCGTTACGAGGGTGATTGCCCGTGCTGCTGGCGCCGCCGACGCCTGGATTGGCCCACTCGATGATCGACGCAATCGGGCCCAGACCGGTGCCGTACTGATCGCCAACCCACACGGCGCCCGCGTTGCTGGACTGGCTGGTCAGTGTTCCGTAGTAGTGGAACACCGGCGCAAAGGCGTTGTCGGCCACTGCGGTCTGTGGCGTTGAGTCGAAGTGGTTGATGGCGTCCAGCGTGGCCATGCTGCGCGGGTAATAGCCTGGGTAGTTGGCGTTATTGAGTGCGAAACCTCTGGCCATCTCCGCGGTTGAAGCGTTGTCGTTGGTACGCGTGCTCTGGGACAGCGCCATCTGGAATATCTCGTTGGGCAGGATCGTGCGGTCCATGCGCACGCCACCCGGGCCACCGCGACGTGTGATCCCGCCCAGCGCGCCTGGTTCGTAGTCCCAACCGACACGCAAGGCATTGACCCAGTTGTAGCCCTGCACCCCAAAAGTCAGTTCAGGGTCGTTCTGCACCACCGTAGGCAGTGCTTGGATATCGGCTTGCGACATGGCCCACCGGGGCATCACTTCCGGATGGCCATTGCCGTTGCCGCCGTAGTTCGGGTCATGCAGATGCACGTCGTCGCCGTTGTAGATGCTGCGGACTTTTGTGGCTTTGCCATTCCAGAGATCGCTTCGGACACGCGGAATGCGGTCCCGCACCGCTGCTGAGGAGTCCGGCGTAGAACCAAAGAAGGCGATGTAACTGGACCCGGCCGACATCCATGGCCGCATCGGTTTGTCGGCCGGCAGGCGAACGCCGCTGTACTTGACCGTCGGGAACAGGCCAAGCGCCGTCGGCCGATCGCTGACGGTCCAGTTGAACGGTACGTTGACCAGAGAGGCGTGGTTCATCGGCAGACCATCACGCATCTCGATGGTTTTGAGCCGTTCGCCGGCAGCATTGGTGATGCGCAGCTTGTGCGGCCCCGGAAAGGTCGTGGCGCCGCGAATATCGCCGAACAAGCCATCGCCCAGATCAAGCGCGCGCATCATCACCAGCACCCGATGGCTGGTTTGACTGTACCGCCCGCCGGCCCGGATCGTGAAAAGTTTGGCACTGAACTGAACCCTGTTCAATACGGGCAATGCTGTGATGGTCGCCGGCCCAAGTTCCTGCCACCCAAGACAATCGGCGGCCAGTGCGGCATCTGCAAAGGTGTCGTCGCGGATCAGGGTAGAGAAGTCAATCCGGCCTGCGTCAATTGCGGTTCCACTGGCCCAATCTTCGACCACTACAAAGGCCGGCACCATGTCCGTTCCGCTGCCATTGCCCGCAGCCGGCTCCTCCGCAGCCTCAGACGTTCCACCGCCGCCGCAAGCGCCCAACAAGGTGGCGCCCGCCAACGGAAAGAGGCCGATGAAGTGTCGTCGTGTCGTCATGCTCGATTCCTAGGAAATGTGCCCTTGGGGCGACGCCCGAACCGATTCGATTCGATATCCATCACCTGGCGTCGACCGCTTCCCCAGTTTGCTTATCGGCATCGGCTGGGCGCCAGTGACAGTTGATCACCGGACAATTTGTGACAAGGAGTAGTCTAGCTGTGCATCCTGCGCGCACCTGTTCTGTCACTGGCCGAAAGCGCCCCTAAAACAAGGGACGTTGCCGAAGCGCTGAGGGCAAGTCGAGTCCTTGTCGATCACGGCTTCTTTTGCGAAGTAGAGCTTGGTACGTGGCCGCCAGAAGTCACAGGCGGGCGCAAGGCCAGCGCCCAAATACAGGGGCAGCGTCCCTGATGGCGGCTGTGAAGCGACAGTAATCGAGCCGTTAGGTGGCAGCCGTCAGGGTTTCGGTATCGGGTCCTGGGTCCGGCCGGCTCAGGTGCTGCAGGAATGACCCGAGGCGGTGGTCTGCTCGCCGGCCCGTGAAGTCAAAGTGCTGCCGATCCCGTCGTGCTTCATCATCATCTGCGCTGGCACGCGTACCGTGCATGCATCACCGCCGGTGTAGTCGGACCCAGCCACCGGCTGGTGATCGCTCAGGTTCTGGTCATCCTCCGTTGTCCGAGCGGCTCCTCGATCCAACACCCCGGCCGTCACGCAGCCTGAAGTTCTTGCCGTAGATGAGTGCTGCCTTTACGCCGTCGACCCAGCCCCGGGTGCGGCGGTACAGTGGCTCCTTGCACACCGCCTGCAGGTCGGCCAGCTCCAGTTGCGTCCCAAACACCCGGTTCATCCGTGCAAGTGTGGACTCTGGCTGCAGCAGCAGTTCCTCGAAATTCAGTGCCAGGTGCGGGCGCGCGATGCTGGCGACGTAGGCCAGGTTGGCCTGCGTGATACTTTCGCCATAGTCGCGCCTGAAATGCCAGCTCTGGATGTGGCGTCGCAGATTGGCCGAGATCCAGGCTTGGGTCGGTTCCCGCGTCAGCAGCAAGAAGGAGACGTTGGACAGGTCGAGCAACGGTGCCCAAACCCGGAGGGTCCAGGTCAGCCGCGGGTCCTTCCAGACCCAGGGTTCATGCATGTTGCAATGTCTGACGAAGGCCAGCGCCTGGTTCCGTTCGTCACCTGCGGGTAGCGGGCTGAACCGGGCCAGGGTCGCGGCATCGAACTGCTGCTGTTCGTAGCGCAGGTCCGGGGCCATAGTGGCTAACCAGCGCTCGTTCAGCCGGACCAGCTCATGGTTCTCGAAGGTGTCGTAGTCGTGCTTCCGAGCCGTGGACTCTCCCAGCCAGAAGCCGGCGCGTCCCAGCAGGCCGGCGAAGACCGAACTACCGGCCCAGCCGTGGGTCAGGATGATGATGTTGTTCATGCAGCGGCACGTCGGTGGCGGAGGGTGGACAGTGCACGGAGCGCGAGCGCGTGTGCCACCTGGCCCGCACCTGCCAGCGTTCGTGGATGGTGGCAGACCAGGGCCCAGCGTTCACGCCGCTGTGGGGTCCAGCCCTGCTTGTAGATTTCATCGCCCATGCCGTAGTCCACCTCCTGTACGCGATCTTCGACAAGCGCGTGTTGCATCAACGCGGCGGTCAGCACGCTGCCGGCGCCCAAGTCGGCGTGCCGCTCGCGGTACGCCAGTTTGTAGATGTGGGCCGTGCCGTCATGCACCAGCCATACCTGCGCCGCCACGGCTTCGTCGCCCAGCCATGCCACGCCCAAGCGCAGCCAGCCCTGCTGCGCCGCCAGCCGGATCAGGCCAGGCATGAAGCCGGGGTGCGGCTCGGCGGTCTTCCAGCTGTCGGCATAGACCGCCTGGAAGGCAGCCAGACCGCATTCGACCTCGGCACTTGCGCTGATGATCTCGATGCGCCCGCCAGCCCTGGCCAGCTGCCGGCTCTTGCGCTGCACGGTGTTGCGCAACGCACTTTCGCGGCCTCGCCAGTAGGTGGCCCAGCTGCTGTCGACGGTCCAGTACCAGTTGCCAAAACGGAAGTGGCGGTCGACCCAGAATCCCGCTTGACGCGCGCCCTCCAGAATCGCTGCGTCATGGGTCAAGTCTTCTGGCCAGGGTCCGAGCAGCAACGTGCTCGGTCGGTGCTGCAGTGCCGCGAAGCTTTCGAACAGCGCTTGCCACTGTGCTGGGCTGGCACACCCGGCGACCGATGGCACAGCCAGCGGGCTGTAGTAGTTG
Source organism: uncultured Rubrivivax sp. (assembly GCA_964442175.1). Taxonomy (GTDB): domain Bacteria; phylum Pseudomonadota; class Gammaproteobacteria; order Burkholderiales; family Burkholderiaceae_C; genus Rubrivivax. Next base: position 47,539 of record CAYTWU010000001.1, read on the forward strand.
GCCAATGATTGCCAGTGGCGACCCGACGCCACCATCGGCAGCACGATGTTCAGACCCTGGTCTTGCTGCAGCACGAGTGTCTCGGGCCGGGCGCCGCGGCCGAAGTCCACCTCGCGCACCAGGAGTGCCAGCCACTCCGGCGTGCCGAAGGGCCCGCTGTGGTTGTGCTGGCGCAGATGCGCCTGCAACGCCGCCGACCAGCCGGCCGGCGCGCCCGCCCGTCGCACGTTGCCGCTGATCATGTCGAAGCCAGCGACGAGAGCCGAAGAAGCACGTCGTGCGCCAGCGTGGCACGCGACGCCGCATCGGTCAGCGTATGGTCGGCGCCTGGCAGGCGATGAAGCTGCAGATGGCCCGAGGTCCGAAGCGAGCGCCATGCCGGAGCGGACGACAGCAGGGTATCGAACTCCTGGGCGGTCGGGTCTCGTTCGGCCAAGTGGACGAGGACCGGCCCTGGAATCTGCCGCACACCGGTCAGCATGCCGGCGCGGAAATCGGCGGCCGCCACCGCAGAGCGGCCCAGTCCGGCGCGCATGTTGTGCAGCAACCCTTTCATCGCTGCCACGCCAACGTCGCCGCGCATCAGCTTGTGCCAGAACGCAGGCTGCAGCAGCCGCTGGCCATACCAATGCTTCAGCTGTGCACGGGCCTGGGTCTCGGTGTGGCGGACCCAGGGGTTCAGCAGCGCCAGGCCTGTGACCCGCGGGTCGGCCCGCCGCGCCACGTACAGGGCTGCAGCAGAAGCGCCATCGCACAGCCCCCAGAGCAGCACGTGCTGGATGTCCGGCTGCTGGAGCTGCAGGTGGTCGACGGCCGCCGCGATGTCGTTGTCCAGTCCCTCGAATCCGGGATGGCTGCCGGTGCTGTCGCCCATGCCGCGGCAGTCGAACCTCAGGGCGGCAAAACCGGCCGTGGCCGCCTGCCGCGCCAGGTCAACGAACTGGCGGTGGGCGCCGACGCGGTACTGCGGGCCGCCAACGACGATGAGCAACGCCACGGTCGCCACCGGTCGCTCCGTCGGCGTGGCCAGCACGCCCACCAGCGTGTCACCCTGGCACTCGAAGGCCAGGGCCTGTTCCTTGCACAACTTCACGGCCACTGCTCCCGCAGCGCTTGCACGCTCCGGGTCGTGAGTGCGGGCGCGTCGGCTCCGTCCTGACCGAGCCAAAATTGCGATCCTAGGAGGCATTCGTACGCAACTGACCAGCCCGCGACCTGCCAAGCGGCCAGCAACTCCTGCTGGTGGGGCAGCGGTTGCGGGCGCGGGCGGGGATTCAAGTCCAGCCAGACCAGCTGACCGGGCGGGTGCGCGACCGGAGGCAACAAGCGCAGATCCGCTGTGGCTTGGATTAGGTTCGGGCTGACCGGGTAACCTGCGACAACCACGGATTCGCCCGCCTGCCAGGCCTCCCGGGTAGCCGCCATTGCCGGGCCCGCCTTTTGGCCGCGTGCCAGCGCGCTGGCGGCCTGCTGCCGCAGCCAGTGGCGTTGCAGGTCCTGCCCATCCAGCATGGGCTGCCACCACAACAGGTGCTGGGCAGGCAAGTCCGGCCCCAGCACACTGCAGGCCAGCACTGCACCAGCCCGCTCGGCCCACAGCCAGAGCGGCACCCCCGGGTGTTGTTGCAGCAACCACGCCGCAGCGCGGCGCAGGTCGACTGTCCAGGCGCCCCAGTCTGAATCGACCAGTTCTCCACTGCTGTCGCCGCAACCCAGAAGGTCCAACTGCAGCACTGCGGCACCGGCTGCGGCCATCGCCCGTGCAGCCGTGGCCACCGCGTGCCGCGACAGGTTCATCTCTTCGTCGAACGCGGGTACATGCAGCACCAGTACTCGTACGTGTTGGCCCTGAGGCGGCACCGTCAGAACGCAAAATCGATGACCACCGGCGCCGTCAGGGAGCATCAGAGGTTGCGGGTGGATGCTGGCGCCCATCACCAATCAGGCCGCAAACTTCGGCTTCATGTGGTCGATCAGGCTGCCCACGGAGACCAAGGCGCCGGCGCTGATGTCCTCGGCGACCGACATGCCCAGCCGGTCCTCGAGCGCTGTGATCAAGGTCATCACCGCCATCGAGTCGAACTCGGGATGAGCACCGTGCAGCAGCGTGTGGCGGTCCAGTGTCCGGGCCTGTGCGGCGTCGAATGCCAAGGCTTCGGCCACGCAGGCAATGATTTCAGCTTCCAAGTCCAAGGTCCATCGCTCCTCCCCCAATATTGTGAAGGCTGGTCACTGTGCTTGATGCCGGGCGGAGTGGCACAACGTCACGCCTTGCCGCGCCGGTACACCGTGCCAACGGTCCCGTGACACGTTATGGTGTAGACGTTGTCGCCCGAGCCCGGCCCTGCGTGTACCTGTCCTGCCTGTTGCAACGTTCTGCCCATGCCCACCCCGACCGCACTGCGCTCGTCGATGGCTTGCACCGCTGGTCTTACGCTGAGCTCTGGCAGGCCACGGCAGGACTCGCGGCGCAGATGGTCGCTGGGGCGCCGCTTCAGCGTGGCGATCGGGTAGCGGTCTGGCTCGAAACTCGCGCCGAAGTGGTGCTCACGTGCTGGGCTGCGGCGCAGGCCGGCGCGGCCTTCGTGCCAGTGCACGCCGGACTCAAACCCGAGCAGGTGCTGCATGTCCTGCAAGATGCACAGCCGCGATTGCTGGTGACCAGCCGCGCCCGTCTGGCTTTGATGCACGACGCACACCCCCAGGCCGGCCTGCCGACCACCTGGTGCGTGGACGATGCCGGTTGGTCAGCGCGTGTCGCGCCGGATGCCCCCGCCCCCCGCCCCCCCCCCGCACCCCCCCCCCCCCCCCAACACGACACCCACCGCCGCCCCCGCCCCCCCCAAGGCGGGG
>CAYTWU010000001.1:50401-57112 GCA_964442175.1 uncultured Rubrivivax sp.
CGCCGCCATCCTCTACACCTCCGGCAGCACCGGCCGCCCCAAGGGCGTGGTGCTGTCGCACCGCAACCTGGTGGCCGGCGCGCTCAGTGTGGCCAGCTACCTGGGCAACACGGCGGACGACACCTTGCTGGCCGTGCTGCCGCTGTCGTTTGACGCCGGTTTCAGCCAGCTGACCACCGCTTTCAGTGTCGGCGCCAAGGTGGTGCTGATGAACTACCTGTTGCCGCGCGACGTGCTCAAGGCCATCGACGAGCACCAGGTCACGGGCCTGACGGCCGTGCCGCCGCTCTACATCCAGCTCAGCCAGGCCAAGTGGCCGGAGGGCGCCGGCCGCTCGCTGCGCTACTTTGCCAACACCGGCGGGCGCATGCCGCGCGCCACGCTGGATGCGCTGCGCCAGCGCTGGCCGCAGGCCCAGCCCTTCCTGATGTATGGCCTCACCGAGGCCTTCCGCTCCACCTACCTGCCGCCGGAGCAGGTGGACATCCGGCCCGATTCCATCGGCAAAGCCATCCCCAACGCCGAGGTGCTGGTGCTGCGCGAAGACGGCACCGAGTGCGGCCCTGACGAGCCTGGCGAGCTGGTGCACCGCGGCCCGCTGGTGGCCCAGGGCTACTGGAACGACCCAGAGAAAACCGCGGAACGCTTCCGCCCGCTGCCCGCCGGCCTGCGGCTGCCCGGCCTGGTGCTGCCGGAGATCGCCGTGTTCTCGGGCGACACCGTGCGGCGGGACGCCGAGGGTTACCTGTACTTCGTCGGCCGGCGCGACGAGATGATCAAGACCTCCGGCTACCGCGTCAGCCCCACCGAGGTGGAAGAGGCGCTCTACGCCAGCGGCCTGGTGGGCGAATGCGCAGCCTTCGGCCTGCCGCACGCGGTGCTGGGCCAGGCCATCCACGTGGTGGCCACGCCCGCCGCCGGGCAGGCTGTGCTGGATGTGGCGGCTCTGCTGGCCCGCTGCAGGCAGCAACTGCCGGCCTACATGGTGCCGGCCGCCATCGAGCCCGCAGCCGATCCGCTGCCGCGCAACGCGAATGGCAAGATCGACCGCAAGGCCCTGGCCGCCAGCCGCGCGGCTATCCTGGGCACCCCATGAGCAGCCAGCGCCCGCCCTTGTTGCACCCACCGATGGCGCAGTTTTCGCAGCGCGATGGCGACTTGCTGGTGAACGGCGTGCCGCTGGGCCGGCTGGCCGAACGGGTGGGGCGTACGCCGTTTTATGCCTGCGACCGCAGCGTGGTGCAGGCGCGTGTGGCGCAACTGCGCGCGGTGTTGCCGCCCGGGCTGGAGCTGCACTACGCGGTGAAGGCCAACCCGATGCCGGCCGTGGTGGGCCTGCTGGCGGGCCTGGTGCAGGGGCTGGACGTGGCCTCTGCCGGCGAGCTGAAGCTGGCGCTGGACACGGGCCTGGACCCGCAGCACATCAGCTTTGCCGGCCCTGGCAAGCAGGTGGCCGAGCTGCGCCAGGCCGTGGCTGCCGGGGTGCTGGTGCACGTGGAATCGGCGCTGGAGTTGCAGCGCCTGGCCGATCTGCAGCAGCAGCTGGGCCTGACCGCCCGCGTGGCGCTGCGCATCAACCCCGATTTCGAGCTCAAGGGCGCGGGCATGAAGATGGGCGGCGGGGCCAAGCCCTTTGGCATCGATGCCGACCAGGTGCCCGCGCTGCTGCGCCATTGCGCCGCACAAGGTCTGGGCTTTGAGGGCTTCCAGGTCTTTGCCGGCTCGCAGAACCTGCGCGCTGATCTGCTGTGCGAGGCCCAGCGCGAGAGCTACGCGTTGGCCCTGCGCCTGGCTGCCGATGCGCCTGAGCCAGTGCGCTTTTTGAACCTGGGCGGCGGCTTCGGCATCCCGTACTTCCCGGGCGATGTGCCGCTGGACCTGGCGCCCATCGCTGCTAACCTGGCGCAGATCAGCGCTCGCGCCGCGACCGACATGCCGGAAGCCCGGCTGGTGCTGGAACTCGGCCGCTACCTGGTGGGCGAAGCGGGCCTGTACGTCACCCGCGTGATCGACCGCAAGGTGTCCGGCGGTCAGGTCTTCCTGGTGGTGGATGGGGGCCTGCACCACCACCTGGCGGCCAGCGGCAACTTCGGCCAGGTGCTGCGGCGCAACTACCCGGTGCACATCGCCACCCGCACGCGCACCGCTGAGCGCGAGACGGTGTCGGTGGTCGGCCCGTTGTGCACGCCGCTGGACCTCCTGGCCGACCGCATGGACCTGCCCGTGGCCGCCGTGGGCGATCTGGTGGTCGTCTACCAATCGGGCGCGTATGGGGCGAGTGCCAGTCCGCAGGGCTTTTTGGGGCACCCGGCGGTGACCGAGGTGCTGGTCTGACGCCCGGCCGTCTGCGCAACACTACTTTACCGCCCGGTATCCGTAGTACCCCGGGGGTTCCAACCCCCCATGCCACAATCCGCCCCCATCGCACGAGCCCCGCGCGGCCCTGTCCGGGCCGCCTTGTTGCCGCTTGAAATCCGACGCCCTGATCGAGATCGACCATGTCAGCTTCGGCTATGACGAACGTCGCTCCATCCTCAACGATGTGTCGCTGCGCTTCATGCGCGGCAAGGTCACGGCCATCCTGGGCGGCTCGGGCTGTGGCAAGACCACGCTGCTGCGCCTGATCGGCGGCGTGCACGCGGCCACCCAGGGCCGGGTGGTCTTTGATGGCGAGTTGCTGGACATTCGCAACAAGGCCCAGATGTACGGCCTGCGCCGCCGGCTGGGCATGTTGTTCCAGTTCGGGGCCTTGTTCACCGACCTCACGGTGTTCGACAACGTGGCCTTCCCGCTGCGCGAGCACAGCGACCTGCCCGAGGCCATGATCCGCGACATCGTGCTGATGAAGCTCAATGCCGTGGGCCTGCGTGGCGCGGCCTCGTTGCGCATCTCCGAGGTGTCCGGTGGCATGGCGCGGCGCATCGCGCTGGCCCGCGCCATCGCGCTGGACCCGGAGCTGATCATGTACGACGAGCCCTTCGCGGGGCTGGACCTGATCAGCATGGGCGTCGCCGCGAAGCTGATCCGCACGCTGAACGACACCACGGGCGCCACCTCGCTGGTGGTCTCGCACGACGTGCCCGAGTGCATGGCCATCAGCGACTGGGTGGTGCTGATGGCCGCTGGCGGCCGTGTGGTGGCCCAAGGCACGCCGGCCGAGTTGATGGCCTCGACCGACCCCGAGGTGCGCCAGTTCGTGCGTGGCGAACCCGACGGCCCGGTGAAGTTCCATTACCCCGCGCCCGAGATCGCGGCCGATTTCGGGGTCGCGCGATGAACGTCTTCCAGCCCATCGGCGCCTGGGTGCTGGCCTGGCTGCGCGGTGTTGGCCATGCAGCGGTCTTTTTCGCTGAGCTGCTGCGGGCGCTGCCGGCGTCGCTGCGGCGCTTCTACCTGGTGGTGCACCAGATCCACGCCATCGGCAACCGCTCCTTGCTGATCATCGTGGCCTCGGGTGTGGCGGTGGGCTTCGTGCTGGCGCTCCAGATGTACTACGCGCTGGTCACCTACGGCGCGGCCGAGAGCCTGGGCCTGATCGTCAACCTGTCGCTGGTGCGCGAGCTGGGCCCGGTGGTCACCGGCCTGCTGTTCGCGGGCCGGGCCGGCACGTCGCTGACGGCGGAGATCGGGCTGATGAAGGCGGGTGAACAGCTGGCCGCGATGGAGCTGATGGCGGTGGACCCGCGGCAGCGTGTGCTGGCGCCGCGTTTCATCGGTGGCATCGTCTCCATGCCCTTGCTGGCGGCGATGTTTTCCGCGGTGGGCATCCTCGGGGCCTGGGTGGTGGCCGTGGGCATGATCGGCGTGGATGGCGGCAACTTCTGGTCCATCATGCAAAGCGGGGTTGACGTCTGGCGTGATGTGGGCAACGGCATCGTCAAGAGCATGGTGTTCGGCGTCATCTGCACCGCGGTGGCGCTGTACCAGGGCTACGAAACCGAGGCCACGCCCGAGGGTGTGGCCCACGCCACCACCCGCACGGTGGTGATCTCTTCGCTCGGCATCCTGAGCATGGACTTCGTGCTCACGGCGCTGATGTTCTCCACGCCCTGAGTGAGCACCCAAGGAGCAAGAAACATGGGCAGAAAAAGCATCGAAACCCTGGTCGGCCTGTTTGTGGTGCTGGGCGCGCTGGCACTGGTGTTCCTCGCGCTGAAGGCGGCCAACCTGGGCTCGTTCCGCGGCGGCGAGACCTACACCGTGAAGGCGCGGTTCGACAACATCGGCGGCCTGAAGCCGCGTGCGCCGGTGCGCAGCGCGGGCGTCAAGGTGGGCACCGTCACCAAGATCGGGCTGGACCCGGTGACCTACCAGGGCGTGGTGACGCTGGAGATCCAGAAGAGCTACCAGTTCCCCAAGGACAGCTCGGCCAAGATCCTGACCGCCGGCCTGCTGGGCGACCAGTACATCGGCCTGGAGGCCGGCCCATCGGAAGAGAACCTGGCCGGCGGCGGCGTGATCTTGCAGACCCAGTCGGCCGTGGTGCTGGAGAACCTGATCGGCCAGTTCCTGGCCAACAGCGCCGACCGCGCGGGCGAGAGCAAACCATGATGCGGCGTGCCACGACCATCGCCGCCCTGGCGCTGCTCGCGGCCGGCCCGGTGGCCGCGCAACAGCCGCCGAACGATCCGCTGGAGGGTCTGAACCGCGGGGTCATGGCCTTCAACGACGGCATCGACAATGCCGTGCTCAAGCCGGTGGCCGAGGGCTACCGCAAGGTGGTGCCGTCGTTCCTGCAGACCGCCGTGGGTAACTTTTTCGGCAACCTGGGCGATGGCTGGTCGGCCCTCAACCACCTGCTTCAGGGCAAGCCCGAGCCGGCGCTGAACATGACGCTGCGCATGGCCGTGAACAGCACCTTCGGCCTGGGTGGCCTGCTGGATGTGGCCACCGAGGCCGGCCTGGAGCGCCAGGCCGAAGACCTGGGCCAGACCCTGGGCGTCTGGGGCGTGCCCACCGGCCCCTACCTGGTGCTGCCGCTGCTGGGCCCGTCCACGCTGCGCGACAGCCTGGGTGTGGCCGCCAGCATGAGCACGCGCACCAGCCCGCAGGTCACCGACGAAACCAGCACCGCCAACGCGGCGCTGTTGCTGAGTGTGGTGCACACGCGCGCCAGCCTGCTGGGCGCCAGCCGGCTGCTGGACGACATCGCGCTGGACCGCTACAGCTTCTTGCGCGATGCCTACCTGGCGCGCCGCAAGAACCAGGTCTACGACGGCAACCCCCCCGAAGAGGGTGAAGAACCGGCGAAGTGAACGTGCAGCCTCGGCCGCGCGTTGAGGGCAGCACAGTCCCTGAAAGGATGAAACGATGTTGAAGAAGATGCTGGCCACCACGGCCCTGATGTTCGGCCTCGTGGCCCAGGCCCTGGCCGCGGTGGCCCCCGACGCCCTGGTGCGCGACCTGTCCACCGAGGTCATCAACGCCGTCAAGGCCGACGCCGCCATCCAGGCGGGCGACGTGGCCAAGGTGATCGCCCTGGTTGATGCCAAGGTGCTGCCGTACCTGAACTTCGAGCGCATGACAGCCTCGGCCGTGGGCCGCTTCTGGCGCCAGGCCACGCCCGAGCAGAAGCAGAAGCTGCAGGCCGAGTTCAAGCTGCTGCTGGTGCGCACCTACGCCGGTGCGCTGGCGCAGGTGAAGGACCAGACCGTGCAGCTCAAGCCCTTCCGCGCCAACCCGGCCGACGCCGAGGTGGTGGTGCGCACCGAGGTCAAGGGCAAGGGCGAGCCTATCCAGCTGGACTACCGCATGGAAAAGGCCGGGGACAGCTGGAAGATCTACGACGTCAACGTGCTGGGCATCTGGCTGGTGGACCAGTACCGCAACAGCTTCGCGCAGGAGATCAACGCCGGCGGCATCGATGCGCTGATCACCAAGCTGGCCGAGCGCAACAAGGCCGCCGCCAAGTGAGCACGGTGCTGCTGCCCGCAGCCGTGACGATGCAGAACGCATCGGCTGCGCTGCGCAGCGTGGAAGCCGCGCTGGCCCAGGGCGGCGATCTGGTGGTGGACGCCTCCGCGTTGGCGGAGTTGGACACCTCGGCCGTGGCCTTGCTGCTGCAGGCCCGGCGCCTGGCGCAGGCCCGGGGTGTGGGCTTCAGCCTCCAAGCGCCGCCTGCCAAGCTGAGCGCGCTGGCGCAGCTCTACGGCGTCGAGCCGTTGCTGTCGGCGGCGTAGCGCCGCAGCCGCAGGTTCTTCTTGATCTCCTGCAGCACCGGCCGCAGGTCGGCGCTGCCCAGGCGCAAGGCGACACCGGTGGTCAGGATGTCGATGATCATCAGGTGCAGCAGCCGCGACACCATCGGGCTGTAGCGGTCGAAGTCTTCCGGGTGGTCGGCTGCCAGCAGCAGGTGGCCCGGCGTCTGCGCCAGGTGCGCCAGCGGTGAGCCGCTGGCCGTGATGACGATCACCGCCGCGCCCTTGCGGTGCGCGATCTGGGCCACGTCCAGCAGGTCGCGGCTGCGGCCAGAGTTGCTGATGATCACCGCACAGTCGCCCGCACCCAGCATCGTGGCGCTCATCACCTGCACGTGGCTGTCGCTCACCGCGGCGGCGTTGACGCCGAGGCGGAAGAACTTGTGCTGGGCATCCTGCGCCACGATGCCCGAGTTGCCGACGCCGTAGAACTCGATGCGCTTGCCGCTCTTGCCGGTTTCAGTGAGTGCCGCGATGGCGCGCTCGAAAGCATGGCTGGTGGCGTCGTTGCGGT
>CAYTWU010000002.1:0-41890 GCA_964442175.1 uncultured Rubrivivax sp.
TAGCGCGGGTGCTCGGGCGTGCTGGCGGCGTCGCAGGCGGCGCGGGCCAGGCGGGCCGCGGCGACGTTCATCTCGCGCGCGACGTGGCCCAGGCCGTAGTCTTCCTGCGCGATGCTGGTCGCGCCGAAGGTGTTGGTCTCGATGATGTCGGCCCCGGCTGCCAGGTAGGCCGCATGGATGGCCTGGATCACGTCGGGCCGGGTCAGCACCAGCAGGTCGTTGTTGCCCTTCAGGTCCTTGCCATGGTCCGTCCAGCGGCTGCCACGGAAATCGGCTTCGACCAGCTTGTGGCGCTGGATCATCGTGCCCATCGCGCCGTCGATGATGGCGATGCGGGTGGCCAGCAGCGCGGGCAGGCCGGCGCCTCGGGTGTAGACAAGGGCTTTCATGCCCGCGATTGTCTCAGCCCTGGGGGATGGTGTCCTGGAACAGCGACGCGCTGAAGGCCGGCCGGCGCGCAAACTCGTCGTCCATCGCCCACAGGCCCAGCGCGGTGGCCGACATCGGCTTGGCAAACAGGTAACCCTGCAACTCGTCGCAGCCCATGCGCACCAGCAGGTCGCGCTGCGCGGTGGTTTCCACGCCTTCGGCCACGACCCGGCGCTCCAGCGCGTGGGCGAGCTTGATCACGGCCTCGGCGATGGCACGCGCGTCGGCGCTGGTGGCCAGGTCGCGCACCAGGGACATGTCCATCTTCAGCTCCGAGGCCGGCAGCTGGCGCAGGTAGGCCAGGCTGGTCTGGCCGGCGCCGAAGTCGTCGATGGCCACGTGCACGCCGGCGCGGCGCAAGGCCTCGAAAGTGCGCTGCGTGGCCTGCGTATTTTCCAGCGCCAGGGATTCGGTGATCTCGACCGTGAAGCGCCCGGGCTGCAACCGGTTGCTGGCCAGCGCGGCCTCCAGCCGCGGGACCAGGTCGTCCTGCCGCATCTGGTAGGCGGAGAGGTTGATGGCCACGCGCATGCGCAGCCCGGCGGTGCGCCAGGTGCCGGCCTGGCGGCAGGCCTCTTCCATCACCCAGTTGCCGATCTCGCCGATCAGGCCGTGGCGCTCGGCCAGCGGGATGAAGATGGCCGGGCTGATGACACCCTTGCTCGGGTGGTGCCAGCGGATCAGCGCCTCGGCCGCGGTGACCTGCAGCGTGCGGGCGTCGATCTTGGGCTGGTAGAACAGCTCGAACTGCCGCAGGCCGACGGCCGAGCGCAGATCGGCCACCAGGGCGGCGGTGGCGCGCTGGTCCACCGCCATCTGCGGGTCGAAGCTGGCCCAGGCGCGGCCGCCGGCCTGCTTGACGGCGCGCAAGGCGGTGTGCGCCTGCGCCACCAGCCGGGCCCGCGCGCCATGCACGGGGTAGGACGCGATGCCGACCGAGGCCGACAGCGTCAGCGGCCGGTTCTGTGCCACCGGCAGCGGCAGCGCCATGGTCTGCAGCACCTGCTGCGCCTGCTGCTGCGCCTGCGGCAGGCCTTGCTCGAGCAGGATCAGGAATTCGTCGCCGCTCACGCGCGCGGCCGCGGTCTTCTGCGGCGTGACGCTGTGCAGCCGCTCCGCCACCTGGCGCAGCACCAGGTCGCCCACGTCGTGGCCCAGGGTGTCGTTGACGTTGGCAAAGCCGTCGACGTCGACGAACAGCACGCACAGGCTGCTGCGCTTCTGGTCACAGCGCAGCACGGCCTCGTCCAGCGCCAGCTCGAATTCGGCGCGCGGCAGCAGGCCGGTGAGTGCATCGCCCGCGGTGCCCGTGCCCACCTGGGTGCTGGCTTCGTCCAGGCTGTGCTGCAACCCGGCCACCTGGCGGCGCGCGCGCCACCACAGCAGCCCCGCGGCCACCGCCGCGGCGCTGGCCACCACGGCCAGGGCAAACACACCCCAGAACAAGGGGCTGAGGGATCCGGCGGCGCTCATCCCGGAGGATATCGGCGCCGCCAGGGGCGACTTGAATCAGCCCGGCGTGAAACCGATCCCGCGCCGCTGGCGCACCTCGGGCTTCAGGCGGTGTTCGCCCTCGAGCTGGCTCAGGAACTCGTCCGCCTCGAAGGCTGAGCCCAGGATCTCCACCTGCCGGCGCACCGCGGCAAAGTCGCCCGGCACCAGCAGGTCCAGCGCCGCCAGGCGCTGGCGCTGCTCGGCCGTGAAGAACTGCACGTTGCCACCCAGCGCCTCGGCCAGGAACATGCGCTCGCGCTGCGCGGTCGTCAGCGCCAGGAAGCGGATCTTGAAGGTGAAGCGGCGCAGCGCGGCTTCGTCCAGGTCGTCGAACAGGTTGGTGGTGCAGATGAAGACACCGCCAAATCGCTCCATGCCCTGCAGCATCTGGTTGACCTCGGTCACCTCGTAGTGGCGCTCGGCGCGGCGCCGGCTGCGCAAAAAGCTGTCGGCCTCGTCCAGCAGCAACACCGCGCCATCGGCCTCGGCGGTCTCGAACATGCGGGCCATGGCCTGCTCGGTCTCGCCCACGTACTTGCTGGCGATGTCGGCCGTCTGCCGGATCATCAGCGGGCGCTGCAAAACGCCGGCGATGTGTTCGGCCAGCGCCGTCTTGCCGCTGCCGGGCAGACCGTGGAAACACAGCGTGCCGTGCCCGCGGCGCTGCAGCGCCTCGACGATGCGCGGCACCGGGAAGCGGCACTCCAGGTTCAGCAGGTCCAGGTCGTATGTGGTCACCACGGGGCGTGCACCACGTTCCACACCGGCACCGCCCAGGGCCTTGTCGGCATGGCCGAGCTGGCGCTCGATCAACGGGGCCAGCGGCTTTGCCTCGGCGCCGCTGCCAGCTGCCAGCTGCGCAAAGCGCACCGCGGTGCGGATCTGTGCCGGCGTGAGCGTGCGGCGTTCGGCCAGGCGGTCGGCCAGGGCCGGATCAACGGCCACGCCCTGCAGCGCGCGGGCCACCAGCGCGCGCCGGGCCCCCGGCGGCGGCGAGAGCAACTGCAGGTGGTACTGGAAGCGGCGCCGGAAGGCCGGGTCGATCTGCTCGATGCGGTTGGTCACCCACAGCACCGGTACCGGGTTGCTCTCCAGGATCTGGTTCACCCAGGCCTTGCCGCTGACGCTGCCGTTCACACCGCCGGCCCCGCCGTCGCCGCTGTCCAGGCGCGCCAGCAGTTGCGCGGCATCGGCCGAGATCGGCGGGAAGACGTCTTCCACCTCGTCGAACAACAAGGCCACGCCGGGCGTGCCCTTCAGGAAGACCTGGCTGATCTGCAGGCTGCGGTAACGGTCGCGCCCGCTCAGGCTGTTGCCGTCGCGGTCGGCGTATTCCACCTCGTACAGCTGCAGACCGGCGGCCTGTGCACACACCTTGGCCAGCTCGGTCTTGCCGGTGCCAGGCGGGCCGTAGAGCAGCACGTTGACACCGGGCGCCTTGGCTGCTGCGGCATTTTTCAGCAGCGCGGTCAGCACGGCCACGTCCTCGGCCACGAAGTGGAAGTCGCCCGTGTTGAGCTCGCTCAGCGGTGCCGGGCGCGTGAACACCGCCATCAGCTCGGCCGGCCCTCGGTACTCGCGCATCAGCACCGGCGGCAGCTGTTCGCTGACCTTCATCAGGTCGGCCAGGTCGGTGATGTTGTGTTCGGAGATCAGGTTCTCCACCATGCCGATGCGCTCCAGCCGCGAGCCGGCCCGCATGGCCTCGGCGACATCTTCAGCCTTCACGCCGGCCACCTCGGCGATCTGCGCGTAGGCCTCCCAGGCGTTGCTGACCTTGAACTCCACCAGCAGCCCGCGCAGCTCGCGCTGGTAGCGCGCCAGCGTGCCATACAGCAGCAGCGCACGTTCGGCCGGGTTCAGCTGCAGCAGGCCGGCCAGCGCATCGATGTTCTTCTGGACGAGGTTGGATTCCTTCTTCAGCTGCCGGCCCAGGCGCTCGCAGGTGGCGCCCAGCACGGCCATCAGGTCCTTGGCGCTTTCCTTGACGTATTCGTCCAGGTAGAAAAACAGCGTGCCTTCTTCATAGGGGCCGGCCCACACCCCGTGGCGGGCGATGAAGGCCTCGTCCGACAAGGCCTCGTGGCCGCGCCAGGCGCTGTTGCCGCGGCAGCGGGTCTTCAGGAAGCTGCGCACACGCGCCAGCACCGGCAGCGGCCACACCAGGTGGCGCGCGCTCAGCGCGAGCAGGCCGTTCCAGTCGCGCCGCGGGTTCAGGCGGCCGGGGTGACGCAGCGTGAGCGTGAGCACGAAGTGCGTACACAACCGGTCCAGGACGGGCGCATCGGCCAGTCCGGGGGAGACCACACAACGTGCTTCCGTCAAGGCCCTGGGCATGCCCCGCCTTTCGCTCTGACCCGTGGCGGTTGATCTTGGCCCAGGCCGGGCGCCGGGGCAAGCCCCGGGGTTTTGCCCCTGTCAGTGCATCATCAACGGCTGCTGGGCCAGCCCGCTGAAGCCGCCAATGAACTCGTCGAAGGCTTCTTCGGTGGGGTTGGTGTCCACCAGGTGCTGCACACCCTGCTTGAAACGTTCGGCCAGCAGGCCCTCCAGGTAGATCTCGCGGCCGGCGGACTTGTCGACGATCTCGAAGCCGCCACGCGCCATCGGAGAGCCGTCGACCGCCGGGGCATCGAACTGGACGACGACGAAGTTGTCAGACTGGTACAGCATCTGCATGGGATGACTCCTTGTGGCGTCAGGTGGGGCCCCACAAGCAGAACTCAAGCCAGGCGGGCCGCTCAGCGCGTCAGCAGCAGGTCGGTGCTGTCACCACGGTCGGGGGTGCTCAGGCGGGCGCGCACCGGCAGGTGGCCACGCGCGGGGTCCAGCCAGGCCTCGGCCTGGGTGTCAAAGGCCTTGCGCGGTGCGCGCATCACATGCAGCGCCTGCGGCACGGCGCCGGCCGGCAGGTCCAGATCGGCCCGGCCTTGCACGACGAAGGTCCAGAGGTCGGCATCACCGCGCGCGCCACTGACGAACAGCTCGATGCGCTGGCCCGGCTCGCGCAACTGCGGGTTGGCTTCCAGGATGGCCGGCAGCTGCACCAGCCAGCTCAGCCTGTCCTGCATGCCGGCGGGCAAGGGGTACTCCACGGTCGGGCCGGAGTAGCTGATCTTGCCGACATCCCGCCGGAAGTTGGCCGCCTGCTCGGCGCGCCGGCCCCGGCGGTCGGTGAAACGTTCAGGTGCGATGCCATGGACGTCCAGCGTGCCCTGGCTGGTCCAGGCCAGCAGGGTCTGGCCGAAGGCAGCACCTTCCAGTGACATCTCGTAGCGCTGCGCGTCGGGCGCCCACACCAGCAGCCCGCTGCCGCTGAGCAGGCCGCGGCGCAGCTCGTAGGCCAGGCGGGCGGGCGGCGGCAGGCGCGTGGCGTACACCGGCACCTGCTGGCCGCCTGCCTCGGCCGGCGGGCCGGTGGGGGCGCTGGCAGGGGCGGGGGCCGCCTCGGCCTCGGGCGGCGAAGCCTGGGCCAGGGGCGCCGAAGCGGCCGGTGGCGAAACCGCGGCGGGCGCGTCAACCACCGGCTGCGCGGTGGATGCCGTCGTCGGCTCGGCGGCGGGCGGCTCGGCAGCAGGCGGCTCGGCGGGGGGCTCGACCGCCGCCGCCACGATCTGCCGCGTCTGCAGCACCGGGCGCAGGCCGGGCACGGGGTCGCCGCCCAGGCCCGGTGGCAGGCCCAGCAGCAACCAGGCGTGGCCCGCCAGCACCAGCGCCGCGATGGCGGCGGCCACGGGCCAGCGGGGCGCTCGTTGCACGGGGTGGTCCAAGGGTTCGATCACCGCACAATACTGCCACCATGAAACTCGCCACCTACCGCGACGGCTCGCGCGATGGCCAACTCGTCGTCGTTTCGCGCGACCTGAGCCAGGCCCACTTCGCCACCGGCATCGCCACCCGGATGCAGCAGCTGCTGGACGACTGGAACTTTCTGTCGCCGCAGCTGGAGGACCTGTCGCAGACGCTGAACCACGGCAAGGCCCGCCACGCCTTTGCCTTCGACCCCCGCCTGTGCATGGCGCCGCTGCCGCGGGCCTACCAGTGGGCCGACGGCTCGGCCTACCTCTCGCACGCCGAGCGCGTGTGGGCCTCGCGCGGTGCCGACATCCCGGCCACGCTGCGCAGCGACCCGCTGATGTACCAGGGCGGCAGCGACGATTTCCTCGGCCCCACCGACGACGCCGTCTTCGCCACCGAAGACGACGGCATTGACTTTGAATCCGAGCTGGCCGTGGTGACGGGCGACCTGCCCATGGGCGTGGCCCCGGCGCAGGCGCTGGAGGCAGTGCGACTGGTCCTGCTCGTGAACGACTGGACGCTGCGCCACCGCGTGCCGGCCGAGCTGGACAAGCTGCTGGGCCTGGTGCAGAGCAAACCGGCCACCGCCTTTGCCCCGGTGGCCGTGACGCCCGACGAGCTGGGCGAGGCCTGGCGCGGCGGGCGCGTGCACCTGCCCGTCACCGTGGCCTGGAACGGCCAGACAGTGGCGCAGCTGGAAGCAGGCGATGGCATGCATTTCCACTTCGGGCAGCTGCTGGCGCACCTGGCGCGCACCCGCAACCTGCGCGCCGGCAGCATCCTGGGCGGCGGCACGGTCAGCAACGCCGACGCCAGCCGGGGCTATGGCTGCATCGCCGAAAAACGCGCGCTGGAGACCATCGCCAGCGGCGCCCCACAGACCGGCTACATGCGGTTCGGCGACACCGTGAAGATCGAGGCGCTGGGCCGCGACGGGCAGAGCGTGTTCGGCGCGATCACGCAGCGGGTGGCCGCGCCGGGCTGATCCGCCGGTCCGTCAACCGGGCCGTTCGTCGCGCCAGGCGGGCGCTCCATCGCAGCAGCGCCCACCGCACGGGGGCTGGGGCTAGAGTGCCCCCATGCTCTCCATCCAGCACCTCACCCACACCTACGCCAACGGCACGCGCGCCCTCGACGACGTGACGCTGGACATCCCGCCCGGCATGTTCGGGCTGCTCGGGCCCAACGGCGCCGGCAAGTCGTCGCTGATGCGCTGCCTGGCGACGCTGCAGATCCCCACGTCCGGGACGATGCGGTTCGATGGCATCGACATCGGCGCGCAGCCTGAAGCCCTGCGCGCGACGCTGGGTTACCTGCCGCAGGACTTCGGCGTCTACCCGCGTGTGACCGCCTGGGACCTGCTGGACCACCTGGCGGTGCTGAAGGGTGTCACCGGCCGCGGCGAGCGCCGCGAGACGGTGGAATCACTGCTGCAGCAGGTGAACCTCTGGGAGGTGCGCAAGAAGGCCATCGCCGGGTTTTCCGGCGGCATGCGGCAGCGTTTTGGCATCGCGCAGGCGCTGATCGGCAACCCGCGGCTGCTGATCGTGGACGAGCCCACCGCCGGCCTGGACCCGGAAGAGCGCAACCGCTTCAACACGCTGCTGGCCTCGATCGCACAGAACGTGGTGATCATCCTGTCCACCCACATCGTCGACGACGTGGCCGACCTGTGCCCGCGCATGGCCATCCTGGCCGGTGGCCGCATCGTCGAACAAGGTGTGCCCGGTGAGCTGATGGACGACCTGCAGGGCCGCGTCTGGCAGCACCAGGTGGAGCGCAGCGACCTGGACCGCGCACGCGCCGAATGGCCGGTGATCAGCACACGGCTGCAGGCCGGCTTCACCGTGGTGCGCGTGCTGGCCGACCAGCGGCCCACGGCGGCCTTCGAGCCGGTGAACGTGGGGCTGGAAGACGTGTACTTCGCCACCCTGCACCGCAGCCGGAGTGCCGCCTGATGTTCGCGCCTGTGGCCTGGTTCGAGTTCCGCTACCAGTTGCGCAGCCCGGTGTTCTGGGTCGGCTGCGCGATCTTCTTCCTGCTCACCTTCGGCGCCGTCACGGTCGACCAGATCCAGATCGGCAGCCTGGGCAACGTCAAGGTCAACGCCCCGTTTGCGATCCTGCAGACCCTGGGCATCATGAGCCTGTTCGCGGTCTTCGTGCACGTGGCCATGGTGGCCGGTGCCGTGATCCGTGACGACGAAACCGGCTTTGCACCGCTGATCCGCAGCACCCGGCTGGGCAAGGGTGCCTACCTGGGCGGGCGCTTCATCGGCTCGGCCGGCGCTGCCTTCCTGGTGCTGGCCTGCATGCCGTTGGCGGTGCTGGTGGGCGCGACCATGCCCTGGCTGGACCCGGCCGAGGTGGGCCCGTTCCGCGCCGTGGACTACTTGTACGCGCTGTTCGTGTGGGCCCTGCCGACCATGGCGGTGGTGGCCGCGGCGTTTTTTGCGCTGGCCACCGTGACCCGTTCGATGATGTGGACTTACGTGGCCGCGGTGGCGCTGCTGGTGGGCTACTTCGTCACCCGCGGCCTGCTGCGCGACCCGCAGTACGACACCTGGGCGGCGCTGCTCGATCCGTTCGGCCTCTCGGCCCTGGGCATCACCACCCGCTACTGGACGGCGACCGAGCGCAACACGCTGCTGCCACCACTGGCCGGCCTGCTGCTGGCCAACCGGCTGCTGTGGCTGGGCGTGGCGGGGGCGCTGTTTGCGCTGGCCTGGCGGCGCTTCCGGTTTGCCGAACCCGGCGCGGCCGGCAGCAGCACGAAGAAGGCCCAGGGCCCCGCTGCGGCCGACAGCCGGCCAGCCGCCACGCGCCTGGGCGCGCTGCCCGCCGCGCGCCAGCAGGGCGCCGGCTGGGCGCAGCTGTGGGCCTTGAGCAAACACGACATGGCCTTTGTCTTCAAGAGCCCGGCCTTCTTCGTGCTGCTGGCCATCGGCGTGCTGAACGCCGGCGGCGCGGCATGGTTCACCAACGAGTGGTACGGCTCGGGCTCCTACCCCGTGACCCGGCTGATGGTGCAGGCGCTGCAGGGTGCGTTCACCATCATGCCCATCATCATCGCCATCTACTACGGCGGCGAGCTGGTCTGGCGCGACCGCGAACGCCGTCTGCACGAGATCGTGGACGCCACGGCCGCGCCCGACTGGGCCCACCTGGTTCCCAAGATCGCGGCCATCACCGGCGTGCTGGCGGCCACGGGGCTGGTGGCGGTGTTCACCGGCATGGCGGTGCAGCTGGCCAAGGGCTGGACGACGCTGGAGCCGCTGCACTACGCGCTGTGGCTGTGGTGGCCCACGCTGGTGCTGGCGCTGCAGCTGGCCGTGCTCTCGGTCTTTGTGCAGGTGCTGGTGCCGCAGAAGTTCATCGGCTGGGGCCTGATGCTGCTGCAGCTGGTGGCAGCCGTCGCGATGGCGACCGCGGGCCTGGAGCACAACCTCTACAACTACGGCGGCACCTCGCCGGTGCCGTTGTCGGACATGAGCGGCATGGCGCGCTTCTGGGTCGGCGCGCTGTGGTTCCAGGTCTACTGGTCGGCCTGGGCGCTGGTGCTGGCGGTGGGGGCCTTTGCGCTGTGGCGGCGTGGCGTCACCACCGCGCTGCGCCCACGGCTGCGCCACCTGGGCCGCCGGCTGCGCGGCCCAGCCGGTGCGCTGGGCGGCGTGGCCCTGCTCACCGCGGCCGGCAGCGGCGCCTGGATCTTCCACAACACCAACCGCCTGAACGTCTACCTGCCCACCCCTGCGCAGGAGGCCCTGCTGGCCGAGGCCGAACGGGCGCTGCTGCCGCTGGAAACACTGCCGCTGCCCCGCATCACCGCGGTCAAGCTGGACGTGGACCTGTACCCGCGCGAAGCCCGTGCGGTGACACGCGGCGAGTACACGGTGGAGAACAAGGGCAACGCGCCGATCGAGCAGTTGGTGATCCAGTGGAACGACCGGCTGCAGATGGACGAGCTGGTGCTGCCCGGCGCCACGCTGGCCCAGACCTGGGGCCCGGTCGATGCCCCCTGGCCGGTGCGCCGCTACACGCTGCAGCCCGCGCTGCAGCCGGGCGAGGTGCGCACGCTGCGCTTCGTCAGCACGCTGCAGGAACGTGGTTTTCCCAACGGCGTGCCGCTGACCCGCATCGTCGAAAACGGCAGCTTCCTGGACAACGGCGAGATCGCGCCGATGCTGGGCATCGACCGCAACGCCTTCCTCAAGGACCGCAGCAAACGCCGCCAGCAGGGCCTGCCGCCGGACTTGCGCCCGGCCAAGCTGGAAGACGACAGCGCCCGCCAGCGCCACATGCTGCGCGCCGACAGCGATTGGGTGCTGGCCGAGATCCGCGTCACGACCGACGCCGACCAGACGCCCATCGCCCCCGGGCAAACGGTGTCCGACGAGGTGAAGGACGGCCGCCGCACCGTGCTGTTCCGGCCCGACGCGCCGATCAACCACTTCTTCTCGATCCAGTCGGCGCGCTACGCGGTGGCCCGCGACACGCTGGGCGACATCCAGCTGGCCGTCTACCACCACCCGGGCCACGCCTTCAACGTGGAGCGCATGCTGAAGGCGATGAAGGCCTCGCTGGCGCTGTTCGGCCAGGTGTTTTCGCCCTACCAGTTCAAGCAGGCGCGCATCATCGAGTTCCCGTCGTACGCCGACTTTGCGCAGGCCTTTGCCAACACCATCCCGTACTCGGAGAACATCGGTTTCCTGGCCAGGCTGAGCGACCCGAACAAGATCGACATCGCCACCTACGTGACGGCACACGAGATCGCGCACCAGTGGTGGGCCCACCAGATCATCCCGGCCAACCAGCAGGGTGCCACGATGCTGGTGGAGAGCTTTGCGCAGTACTCGGCGCTGCTGGTGATGGAGCAGATCTACGGCCGCGAGCAGATGCGCCGTTTCCTGCGCTACGAACTCGACCGCTACCTGCGCGCCCGCGGCGGCGAGGTGGTGGAAGAGCTGCCGCTGGCCCGCGTGGAGAACCAGCCCTACATCCACTACCAGAAGGGCTCGCTGGCGATGTACTGGCTCAAGGAGGTGGTGGGTGTGGACGTGGTCAACGCCGCGCTGGCCGAGCTGCTGAAGCAGTACGCCTTCAAGTCGGCGCCCTACCCCAACAGCCGCGACTTTCTGGCGATCCTGCGCGCCAAGGCCGGGCCGCAGCACGAGGCGCTGATCGTCGACCTGTTCGAGACCATCACGCTGTGGGACGTGAAGGTGACCGAAGCACGCGCGAAAAAACGCCCCGATGGCCGCTACGACCTGACGCTGAAAACCACCGCGCGCAAGTTCCGCGCCGATGGCCAGGGCGTCGAGACCGAGGTGCCGCTGGACGAAGCCTTCGACGTCGGCGCCTTCAAGCTCGAACCCGGGCAGCCGGGCTTCGATGCCGGCGCGGTGGTCACGATGCAGCGGCTCCCCATCAAGACCGGCGAGCAGACGCTGACCCTGGTGGTGGACGTGGCCCCGGCCTGGGCCGGCGTGGACCCGTACAACAAGCGCATCGACCGCAACAGCGGCGACAACGGCGTGGCGGTGGCCCTGGATTGAAGGCGCCGGACTGAAAGCCGCAGCCGCCCGCGGGGCGGGGCCACGCTGCTAGTCTGGCGGCATGAACGAGATGCCCCGGACCCTGAAGGTCGTGACCGTCTGGCTGCTGCTGGGCACCGTGCTGTTCCTGGCCGTGCAGGCCCTGCTGGCGCAGCGCCAGAAGGCGCGCTTCTCGGCCGATGGCACCAGCATCACGCTGCAGCGCGCGGCCGATGGCCACTTCCACTGGCCGGGCCGGGTAGACGGCCGCTCCATCGACTTCCTGGTCGACACCGGCGCCACCCGCACCGCGCTGCCCGGCCGGCTGGCGCAGCAGCTGGGGCTGCCCAAGGGGCGCACGCTGCAATCGTCCACCGCGGGCGGCACGGTGACGGGTTACGAAAGCCGCATCGACCTGGTGCTGGAAGGTGGCGTGGCCGTGCAGCAGCTGCGCGTGACCGTGCTGCCTGACCTGGAAGCACCGCTGCTGGGCATGGACGTGCTGGGCCGGCTGCGCTTCACGCAGGACGGCGGGCGGCTGCGCATCGAAGCCGGGGGCTGAGCCTGCCCTGGCGCGCACAATGGGCGCCACACTAGGAGACCCCGCCATGGCCGACCCCGCCGCCTTTGCCAAGCTGATGCCCGGTTTTGATTTCCTGCAGGGCCTGGTGCAGAAAGCCGGCAGCAGCCTGCCGGGTGTCGGCGCCTGGATCGCGCCCTCGCTGGACCCGGAGGAGCTGGAAAAGCGCATCCGCGACCTGCGCACCGTGCAGTTCTGGCTGGAGCAGAACGCCAAGCTGCTGGGCGGCACCATCCAGGCGCTGGAGGTGCAACGCATGACCCTGGCCACGCTGAAGACCATGAACGTGCCGGTGGACGCGATGCGCGAGTCGTTCAAGATGCGCGTGCCCGAACCGGCGCCGGAACCTGCGGCCGCCCCGGCACCGGTAGCCACGCCCGCACCCGCCCCTGCCGCCGAAGCGCCGCCCGCCGGCCCGGTGCCCGACCCGATGCAGTGGTGGACCTCGCTGACGCAGCAGTTCGGCGAGATCGCCGCCAAGGCCATGGCCGACGCAGCACCGGCCACCGCCGCGACGCCGTCACGCCCACCCGCGGCAAAGGTCGCCCGCAAGTCCACCGCCAAACCGGCCGGCCGCTCCACCGCCAAGCCCGCGCCGCGCAAGCGCCGCAGCCCATGACACAGTTCCACTGCGGCCACGCCGCGCACCCCGACTGGCGCATGGCCTTGACCATGGCGGCTGCGCAGCTGGACGCCCAGGCCCTGGCCGCGCCCGCCACGCTGGGCTGGTGTTATTTCACCGACGCCTACGCCCACGAGGCCACGGCCCTGCTGGCCGCGCTGCGCCAGCGCTGGCCGGGTGTGGCCTGGGTGGGTTGTGTGGGCGTGGGCGTGGCGGCCAGCAGCGTGGAGTACTTCGACGAACCCGCACTGGTGCTGATGCTGAGCAGCCTGCCCAAGGGGCGCTTCGAGGTTTTTTCCGGTGCCAAGCCGCTGTCGCGCCTGAACGCCTACACGGCCCTGGTGCATGCCGACCCGGCCACGCCCGACCTGGCCGAGCTGATCGCCGAGATGAGCGACCGCACCGACAGCGGTTACCTGTTCGGCGGCCTGGCTGCATCGCGCAGCACCTGCGTGCAGCTGGCCGATGGCGTGTGGCACGGCGGCCTGTCCGGTGTGGCCTTCAGTGCCGACGTGGCCCTGCTCTCGCGCGTGACCCAGGGTTGCCAGCCCATCGGCCCGGCGCGGCGCATCACCGCGGCCGAGCGCCACGTGGTGCTGGAGCTCGACGGTGAACCCGCGCTGCCCGTGCTGCTGCGCGATCTGGGCATGGCCAACCTGGACGACCCCCGCGCCGCCCTGCCGCGCCTGCGCGCCACGCTGGTCGGGCTGTCGGCCGAAGACGAGCCACTGCTGGGCCGCGGCGGGCAGTTCGGCACCGACACCCGCATCCGCCACCTGGTGGGCCTGGACCCGGGCCGGCGCGCGGTGGCGGTGGCCGAGCAGGTGCAGCCCGGCATGCGCCTGGCGTTCTGCCAGCGCGACGTGGCCGCGGCGGTGCGCGACCTGGTGCGCATCTGCAGCGAGATCCGCGAGGAGGTGTCGGAGTCATCACCCCAATCGGCGGCCGTGCCGGCAGCAGGCCCGGTCGACGACATCGGCCGCATCGCAGGCGCCCTCTACGTCAGCTGCTCAGGCCGTGGCGGGCCGCATTTCGGCGGGCCGTCGGCCGAGCTGCAGATCGTGCGGCACGCGCTCGGCGACGTGCCGCTGGTGGGCTTTTTTGCCGCGGGCGAGATCGCCCGCCACCACCTGTATGGCTACACGGGGGTGTTGACGGTGTTCACGCGCGGGGCGTGATCGAATATCGCGCTGGCATGCCGATGAGCCACGGGTTGCGGGCCACAGAACCCTGGGGGAAGCTGGATCGGAACGCACCGGACCGCGCCAGCGCTGCGCGGCTTTCCTTGGTCGGCCACTCGATAGACGTCGCCGCCGTGACGCGCGCCCTGCTGGACCTGCCCGTCTGGCGGGCCCGACTCCAACGCCTGCAGGGGCGCGAGTTCACCGCCAGCGACATCGACAGGATGACCGTTCTTGCTTTCCTGCACGATGTTGGCAAGGCGGGCGCAGGCTTCTACTCGAAGGGGGTCAGCGACGCCGAACAGTCGGCCTGGCTCAGCAGATCTCGCTCGGATCGCAGCAAGGAGCTGGGCCATACGCGCGTCGTCGCGCCGTTGCTGGGGTATTCCGATCTGTACGAGGAACACCGTTGCGCACTGGGCATCGATACCTTGCGACGCTGGGGTGGCGTGGACGCCTTTGCACAGGAGGCGCTGCTCGACTTGTGGCTGGCTGCCGTTTCGCACCATGGCGAGCCCATCTCCCTCGATGCCCTGACCCAGCAGGGTGACGTGACGGCCGTGCACGCCACCTGGACGCAGCCGATCGGTCGCTACAACCCGGTTGACGGGCTGGGCCAACTTCGCCAGACCGCCATGAACCTGTGGCCCGGCGCGTACGCCGAAGAAAGCCCAGGACTGGAGCCTCGTCAGCCACTGATCCATGCGTTTGCCGGTCTGGTCTCACTGGCCGACTGGATCGGCTCGAACACCGACTTTTTTCCCTTCGACCTGGGTCCTCAAGACGACGGGCGCTGGCCGATGGCCCAGGCGGCTGCGCAACGCGCATTGCGGTCGATGCGTATCGACCTGGAAGCCACGCGAGCTGACCTGCGGTCTCGCTCACCCACGTTTGCCAACGTTTTTGGCTTCGAGCCCACGCCGCCCCAGAGGGCGACGGCCGAAGCGCCACTGTCCAGCCCTGTGGTGCTGGAGGCCGAGACCGGCAGTGGCAAAACGGAAGCGGCGCTCTGGCGCTTCAAGCACCTGTTCGAGCTTGGTGAAGTGGATGCGCTGTGCTTCTTGCTGCCCACCCGCGTGGCCGCCACGGGCATCTCGCAACGTCTGCAGCGCTTCATCGATGCACTTTTCCCCGATCCTGATCGGCGCCCCAACACGGTCTTGGCCGTGCCGGGGTATCTGCGCGCCAACGGCGACGACGGTATGCGGCTGGCACCGTTCACGGTCCTCTGGCCTGACAAGGACCTGGGCGACCCGCTGTACTGGGCCGCCGAGAACAGCAAGCGTTACTTCGCAGCAGCCGCAGCGGCGGCCACCATCGACCAGTTCCTGCTGTCCACCCTGCAGACCCGACATGCCCATCTGCGGGGCAGCGTCTTGCTGCGTTCGCTGGTGGTGGTGGATGAAGTGCACGCGTCAGACCCCTACATGCGGACGCTCCTGCTGAAGGCGCTGCAGCGCCATTTGACCGCGGGTGGTCATGCCCTGTTGTTGTCTGCAACACTGACGCAAGACATGCGAGACGAACTCTTGGCCGCTGCACCCTCGCCGCGGCGTGCAGGCTTCAAGTCAGCACAGCCGCGAGCATCGCTGGCGCTGCCAGACGACTATCCGCGTGTCAGCGCACCGGGGCACGATCAGACCTTCGGCCCCGTGACCCAGCACAAGCGCATCCGGCACGAACTGCAACCGCTGATGCGAGATGCGCAGCAGGTGGCCGCGCGTGCCGCATCGGCCGTGCGTGCCGGCGCACGTGTACTGGTCTTGCGCAACACCGTGCGCCAGGCAGTGGCAACGCAGCAGGCCATCGAGTCGCTGCTGGGCCTCGATCACCCGGCGCTGTTCCGGTCCGGGGGTGTGGTGGCCATGCACCATGGGCGCTATGCCTTCGCCGACCGTCAGGCGCTGGACCAGCAGGTGGGGCGGCGCTTCGGCAAGGATGCAGCCACCAGCCAGGAACCGCTGGTGCTTTGCGCGACGCAGACCATCGAGATTTCGGTCGACTGCGACGCCGACTTCATGATCACCGATCTGGCCCCGATGGACGTGCTGCTTCAGCGCCTTGGCCGTTTGCATCGGCACGAAGCACGGCGCGGGCATCGGCCTGTGCCCTTTGTGGAGCCACATTGCCTGATCCTGGTGCCGCCCGGGGATGACTTGTCATCACTGCTGACGAGAGGCGGTACCCGCGGCCTTGGATTGGGAGACAAGAGCGCCTATCCCGACCTGCTGTGCCTGCAGGCCACGTTTCGCACCCTGCGTGACGCAGCGTTCCCGGTGTTGGACATTCCCGCGCACAACCGAGAACTGGTGGAGCGTTCCTGTGGACGCCCGGCGCTTCAGGCACTGGCAGAGGAACTGGGGCGCTTGTGGCTGGAACATGCGATGGTGCTGGACGGCAAAGCCAGTGCGCACCGCGCGGCAGCTCTTTTCAACTGCATTGATTGGCAGAAGCCCTGGCGAGAAGCAGTTCCCGGCGAATTGAGCGCCGAGGCAAAGACGCGCCTGGGCTTGGACGGCGTCGATCTGTTGCTGCCGCTGCCCATGGAGTCACCTTTTGGTCACCGCATCGACAGGCTGACCGTGCCAGCCTGGATGTTGCCCGCTGCCGCGGAGGTTGAAACCACTTCGGTGCCGCAGGTGGAGAACGCCCATGTCGTTCCCGGGGGATTCCAGTTCAGCGTCCGAGGTCGGACATTTGTGTACGACCGCCATGGGCTCGCTCAGGCGACGTCTGCGCGTCAGTAGTGGTAGCGCAACTGCACGAGCCAGAGCACGTCGTCCTGCACCCGGTAGACCATGCGGTGCTCTTCGTTGATGCGGCGCGACCAGTAGCCCGCCAGGGCGTGTTTCAAAGGCTCTGGTTTGCCGACACCCGTGTAGGGCTCGCGTTGAACTTCACGGATCAGTTTGTTGACGCGCTCCAGCATGCGCCGGTCGGTCTGCAGCCAGTGCAGATAGTCCGCCCAGGCTGCCTCGGCGAAGAGCAACTTCACGCGGTTGGCGCGTCCATCAGACTACGCGCCACACCACCGCCTGCCGCCAGTTCATCCACAGCTTGGAGTAGGCGGCGGGCGTTCGCTGGGCTGCGCAGCAGATACGCTGTCTCTTCCAACGCTTGGTAGTCGTCCAACGAGAGCATCACGACGGAGGACTCGCCCTTGCGCGTGATGATCAACGCGGTGTGGTCATCACACACGCGGTCCATGGTCTTGGCGAGGTTGGCTCGGGCCGTGCTGTAGCTGATGGCATCCATGTTCAAATTGTACAAGTCGTTGTACATCGCTCGATGATCAGGGTTTACCCCCGTTTGCTGCAGCCCGTTGTTGCAGTCAAACTTGGACTGAGGGGTTTTAAGAATATTTAAAAGGTTCACCGCCATTGCGGTGATGGACCCCTCTTCAACATGCTGGACTGTTGATGCCCCGTGCAAGCGGGGGCTCAGGGAGGGGGAAGGCCATGCTCGAACATTCGCTGCTCGATGAAGGCATGTTCCACGCCACCGGCGCCGACGGCGCGGTGGCGTGCCTTTCCTTGCCAGAGGTGTTGGCGCGCTTGTCCGCAGGCGAGGACCTGACATTCACCGCCTTGCGGCCGCATCAGCGCCCTGCTTGGCACGCCTTTCTGGTCCAGTTGGCGTACCTGGCGCTGGAAGGCGAAGAAGATCTGAATCCTCCCCGGTCGTCAGTCGCCTGGGCCGACAAGTTGCGTGCGTTGACACCCACGCATCCCGACGACGGCCCTTGGCATCTGCTCAACGCCGATTGGCAACAACCCGCCTTTTTGCAGCCGCCATGCAGCGCAGCCCGTGCGGCCGATTTCAAGCGCTCAGCCGACGCAGCGCAGGACATCGATGTGCTGGTAACGGCACGGCACCACGACGAGAAGACGGGCAAGCTGCCCTTGCGATCGGATGCCCTGGATGCGCTCGTCTACGCCCTGGTGCTGCTACAGGGCTGGTCCGCCTTCCTGGGTGCAGGAAACTACAACACCATGCGCATGAACGGCGGGTTCAGCTCACGGCCGCAGTTCAGACTCGCGTATGCACGGGGCACGGGGCCGGAGTTCCTGCGCGACCTGACAGTCTTGCTGGGCGCACAAGGCGAACTGGCCGACCTCTTTGCGCTGCAACATCCGCATGCCAACTTGGCCGAGCTCCATGGGCTGCTTTGGTTGCCACCGTGGGATGAAGGGTCCTTGCCGCTGTCGTCGGTGCACCCACTGTGTCTGGAAGTCTGCAGACGCGTACGGCTTGTGCGCGACGGTGGGCAGCTGCTGCTGCGGCGAGCCAGCAGCAATGCCATGCGTGTCGCCGGGAAGGATCGCCGGGGTGACGTCCTGGACCCATGGGTCCCCATCGTTGCAGGCGACGAGCCCAAAGCCCTCACTGCCCAGGCTCACAGTCTGCGCTACCGCAGCCTGCAAGCCTTGCTTTTCGACCACGACAAGGTGCGCAAACCCTTGCTGGCCATGCCCTCACAAGCCGAGCGGCGGGTGAATCAACCTGGGACATGGATCGCGCAGGTACTCGTGAGCGGGGACGGTGGCACCGACGGATTCCTGCACCGCGAGCTGCCCATGCCGGCCCAGGTGCTGACCCAATTGACCTCGGCATCTGCGACCCTGGCCGATCGTTCACGACAGTTCGTGAACTTGGCTGGCACGGCAAGCGGCAAGGTGCTGCGAAGCGCGCTGTTGCAGTTCATCGACGGCAGTGACGACGTGGACTGGAAGAACCGCGATTTCACACGCGCCATCGAACCTTGGGTCGACAAGTACGAAGACGACATCGACGAGGCATTCTTCGTGCACCTGTTCAACACCATCGAAGAGGGTTTGGCGGACACCGCAGCACAGCAGCAGTGGGTGGCGTGGCTGGCGCAGTCGGCGCGCACCCACCTCGCTGCCTCAGCAGCGGCCCTGCCCACCCGCGACGGGTCCCGGCACTTTGCCCGCGCCCGCGCCGAGCGTTTCCTGCGATTGAGCCTGCGCAAACACTTTGGTGCCTTGCTGCCACCTGCAAGCGCATCTCATTCGGAGACCGCTGTCGAACCGGAGCAAGCACCCCATGGTTGACGCCGCACCCATCCCGCCGACCGATGCGACGGCTGCCAAAGATCCCATCGCCTCGCTGGCCGGGCAAGTGCGTCATGCGAGCACCGGCACGCTGGCCCGATTGCGTCGCTGCCACCCCGATCAGAACCCGCAACCCGCGATGTTCGACACTGAGCGCCTGTTGATGGCGGCACGGGTGCAGCCAGGCGATGCCGAAGAATACAGCCGCTGGGCATTGGTGCTGCATTGCCTGGCATTGGTGCAGGGCCGCCACGACCCGCGTTTCGATGCCGACCCCGGCGCCGTGTTGGCCCGCCTTCGGTTCAGCGAGGCGCGCCTGCGCCAGTTGGTCGAAGCCGACGAACGCGTGCTGGCCACTCTGATGCCGCGCTTGGCGCGGCGGCTGGCGGCGGCTGGCGCCGCTGTGAACTGGTGGCCGCTGGCGGACTTGCTGCTGCATGCTGGACGCAACACCCCATACAGCCAGCTCCGCGCCGATGCCGCTCGCCAGCGGCTCATCCTGCACTTCATCGGCGCGCAGTCGCAAAGCGCGCTGGATGCCAGCAGCACCGCTGTCTGAGCGGCCACGACGACAA
Source organism: uncultured Rubrivivax sp. (assembly GCA_964442175.1). GTDB lineage: Bacteria > Pseudomonadota > Gammaproteobacteria > Burkholderiales > Burkholderiaceae_C > Rubrivivax. The sequence continues at coordinate 19,288 of CAYTWU010000002.1, forward strand.
CACGCCAGGGAGAACAACCCCATGACCCGACCCCGCTTTGTGCAGATCCACAGCCTCGCCAGCTACCCAGGCACCTTGCTCAACCGCGATGACGCCGGGCTGGCCAAACGCCTGCCCTTTGGTGGCACGGTGCGGCTGCGGGTGTCGTCACAGGCCCTGAAGCGCAAGTGGCGCTTCGCCGGAGAAGCCGATCACGATGCAGCAGCCAAAGTGCCCCATGCCTTGCAAGGACTCGGCGTGCCGATGGGCGACCGGAGCAAGGATGTGGTGGAGCGCGCCGTCATGCCGCAGGCCCTGGCAGGGCTGCCACCTTTGCATCCAGCAGCAGAGTCGGTTCTGGCCACGGAACTGATCGTGGCGCTTTACGGCAAAAACGGCGCCGACCCCAAGAGCCGTCAGGCGCTTTTTTTTGGGCACCCCGAGATTGCTTACCTGCAGAAGCTGGCGCGTGAACTTGCCTCCGAGGCCTGCGCCCAACCTGCTTTGCTGGTGAAGGCGGACAAGGAACCCGACAAAAGGGCGCTCAAGGCCCTGGAAGAATCTGCGAAGGAGGTACTCAAGCCGCTTCAGAAGAACTTGCGTGCGTTGGCCGAGAGTGGCAGCGGCGCAGCCGGCCTCGAATCCGCATTGTTCGGGCGCATGGTCACCTCGGACACCTCGGCCAATGTCAACGCCCCGGTGCATGTGGCCCATGCACTGAGCGTGCACGCCATCGAACAGGAACTGGATTACGTCACGGCCGTAGACGATCTGCGCCAGCGCAGCGAAGACGGCGAAACCGGCTCCGCCGGCATTTTCGACATCGAACTGACCAGTGGCCTGTTCTACGGCTACGTCACCGTGGACATCGACCTGCTGGTGGCCAACCTGAACGACGACGCGGCGCTGGCAGGGCGGGTGGTTGAAAGGCTGGTGAAACTCATCGCCCGGACATCGCCCGGCGCCAAGAAGGGAAGCACCGCGCCCTACGCCCATGCCGAGTTCCTGCTGGTAGAAACCGGCGACGATCAACCGCGCACCCTGGCCAATGCATTCCGCAAGAGTGTGCCCTTGCATGGCGACGTGTTCGAGAACGCCATGCATGCCATGCAGACACACTTGAACAACCTGGATCGGGCTTATGGCCAACACACCCGCCGCCAGCAGCTCAGCGTGACACCTCCGGCACTGGAAGGCGTGCCCGCGCAAGGCCTGGACAAACTTTGCGATGCATTGCGGCAAAGCATCGAGGCGCCTTGAATGGGCGCCCATCACCTGCTGATGCGCCTGGAGGCGCCACTGATGTCCTTCGGCACCACGGCCGTCGACCACAGGCGACCGGTGCAGCCATGGCCTGCGGTGTCGATGCTCACGGGGCTGCTGGCCAATGCACTGGGCTGGCAGCGCAGCGATGCCCAGGCGCTGGACCGCCTGCAGGCACGGATCCGGTGGGCTGCGCGGATTGATCGCGCGGGGACTGCGCTGAACGACTTCCAGACGGCACAGCTGTCCAAGGACGACAAGGGCTGGACCACACGCGGCGCGGTTGAAGAGCGCGACGGTGGTGTCGACTCGTACAAGTCGCCTCACCTGCGAAGCCGCGACTACCGTGCAGACGCTTCCGTCCTTGTAGCACTGCGGTTGGAGCCGGCGGACCAGCGCCCCACGTTGCAAGACCTGGCCGCCGCGCTGGACCACCCGCAGCGCCCCTTGTTCATCGGCCGCAAAGGATGTTTACCAGCCACACGGATTGGCCAGGGCGTGGTGCAAGCCGAAGATGCAGTTCAAGCCCTGCTCACTGCAGCGGGCTCACCGGATGGCGCGTCGCCAAGGCAGGTGACCATCTATTTCAACCAGGGCGCAGCACCATCGGATGGTCCAGGGCCCCTGCTGGTCCACGACACCAGCGACGAACGCCGCTTTGTGATGGATGTGCACGCCGGACGGCAGCGTGTCTATGAGCGCGTGGCGCGGGGGATACATGAGTGAAGGGGCACTGCCACCGCTGCTGATGTTGCGCCTGCTGCCCAACATGGCCGCGCTGGCGCGCTGGGTGGCTGCCACCGGGCAGCGTGCGCTGCAGGAAGACACCGGCTACGCTCTGCATGCGGTGTTGCGCGCTGCGCTCGGCGAGTTGGCGCCAAAGCCGTTTGCGTTGCTCGAGCGCCCAGGCAGTTTGCAGCTCATCGGCTACACCCGGCGCAGCGTCACGGATCTGGAACGGGCGCTGGCCATGGCCGAAGTTTGCGATCCTGGCGCCGCAATGGCGCTGGGCATGCATCAGCCGGCAAACGCACTGATCAAGTCGCTGCCCGTTGATTGGCGCCACGGCGAGCGCATCAGCTTCGAAGTACGTGTGGCACCTGTTGTTCGAAGCCGGCAACAAGCGGGCGGCGGCTACCCGGAGGTCGACGCCGCCTTTCACCCCGATTTCTCCGCCGGTACGCCGGTGGACCGGGAAGCAGCCCACTTCCGCTGGCTGTCGCGCGAGCTGACGCGCGGCGGTGCAGCCACGCTGCAGTCGGCAAGAAGCCTCAGCTTTCGACTCGCGCCGATCGCCAGGCGCCACGTGCAAGCCGCTCCCCGCCGCACCCAGCGCCCGACCCAACAAGGCCTGCTGCCCGACCTGACAGTGCGCGGCCAACTCTGCGTGGAAGACCCGGTCGCGTTTGACGCCCTGCTCGCACGGGGGCTCGGCAGACACCGCAGCTTCGGCTTCGGGTGCCTGCTGCTGGCGCCAGCCGGAGCCTGGACCTGACCCATGCTGAAGGGCCGCTTGGGCCTGGAGCGTGTGCAGATTGCGCACGGGGATCGCCACGGCCTCCTGTACCTGGACCGAGGTGTCTTCACCGTGGTGGACGGCTGCCTGCACTTCGCCAGCGGCGGCGGTGCCTTGCCCGCCGGTGAGTACCAACTGCCGCACCAGACGCTTTCAGCACTGCTGATCGGCCCAGGCACCAGCCTGAGCCACGACGTTCTGCGCATCTTGGCCCGCCACGGGACCACGTTGGTGGCGGTCGGAACCGACGCGACGAGGCTGTACACGGCGCCAGCGCTGGGCCCTGACCGATCTGATCTGGCGCGGGCACAGGCCAGGGCGTGGGCCGACGAGAAGCAGCGCATCGGCATCGCTCGGAAGATGTATGCGCGCCGCTTGGGTGAAGTGCTGCCACACACCGACATTGCCGTGCTGCGCGGCATTGAAGGTGCACGTGTCAAGGAGAGCTACAAGCTGCTGGCACAGAGTTTTGGCATGCAATGGAAGAAGCGCGACTACAACCGAAACAATCCAGATGCAACCGATCTGGCCAACCAGGCCATCAACCATGCAGCGACAGCAGTTCGCTCTGCCGCGGGCGTGGCCGTATCGGCGGTGTCGGCCTTGCCGCAACTGGGCTTCATTCACGAGGACTCCGACCAGTCCTTTGTATTGGACATCGCCGATCTCTACCGAGAAGCCGTGACCCTGCGCTTGGCCTTCAGTGCGGCCAAGCGCATCGAACAAGGCACCGATGTGACCGTAGACCGACTGGTGCGACAAAGCGCTGCACGTGAGTTCCGCCGCATCGGGCTGGTGCCGAAGATGATTGACGACATCAAGAGCCTGTTTGGAATCCTCGACGATGGCGCTGACAGTCCTGATCACACGTGATGTCGAAGACCGGTACCGCGGCTTCCTGGCATCGGCCATGCTCGAACTGGCGCCAGGGGTGTACGGCAGCCCGAATCTCAGTGCCAAGGCACGCGACAAGATTTGGGATGTGGTGGCGGATTGGCACGGCAAACTGCAAGGCGGGTCGATCATCTTGATTTACCCAGACCGTCAGGCTGATGGCGGCCTGTCAGTCCGGCACTTGGGATCACCCCCGCGCGAGGCCATTCGGCTCGACGGCGCATTGCTCACGAGACTCAGGGTAACCACTTAGCTGCGCGGTGCCGTTCTTTAAGAATTTGTTGAGGAACAATGGGTTGCCTTCTAGAGGCTGCCCCGCGAGAGCGGGGATGGACCCAGGAGATCCTTGAGGCCGTCGAGCAGGGCGAGGGCTGCCCCGCGAGAGCGGGGATGGACCCGACCCGGAATGCGTCGACATAGCCCCATTGCCGGCTGCCCCGCGAGAGCGGGGATGGACCCACGAAAAGCCCCATCGAAGGGGCTTAGGGGAAGGCTGCCCCGCGAGAGCGGGGATGGACCCTGCGCGTAGTGCATGTGGTTGCTCCGGTTGGTGGCTGCCCCGCGAGAGCGGGGATGGACCCGAGCGAGGATATTTGTGGGAACTTCATGTTCAGGCTGCCCCGCGAGAGCGGGGATGGACCCGCTGCAGCGCATCGCAGTAGATTTCCCGTTGAGGCTGCCCCGCGAGAGCGGGGATGGACCCAAATGCTTGATGCGATTGCATGGCGCGATTCGGGCTGCCCCGCGAGAGCGGGGATGGACCCGGGCGCTTTTTCACTGTCTCACTATCTGAGTCGGCTGCCCCGCGAGAGCGGGGATGGACCCACTTCGCCGAATCGGCGCGCGAAGATGACGAAGGCTGCCCCGCGAGAGCGGGGATGGACCCGCGAAGTCCGCCCACTCTTTCGGCATCTACGAGGCTGCCCCGCGAGAGCGGGGATGGACCCCCCCATGTTTGTAAGATGTGGTGTAAAAAGTGGGCTGCCCCGCGAGAGCGGGGATGGACCCGCTGCAGGAACTCCAGACAATCGGCCGTGCACGGCTGCCCCGCGAGAGCGGGGATGGACCCCGCACACACTGCGCGCCGGTATTCTGTCGGGTGGCTGCCCCGCGAGAGCGGGGATGGACCCCAGTCGCCGGCTTCGGATTTCTTGCGCGGCGGGGCTGCCCCGCGAGAGCGGGGATGGACCCGATGCTTGACGCGGTTGCGTGGCGGGATTCAAGGCTGCCCCGCGAGAGCGGGGATGGACCGTAGGAGAGCCACTTGAGCGCATTTGAGCAAGCGGCTGCCCCGCGAGAGCGGGGATGGACCCGCACTGTCGGGCACGCACCCAATGGACAAATGGGCTGCCCCGCGAGAGCGGGGATGGACCCCGAATAGCCCGGAGTTTCGCGAGATGCTGCAGGGCTGCCCCGCGAGAGCGGGGATGGACCCCCGGCCGGTTTTCTGTCTGACCGATGCCGCATGGCTGCCCCGCGAGAGCGGGGATGGACCCGATGTCCAGCTGCCGGCGACCCCGATCATCAAGGCTGCCCCGCGAGAGCGGGGATGGACCCACGGCGCAGACTGCCGCCTCGTCCGGCGCATCGGCTGCCCCGCGAGAGCGGGGATGGACCACCTGCGCCGCCTCGGTCTGCGCGTCAACGGTGGGCTGCCCCGCGAGAGCGGGGATGGACCCCTGAGGCGATGCCTTCCGCGAGGTCCTGCGCCGGCTGCCCCGCGAGAGCGGGGATGGACCCTGCCGAGCCACGCGCTTTGCCCTCGCCGGAGTGGCTGCCCCGCGAGAGCGGGGATGGACCCTGCCGTGCCTGCCGCGGATGGTCCGCCATGCTGGCTGCCCCGCGAGAGCGGGGATGGACCCCACGCCGGTTTGCTGCCGCTGACCATCGACGTGGCTGCCCCGCGAGAGCGGGGATGGACCCTGCACGCCCTGAGCCTGAGCCCGGCCGACAGCGGCTGCCCCGCGAGAGCGGGGATGGACCCTGCACTGATCCGCAGAACGTGGTGCTCTGCTCGGCTGCCCCGCGAGAGCGGGGATGGACCCCAAGAGGAAGCCCGCCGCGACCTCCCCAAGCTGGCTGCCCCGCGAGAGCGGGGATGGACCCCAGGCCGCCGTCAGGCAGGCATCCTCGGGCAGGGCTGCCCCGCGAGAGCGGGGATGGACCCCCGGCGATGCGCGGCGGCGTGTTGATGCCGAAGGCTGCCCCGCGAGAGCGGGGATGGACCCCGAAGCGCGACGGCGGTGAGCGCTGTTGCCTCGGCTGCCCCGCGAGAGCGGGGATGGACCCACGCAGGCCATTGCCGACGCCTTGAGCGTTGGGGCTGCCCCGCGAGAGCGGGGATGGACCCGCGCTGGTGATCTTTCAGCACACCGGCACCGAGGCTGCCCCGCGAGAGCGGGGATGGACCCTGCACGACCTTGACGTTCCGCAATGCTGACGTGGCTGCCCCGCGAGAGCGGGGATGGACCCTGATGGGCCAGCGCGCGGAGATTCCTCGATGAGGCTGCCCCGCGAGAGCGGGGATGGACCCAGGGCATGAGCGCTCACTCCTCCCCCTGCCCGGGCTGCCCCGCGAGAGCGGGGATGGACCCCCGACGGGCTCCGAGACTCGCAGCGTGACATCGGCTGCCCCGCGAGAGCGGGGATGGACCCTTCTGCTGTGACGGCCGATCCATCAGTTCCTGGGCTGCCCCGCGAGAGCGGGGATGGACCCGGCGGGGACGCCGTTGCTCCGGGCGCTGTCATGGCTGCCCCGCGAGAGCGGGGATGGACCCAAGAATTCGGCAACACCCCCTGTCGCATAACAGGCTGCCCCGCGAGAGCGGGGATGGACCCTCCGCCGTGCTGATGCCGCCGCCGTTGACCGTGGCTGCCCCGCGAGAGCGGGGATGGACCCGCTGCGCGTGCGGGTGTAGATGGCGGTCAACGGGCTGCCCCGCGAGAGCGGGGATGGACCCTGCTGTTCGCTGCTGGCGTACGTCTGCGACTTGGCTGCCCCGCGAGAGCGGGGATGGACCCCTTCGAATACCCGGGGTCGCCCTCTCGATTCTGGCTGCCCCGCGAGAGCGGGGATGGACCCCCACGGCCTTGATGTTGAGCACCTGAGCGATGGGCTGCCCCGCGAGAGCGGGGATGGACCCTGCCGGATTCCGTGACAGACGACGAGGCCGAAGGCTGCCCCGCGAGAGCGGGGATGGACCCACCACCGCCCAATGTCGCAAGTTATTGTCAGGGGCTGCCCCGCGAGAGCGGGGATGGACCGAAGAAATTGGGCGCAAGGTGCAGAACTCACATGGCTGCCCCGCGAGAGCGGGGATGGACCTTCATCCTCGACATGACCGCGGCCGACACCGTGGGCTGCCCCGCGAGAGCGGGGATGGACCCCCCGGTCGTTCCACAAGGACGGGCCGGTGCGGGGCTGCCCCGCGAGAGCGGGGATGGACCCTTGGAACGGGCATGGGGAATACCCACGTCTTTGGCTGCCCCGCGAGAGCGGGGATGGACCCGACCACGATGCCAGCCGCCAGCACGCTGTTGCGGCTGCCCCGCGAGAGCGGGGATGGACCCTCCAGCACGTCGCCGGGCAGCACCGGCCGTTGGGCTGCCCCGCGAGAGCGGGGATGGACCCTCGGCCGCCACGTTGTGCGCCGGGCCGTCAGGGGCTGCCCCGCGAGAGCGGGGATGGACCCGCCTCGCGGAGGGCAAGGTCCGCAATCACCTGGGCTGCCCCGCGAGAGCGGGGATGGACCCAGACCCGCAATCGCCAGCTGATCCACAAGCTGGGCTGCCCCGCGAGAGCGGGGATGGACCCCTGTACGCCGTCGAGTGCCGTCGCGATGGCCGGGCTGCCCCGCGAGAGCGGGGATGGACCCGCGAGGCTGCCGCCGATGCAGAGCGCGCCGCCGGCTGCCCCGCGAGAGCGGGGATGGACCCCCTCGTTGACGTTACGTTGCCAGGGCACCGTAGGCTGCCCCGCGAGAGCGGGGATGGACCCGGCGCGTGATGGCGCCGAACAATTGCCGCAGGGGCTGCCCCGCGAGAGCGGGGATGGACCCAGGTAGATCCCCCGCTCACCAGCCCCGGCCCCGGCTGCCCCGCGAGAGCGGGGATGGACCCCTCGCCGCCAGCAGTGGTCAGGTCGCTGGTGAGGCTGCCCCGCGAGAGCGGGGATGGACCCAGACCGGACATGATGCGGCTCCTAGCCAAAGTGGCTGCCCCGCGAGAGCGGGGATGGACCCGTCACTGACATCGCGGCCGAGGCCGAGGCGGCGGCTGCCCCGCGAGAGCGGGGATGGACCCCCTGACATCGCCGAGCAGGCGCTGGGCGACGTGGCTGCCCCGCGAGAGCGGGGATGGACCCGCGCGGGCGATGATTTCGATGCGGTTGTTCGCGGCTGCCCCGCGAGAGCGGGGATGGACCCGCCGAAGCCCTCGCGGCGACGGTGGAAGTGATGGCTGCCCCGCGAGAGCGGGGATGGACCCCACGGGTTGTCTTTCCAGTTGGCCTTGACGACGGCTGCCCCGCGAGAGCGGGGATGGACCCCTTGGCCGGGCTGAGGTTGCGCGTGTGCTGGAGGCTGCCCCGCGAGAGCGGGGATGGACCCACCTACCTAGGGGCGCAGGTTCTGTCTGGCGCGGCTGCCCCGCGAGAGCGGGGATGGACCCCAAACGGTGTCGTCGCGCGTGGCACAGATCCGGGCTGCCCCGCGAGAGCGGGGATGGACCCAGCGACAACACCTGCAGGCTTCGCACGGCTCAGGCTGCCCCGCGAGAGCGGGGATGGACCCCCGACCTCCTGACCCGATCATTCATCGCTGGCGGCTGCCCCGCGAGAGCGGGGATGGACCCCTGGCGCCGTAGACGATCAGAGCCACCTGGCCGGCTGCCCCGCGAGAGCGGGGATGGACCCGCACTGCGCCAGATGCAGATGCAGCAGATGCGGGCTGCCCCGCGAGAGCGGGGATGGACCCCGACCTGATCCACTGTGTCTCACACGGCTACGGGCTGCCCCGCGAGAGCGGGGATGGACCCTCACATGGCAGTATTGGCGATTCGACGTGGGCGGCTGCCCCGCGAGAGCGGGGATGGACCCCCAGCCGCGTGCTTCATTGACGGCGGCGGCGTGGCTGCCCCGCGAGAGCGGGGATGGACCCATGGCCGGCATGTCCGACCAGCAGTCGCGTAAGGCTGCCCCGCGAGAGCGGGGATGGACCGTGGTGCCGCTGGACCCGCTGCTGACCGTCAGCGGCTGCCCCGCGAGAGCGGGGATGGACCCGAGAAGGCCACGTTGGTCATCGGCACAGAGCAGGCTGCCCCGCGAGAGCGGGGATGGACCCTCCAAAAGCTGGGCGCAGCACGCGGAGCACGTGGCTGCCCCGCGAGAGCGGGGATGGACCCATGGCGCTTCTCGGGCTTTCGAAGCGAGCCATGGCTGCCCCGCGAGAGCGGGGATGGACCCCAGTCGTGGAGTGCCATGTCGCGGGTGTACCCGGCTGCCCCGCGAGAGCGGGGATGGACCCTGGCCGAAGCCAAGACAGAGGCGCACAAGGCCGGCTGCCCCGCGAGAGCGGGGATGGACCCGCAGGTGTGGACCTTTACACGGTCGGCGCGGTGGCTGCCCCGCGAGAGCGGGGATGGACCCGCGGTTGAAATCCCCTCGCTGACGGACTACTCGGCTGCCCCGCGAGAGCGGGGATGGACCCCCCGCGAAGGGCAGCACGGGGCAATGCAACGGGGCTGCCCCGCGAGAGCGGGGATGGACCCTTTCGCGTTTTCTGCGCAGCGCGCTTGTGCTCGGCTGCCCCGCGAGAGCGGGGATGGACCCCATCGGCGCCGGGATTGCGCTACCAATGACCCGGCTGCCCCGCGAGAGCGGGGATGGACCCTGGTCAGCGGCACTCCCGTGGAGACAGCCACCGGCTGCCCCGCGAGAGCGGGGATGGACCCTCTCGATCTTGATGAAGCCGTCAGAGTAAGCGGGCTGCCCCGCGAGAGCGGGGATGGACCCCGCGCCGAAGCGCGCAAGCTGGGGGATCGGCGGGCTGCCCCGCGAGAGCGGGGATGGACCCCACCGCCCTACGCTGGCGACGTGAGCGGCGACGGCTGCCCCGCGAGAGCGGGGATGGACCCCGGGCGCTGGGCGCTGCGGTTGACGTGGCCGTGGCTGCCCCGCGAGAGCGGGGATGGACCCGGTGCCGCTGTCCACGCGCATACCCCGAAACAGGCTGCCCCGCGAGAGCGGGGATGGACCCTGTTTTCGGGCGACATCAAGGACATCAGCGACGGCTGCCCCGCGAGAGCGGGGATGGACCCATCAGGGCGGTGTAGACCGTGCCCTGGCCCGTGGCTGCCCCGCGAGAGCGGGGATGGACCCCACGCCAGGCCGCAGGACGCCCAAGCGCATTTGGCTGCCCCGCGAGAGCGGGGATGGACCCCTGGCGGCCGTGTGGGCGCTGCTGCAGCCGGCGGCTGCCCCGCGAGAGCGGGGATGGACCCACGGCCTGTTCCCGCAGTCGCGCACCTACACGGGCTGCCCCGCGAGAGCGGGGATGGACCCCAGGATCGGTGCCGAAGCTACCCGGTTCGCGTGGCTGCCCCGCGAGAGCGGGGATGGACCCAAGCTGATTGCGGCGGCGTCGTCGGCGTCGTGGGCTGCCCCGCGAGAGCGGGGATGGACCCAACTTCGACTTCCACTGCGAAAGCGCTGAAGGGGCTGCCCCGCGAGAGCGGGGATGGACCCGTCGCGGCCTTCCTGGCCATGATCCGCAAGGCGGCTGCCCCGCGAGAGCGGGGATGGACCCTGCGATCTCTCGCGGCGCCAGCCCAACCTGAAGGCTGCCCCGCGAGAGCGGGGATGGACCCGTCGCGGCCTTCCTGGCCATGATTCGCAAGGCGGCTGCCCCGCGAGAGCGGGGATGGACCCACGTTTTCGGAGTGCAGGCCCGTCCCGCTGTTGGCTGCCCCGCGAGAGCGGGGATGGACCCATCGACGATGCGGGGAGCGTAGGAAATGAGGGGGCTGCCCCGCGAGAGCGGGGATGGACCCATCAGCAGCCCCCACCCCCCGTGCCCCGTCCAGGCTGCCCCGCGAGAGCGGGGATGGACCCCGATCCGTGCGGCACTGTCTCTGGTGCGGTGCGGCTGCCCCGCGAGAGCGGGGATGGACCCTCCAGGATCAGCTGGTCATAGGGCACGTCACTGGCTGCCCCGCGAGAGCGGGGATGGACCCTGCCCAGCAGGAACAGCAGCACCCCGGCGGCCGGCTGCCCCGCGAGAGCGGGGATGGACCCGTGGCCTATCGGTTCGTCCTGAAGACCTCGGCGGCTGCCCCGCGAGAGCGGGGATGGACCCTGTTCGCGCGTGTAGGCCGCGCCAGTGCCGAGGGCTGCCCCGCGAGAGCGGGGATGGACCCTTCCAGACCACGATGACGCCCGAAGGCTGGGAGGCTGCCCCGCGAGAGCGGGGATGGACCCGACTTCGCCGGTGACGACGGGCTGCAGGCCGGGGCTGCCCCGCGAGAGCGGGGATGGACCCGGCATCAAGTACGACGTGGCGTAAGCCGTGATGGCTGCCCCGCGAGAGCGGGGATGGACCCCACGCAGCGGCCCGTGCGCGTGACCGCCTGGGGGCTGCCCCGCGAGAGCGGGGATGGACCCATTGCACGCCCAATCAGCGCAGACCTGGGACGGGCTGCCCCGCGAGAGCGGGGATGGACCGTAGGCATCCAGCCACGGCACGGAGCGGATGGCGGCTGCCCCGCGAGAGCGGGGATGGACCCCGTCGAATCCAACCAGGTCGGCGCCATCGGCTGGCTGCCCCGCGAGAGCGGGGATGGACCCTGCCGGGCGAGGGCGATCCTGCTGCTGATCCCGGCTGCCCCGCGAGAGCGGGGATGGACCCAGGCGGGCCTGGGTCGGCTCGATGCCGGCGGCGGCTGCCCCGCGAGAGCGGGGATGGACCCGGCCCTTGAGGCTGTCCAGGTCGCGGATGCCGGGCTGCCCCGCGAGAGCGGGGATGGACCCGTGGACATCTGGCTCAACGAAAGCCGCGTCGCGGCTGCCCCGCGAGAGCGGGGATGGACCCCGGACACGCTGCCGGTGTTGACGTTCGCGCCGGGCTGCCCCGCGAGAGCGGGGATGGACCCCCGCGCCGCACCTTCCACGGCATCGAAGAGCTGGCTGCCCCGCGAGAGCGGGGATGGACCCTGCAGGATCAGGAAGTGGTCCTGATCGTCCACGGCTGCCCCGCGAGAGCGGGGATGGACCCTGGAGAATTGACGCCGAATGATCGCACCACGTGGCTGCCCCGCGAGAGCGGGGATGGACCCGGCGAGGTGTACGCCGCGCAGGTGAGGCCGGCGGCTGCCCCGCGAGAGCGGGGATGGACCCGACAGTTTGTCGGCCAGCAGGCTGACGTAGCGGGCTGCCCCGCGAGAGCGGGGATGGACCCGTTCGAGGTGAGCCGACCAAGGAGGCGGCACAGGCTGCCCCGCGAGAGCGGGGATGGACCCTCCTGCAGCTTGCCCAAGGCCATGCGGTAGGCGGCTGCCCCGCGAGAGCGGGGATGGACCCCAGTTGGACCAGGTGCGCACGCCCGGCTTGGTGGCTGCCCCGCGAGAGCGGGGATGGACCATTGCGGTCGTGATCGCTGCGTTTTTGACGGTGGGCTGCCCCGCGAGAGCGGGGATGGACCCCCTACTGCCCCGCCGACGCCCCACTGGAGAATGGCTGCCCCGCGAGAGCGGGGATGGACCCAGCGGCGGACGTTGCGCGAGTTGATGGCAAATGGCTGCCCCGCGAGAGCGGGGATGGACCCAATGCACAGCCGTCGCCCGTGCTGACGCCTGGGGCTGCCCCGCGAGAGCGGGGATGGACCCTGTTTTGTGGCTGGCGGTTGGGGTGCGTGGAAGGCTGCCCCGCGAGAGCGGGGATGGACCCAGCGTCACCATCACCATCGGCGAGGGCTGCAAGGCTGCCCCGCGAGAGCGGGGATGGACCCGTAATCGACAACGGTATCCCGCGCGCCGTGGAGGCTGCCCCGCGAGAGCGGGGATGGACCCCGCGACTGATAGTAGGTCTTGGTGTCGGGTTGGGCTGCCCCGCGAGAGCGGGGATGGACCCAGCGCCTGCCGTGGTGTCGGTCAGCGCCTTGTGGCTGCCCCGCGAGAGCGGGGATGGACCCGGCGATTCCATCATCTCCCCGTTCACTGTTACGGCTGCCCCGCGAGAGCGGGGATGGACCCTGAAGCGGCGCCAGGAGCGTGAGCGTGTCGAGGGCTGCCCCGCGAGAGCGGGGATGGACCCGTGAGCCGGCGCATGCGCTGCAGTGTGTACGCGGCTGCCCCGCGAGAGCGGGGATGGACCCCTACGCGCTTCGCGCCGGACTGCCTCACGGCAGGCTGCCCCGCGAGAGCGGGGATGGACCCAGCACCAGCGCGATGAATCCGACAAAGGCGGCGGCTGCCCCGCGAGAGCGGGGATGGACCCTCTTCGGGGACGTCGTTCAGGATCGCCTGAAAGGCTGCCCCGCGAGAGCGGGGATGGACCCGTCCCGCACGGTCGCCACGGCCCCGCCTTTCCGGCTGCCCCGCGAGAGCGGGGATGGACCCTGGCTTGCCGGGGTGGTCCGCCCCACCCGGCCGCGCCGGGCCCTTCGACCGCGGGGGGGCGGGCATTCCGTGCCGGCGAATCAAAACCACTTTGACCCCACCACACGCTGCCGCGCCGCCCGGCCCGGCCGCAGCCCTTTACAGTGCAGCCCACGCCGCCCCGCCCTGCGGTGGCCAGGATTCACCGCCATGAACGCGCCCGAACAACTGCCCGCCGCCCCGGCCGCGGGCCTTGTGGACCGCCCCCGCCGCCAGCGCGAGGTGCTGGCCGCCCTGCAGCCGCTGCTGCCCGCCCACGCGCTGCTGTGGCAGGCGGAGGACACCACGCCCTACGAGTGCGACGGCCTGACGGCCTACCGCCAGCGCCCGCTGCTGGTGGCCCTGCCCGAGACCGAGGCCCAGGTGGCCGCCGTGCTGAAGGCCTGCCATGCGCTGGCCGTGCCGGTGGTGGCGCGTGGCGCCGGCACCGGCCTGAGCGGCGGTGCGATGCCCGACGCGATGGGTGTCACGCTGAGCCTGGCCAAGTTCAACAAGATCGTGCAGGTGGACCCGCTGGCCCGCACCGCCACCGTGCAGTGCGGCGTGCGCAACCTGGCGATCAGTGAAGCCGCGGCACCGCACGGCCTGTACTACGCGCCCGACCCCAGCAGCCAGATCGCCTGCACCATCGGCGGCAACGTGGCCGAGAACTCCGGCGGCGTGCACTGCCTGAAGTACGGGCTGACGCTGCACAACGTGCTGCGCGTGCGCGGCTTCACGGTGGCCGGCGAGCCGGTGGAGTTCGGCTCCACTGCGCTGGACACGCCGGGGCTGGACCTGCTGCCACTGGTGGTGGGCAGCGAGGGCATGCTGGCCGTGACCACCGAAGTCACCGTCAAGCTGGTGCCCAAACCGAAACTGGCGCGCTGCATCATGGCCAGCTTCGACGACGTGCGCCGCGCCGGTGACGCGGTGGCCGCGGTCATCGCCGCCGGCATCATCCCGGCCGGGTTGGAGATGATGGACAAGCCGATGACGGCCGCGGTGGAAGACTTCGTGCACGCGGGCTACGACCTGAACGCCGCCGCCATCCTGCTGTGCGAAAGCGACGGCACGCCGGAAGAGGTGGCCGAAGAGATCGAGCGCATGCTGGATGTGCTGACCGGCTGCGGCGCCACGCGGCTGGAGGTCAGCAAGGACGAGACGCAACGCCTGAAGTTCTGGAGCGGACGCAAGAACGCCTTCCCCGCCAGCGGCCGCATCAGCCCCGACTACATGTGCATGGACAGCACCATCCCGCGCAAGCGCCTGGCCGACATCCTGCTGGCCATCGGCGAGATGGAGGCCAAGTACGGCCTGAAGTGCTGCAACGTGTTCCATGCGGGCGACGGCAACCTGCACCCGCTGATCCTCTTCGACGCCAACGACCCGGACCAGATGCACCGCTGCGAGCTCTTCGGCGCCGACATCCTGGAGACCAGCGTCGCGATGGGCGGCACCGTCACCGGCGAACATGGCGTGGGCGTGGAAAAACTCAGCAGCATGTGCGTGCAGTTCAGCCCCGAAGAACGCGAACAGATGTTCGCCGTCAAACGCGCCTTCGACCCCAGCGGCACGCTGAACCCGGGCAAGGTGATCCCGACGCTGCAGCGCTGCGCCGAGTACGGGAAGATGCACGTCAAGAAGGGCCTGCTGCCGTTTGCCGAGCTGGAGCGCTTCTGATGGCAACGTTGTGGTGCGCAAGCGGCTTTTCACCACAAAGACAGCAAGAACACAAAGGACACCAAGTGAACGCGGATGAACTGGCCCGGGTGGTCGTCGATGCTGCGGTCGCCGTGCATCGTGAACTGGGACCAGGTCTGCTGGAGTCGGTGTACGCCGCGGCTTTGGGGCTTGAATTGTCAAGCCGGGAGATCCCGTTCGAGCGTGAGCGGCCCATTCAGGCTTGTTACCAGGGTCGCCCGCTCGGCATCGTCTATCGCGCAGACTTGCTCGTGGGCGACTGTCTGCTTCTGGAGCTCAAGGCTGTGAACCTGCTGGAACCCGTCCACACCGCACAGCTGCTGACCTATCTGCGCTTGTCCGGGCTGCGCTTGGGCCTGTTGCTCAACTTCAACACCCCGTTGATGAAGGACGGCATCCGCCGCGTCGTGAATGGCTACTGACTTCTTGGTGCTCTTGGTGTCTTTGTGGTGAGTTGACCATGACCCGCCACAACCCTGCCCTCGAAGCACTCGTCGAGCGAGTGCATGCCGCCCGCGCCCGCAAGACGCCACTGAACCTGCTGGGCGGCAGCACCAAGGCCTTCTACGGTGAAGCGCCCGCGGGCGAGCCGCTGGACCTGCGGGTGCTGGCGGGCATCAGCAGCCACGAGCCCAGCGAGCTGGTGGTCACGGTGCGCGCCGGCACCTTGTTGTCCGATCTGGAAGCCGCACTCGCCGCGCACGGCCAATGCCTGCCCTTCGAGCCGCCACGTTTTGCGCCGGGTGGCACCGTGGGTGGCATGGTGGCCGCCGGCCTGGCCGGGCCGGCGCGTGCGGTGGCCGGGGGGGTGCGCGACTACGTGCTGGGCGCCACGCTGCTGACGGGCCGCGGCGAGCTGCTGAGCTTTGGCGGCCAGGTGATGAAAAACGTCGCGGGGTACGACCTGGCGCGTGTGCTGCCGGGCAGCATGGGCGTGCTGGGCATCGTCTGCGAGGTGTCGCTGAAGGTGCTGC
The DNA here is from genome assembly GCA_964442175.1 of uncultured Rubrivivax sp. Taxonomy (GTDB): domain Bacteria; phylum Pseudomonadota; class Gammaproteobacteria; order Burkholderiales; family Burkholderiaceae_C; genus Rubrivivax. The sequence continues at coordinate 35,245 of CAYTWU010000002.1, forward strand.
CCATCGCGCCCGCCAGCGTCACGCTGCGCTTCGAGATGGACGAAGCCGCGGCCATCAAGCAGCTCAACGTCTGGGGCGGCCAGCCACTGCCGCTGAGCGCCAGCGCCTGGTGGGACGGCATGCTGGTGCTGCGCCTGGCCGGTGCGCGCGCCGCGGTGGCCTCGGCGCAGCAGCAGCTGGGTGGCGAGCCCATCGAGCCCGGCCTGGCCCAGGCCTTCTGGGCCGGCCTGCGCGACCAGACCGACGAATTCTTCGAAGGTGCCAAGAAGGCGGTCGAGGGCGGCGCCGCGCTGTGGCGGCTCTCGCTGCCCGCCATCTGCGGCCCGCTGCGCCTGCCCGGCCAGCAGCTGCTGGAATGGGGCGGCGCGCAGCGCTGGTTGTGCACGCCGCTGCCGGCCGCACAGGTGCGCGAGGCCGCGGTGGCCGCGGGCGGGCACGCCACGCTGTTCCGCGCACAAGACAAGTCGGCCGGTGTGCTCACCCCGTTGAAGCCGCCGCTGGACCGCATCCAGCGCGAGCTGAAAAACGCCTTCGACCCGGACCACATCTTCAACCCCGGCCGGCTCTATCCGGGCTTGTGATGGAGTCTTACTACCGAGACCGCGCCGCCACCTACGAGCGCATCTACGCCAAGCCCGAGCGCCAGGCCGAGCTGCGGCTGATGGAGGCCGCGCTGCCCGGGTTCTTCGCTGGCCGGCGCGTGCTGGAGATCGCCTGCGGCACCGGCTGGTGGACGCCGCATGGCGCCCAACGGGCCACCCGCTGGCTGGCCACCGACCTGAACCCCGAGACCATGGCGGTGGCGCAGGCCAAGCCGATGCCCGCCTGCGTCGAGTTCCGCGCCGCTGACGCGTACACCTTGGCCGAGGTCGGGGAAGAGCGTTTCGATGCCGCGTTCGCCGGCTTCTGGTGGAGCCACGTGCCGCGCGCACGCCTGGCCGGCTGGCTGCAGACGCTGCACGACCGGCTGGACCCGGGCGCGTGCGTGATGCTGCTGGACAACCGCTTCGTGCCCGGCAGCAGCACGCCGATCTCGCACACCGACGCCCACGGCGACAGCTGGCAGCAACGCCCGCTGGACGACGGCAGCGTGCACCCGGTGCTGAAGAACTTCCCCACGCGCGACGAAGCCCTGGCCGTGCTGGGCCCGCGTGCGCGGGACACAGTGTGGACCGCGCACACCCATTACTGGGTGCTGCAGTACACGCTGGCCTGAACGCTGTGGACACGCTCAAGGGCCTGACGCTGCTGCTGCTGTGCCAATCGGCCGGTGAGGCGCTGGCGCGGGTGTTCGGTCTGCCCTTGCCAGGCCCGGTGCTGGGCCTGGCGCTGCTGGCCCTGCTGCTGCAATGGCCGCCGGTGCGCGGCCCGGTCGAAGCCGCGGCCACACCGCTGCTGCAGCACCTGTCGCTGCTGTTCGTGCCGGTGGGTGTGGGCGTGGTGGCGCACCTGGGGCTGGTCACGCAGTACGGGCTGCGCATGGCGCTGGCGCTGCTGCTGTCCACCTGGATCGGGCTGCTGGTGACGGCGCTGGTGTTGCAGCGGCTGTGGCCCCAAGAGCACAGCGAGGCCCCGGCATGAGCACCAGCTTCGTCGAGCTCTGGCTCTACCTCTCGGCCACGCCGCTGTTCGGCCTGACCGCCACGCTGGCGGTGTACGTGGCGGCCAGCAGCGCGTCTGCCCGCTGGGGCCACCCGCCGATGGCCAACCCCGTGCTGTGGAGCGTGCTGGCGCTGGCCGCGCTGCTGACGCTGACGGGCACGCCCTACCCGGTGTACGTCTCGGGTGCGCAGTTCATCCACTTCCTGCTCGGGCCGGCGGTGGTGGCGCTGGCCTGGCCGCTGTGGCAGCGCCGCGCAGCGCTGCGGGCCCGCGCCGGGGCGTTGCTGCTGGCCGCGCTGCTGGGCGGCGCCGCGGCCAGCGCCAGCGCGGTGGCCATCGGCTGGGCGCTGGGCTTGCCGGCCGAGGTGCTGGCCTCGCTGGCGCCCAAGAGCGTCACCGCGCCGGTGGCCATGGGCCTGGCGGCGCAGCTGGGCGGCATCCCGGCGCTGGCCGCGGTGTTTGCCGTGTTGACCGGCCTGCTGGGCGCGCTGACGGCGCGCTGGTGGTTCGAGCGCCTGCGCATCACCGCCTGGCCGGTGCGCGGTTTTGCGCTCGGCACCGTGTCGCACGGCATCGGCGCCAGCCGCGCGCTGCAGGTGCACCCCGACGCCGGCGCCTTTGCCGCGCTGGCCCTGGGCCTGCAGGTGCTGCTGGCGGCACTGCTGCTGCCGGCCGCTGCGCGGCTCTTCTGAACCCCATCCGCAGGACCCTGATGCAAACCCACCTGGCCCCCGCCTACCAAGGCACCCCCGACGGCGACGCCGCCGAGGCCATCCTGCGCAAATGTGTGCACTGCGGTTTCTGCACCGCCACCTGCCCGACCTACCAGCTGCTGGGCGACGAGCTCGACGGCCCGCGTGGCCGCATCTACCTGATCAAGCAGGTGCTGGAAGGCCAGACGCCCACGCGCGCCACACAGCAGCACCTGGACCGCTGCCTGACCTGCCGCAACTGCGAAAGCACCTGCCCCAGCGGCGTGCAGTACGGGCAGCTGGTGGAGATCGGCCGGCGTGTGGTGGACGCACAGGTGGAACGCCCACGCGGCGAACGTCTGGCCCGCACGGCGCTGAAGGAGGGCCTGACCAGCCCGCTGTTCGGCCCGGCGATGAAGCTCGGCCAGTGGTTCCGCCCGCTGGTGCCGGCCAAGCTGCAGGGCAAGGTGCCGGCCAAGGCCCCGGCGGCAGCCCACCGCTGGCCCACGCGCACCCACCCGCGCAAGGTGCTGATGCTGCTGGGCTGCGTGCAGCCGGCGATGATGCCCAACATCAACAGCGCCACCGCGCGGGTGCTGGACGCCGCCGGCGTGCAGACGCTGGTGGCCGACGGCGCCGGCTGCTGCGGCGCGATCCGCAGCCACCTGGGCGACCACGACGGCGGCCTGGCCGACATGCGCCGCAACATCGAGGCCTGGTGGCCGCTGGTGGACGGGCTCACGTCCGACGGCCAGGTGGAGGCCATCGTGATGAACGCCAGCGGCTGCGGCGTCACCGTCAAGGAATACGGCCACGCCCTGGCGCACGACCCGGCCTACGCGGACAAGGCACGCCGCATCAGCGCGCTGACGCAGGACCTGAGCGAGCTGCTGCCCGGCCTGCTGCCGGCGCTGAAATCAAAACTGGGCGCGACCCCCAAGAAGGGTGCACGCGGCGAACTCGTCTACCACCCGCCCTGCACGCTGCAACATGGCCAGCAGCTGCGCGGCGGCGTGGAAGGTGTGATGCGCGAACTGGGCTTCCAGATCCGGCTGGCGACGAACGACAGCCACCTGTGCTGCGGCAGCGCCGGCACCTACAGCGTGCTGCAGCCCGAGCTCTCGCTGCAGCTGCGCGACCGCAAGCTCGCGGCGCTGGCACCGCAGCCGGGCGAGGTGGTGGTGTCGGCCAACATCGGCTGCATCCAGCACCTGGGCAGCGGCTGCAGCACGCCGGTGCGGCACTGGGTGGAGGTGCTGGACGACGCGCTGGCCTGAGCCCCCTTGTCCGAAGGGGCCGGTGTGGGTGATCCGTTGGTTGCCGGCCGCCATGGACGCGCAGACTGGCAGGCATTCACCACGGAGGATCCGCATGTTCCGAGCCCTTGTTGCCATCCCGTTGCTGGCCGGCGCCGCACAGGCCCAGGCCGAGTTCTTCTTTGAGCAGGGCACGTCCTACCTGTCGACCGCCAACATCCCGGCCGGCTTCTACGCGGGCGATGCGCCGGCCTTCCTGGACAACCTGGAAGACGACAGCCTGGGCGGCGGGCTGACGGGCAGCGCCGGCGGGGTGATCGGCGCGGAGGACTGGGGCAGCCTGGTCGACTCCGTCGCCGCCGACAGCCCGGGCATCGGCCGCAGCTGGTTCAGCCTCAACGGCGGCGCGGGCGTCACCTTCAGCTTCACCGGCCCGGTCCTGCCCACGGCCTTTGGCCTGGTGGTCACCGACGCCAGCGGCCCCGTCACCTTCTCGGCCTTCGATGGGCTGGGAGCCTCCCTGGGGGAGTGGACGCGCACCGGCTTCCAGGACGGCGGCTCTGGCGGCGGCACGGCCGAAGACCGCTTCTTCGGCGTCACCTCCGCGGGCGGCATCGCGTCGATCAAGGTCACCAGTGCCGGCGGCGGGCTGGAGCTGGACCACCTGCAGTACGGCCAGATGGTCGCTGCCGTGCCCGAGCCCGGCAGCTGGGCCCTGCTGCTGGCCGGCCTGGGCGCCACCGCGCTGCGCCTGAGGCAACGCGCGCGCTGACAGCACCGCCTCAGCCGCGCAACGCCGCCTGCAGCGCGCTGGCCTGCGGCTCCGCCGCCAGGCCGCGGCCCAGCAGGGCCAGGGCTTCGTCGGGCCGGCCCTCGCGGCGCAGCACGGTGGCCGCCTGCAGCACGGCGGCGGCCAGCTGCGCGGCCAGCCGTGCGCGGGCCTGCAGCAGCAGGCCGTCCAGCCGCTCGCCCTGCAGCAGCGGGCCGCGGTAGAGCAACAGCGCCCTTTCGGCGTCGCCCGCGTGCACGGCGGCGTCGAAGGCGGCCACGTCGCTCCACACCAGGGCCGGGTTCAGCGCCACGCGGCCCTCGGCCACGCGCACGGCCTCGGGCAAATCCAGCGCCTTGCGCAGGCGCGAGATGGCCATCTCCAGCGACGAGCGCGGCGCCTCGGCGTCCAGCGAGGGCCAGAGCGCATCGATCAGGGTCTCGGCGTCCAGCCCCCCGGGGTGGGCGGCCAGCAGGGCCAGCAGCTCCAACGGCTTCTTCTGCGACTTGCCGGCCTCGCCCACCAACCGCGCGCCCTGGCGCTGCAGCTGCAGCCGGCCCAGCACCCGCACCTGCAACGCCCAGGGCCAGGCCTCGCGCTGGGGTTCGGGCGGCGGCAGGCGGCGCTCGCGGATGGCGTGCTGCAGGAACTCGGTGTGCGCACCCGCATCCAGCCCGACCGCGGCGATGCGTGCCGCCCAGGCAGGAAAGCTCATCAGGAAGCGGCTGAAGCCGATGGGGGCGGCCAGGTCCAGCGCGGCCAGCGCCCGGGTCGGGAAATCGGCGGCGTCCGCGGCACCGGCCTGCACCGCTTGCGCCATCGCGATGATGGCCTCCAGCACCTGGCCCTGGCCGGCGTGCTGGCTGGGGCGCAGGCCCTCCAGCAGCGCCACGGCCTCGGCGTGGCGGCCCAGCCCGGTCAGGGCGTGTGCGCGCTGCTCCAGGTAGCCGGCACGGTCGCGCTCGGGCACCTCGTGGTCCTCGCACAGCGCCAGCATCAGCCGCGTGTGCGCCAGCACGGCCTGGAACTCGCCGCGGCGCAGCAACAGCGCACACTGCGCCCGCAGGCCGCGCGGCAGCACGGCCGGGCGCACATGCGGGCGGCATTGGTCGATGACGCGGTGGGCCCGCTCGGCGCGTGGCCGGTCGTCGGTGTGCAGCGCCTGGCGGATCTCCTCGCAGGCCAGCGCCATCTGCAGCTCGGGCGAGTGCGCCTGCGCCACCTGGGCCTGCATGCGCTGCAGCGCGGCCCTGGCCAGGTCGGTCTCGCCGCGCCATTCGTGGTTCAGCGCCAGCTGCTGCCACCAGATGGCCTGCCAGCGCGGGCTGGCCTGTGGCACGACGTCCTGCATCAGGGCCAGCACATGCACCACGGCGTCCATGTCGTTGGTCAGGCCATCGTGGTCCACCATCACCTTGGCCAGCAACAGGCGTTCGTCGGCCGGCAGCCCGCTGTCATGGCGCAGGCCGTGGAACAGCCGCTCGCGCACCGGGGCCAGCGCCGCATCGTCGGCGCTGTACCGATGGTCCAGCGCGGGCCGGCCCAGGCGCACGGCATCGGCGCGCAGCGCGTGCACGCCGCCCGCGGCCTGCAGCGCGGTTTCGGCCGCGGCAAAGTCGGCCAGCGCCGGCACCAGGCCGCGGAAATCGGCGTACTCCGCCAGCGTGTGCAGCACCAGCAAGGTGGCGGCCTGGCCGGCCATGTGCAGGTCGCCGCGGGCGCGCGCCTGGGCCTGCGCGCCCAGCAGGGCCTCGCGCACACCGCCGGCCCCGGCCAGTGCGTCGGCCATGCAGGTGTCGATCACGGCTTGTGGCGCCCCCATGGCGGGATGCTACGTGCAGCGCAGCGCGCCCATCACGGCGACGGGCACGGCACTTGCGAAACCCCCCTCAGAACCGGGGTTTGACCCGGCCTAACCCTGTTGGAGCCCCCATGAACGCACAAATTCGTGCAACAGCGCTTGCTGCTGGTGCAATGCTCGTCTTGTCTTCTGCCGCCCAGGCGCAGTCCACGGTGTCGCTGTACGGCCTGGTCGACTTGTCGATGGGCAGTTTCCAGAACCCCGGCGCCGACAGCAGCAAGGGCGTGGTCAGCGGCAACATGAGCACCAGCTACTTCGGCCTGAAGGGCACGGAAGACCTGGGCAGCGGCATGAAGGCGAACTTCGCCATCGAGAGCTTCATGCGCAACGACACCGGCGCCGCCGGCCGCTTCAACGGCGACACCTTCTGGGCCCGCAGCGCCTACGTCGGCCTGAGCAGCGACAGCCTGGGCGCGCTGAACATCGGCCGCAACACCACCTCGCTGTTCGTCAACACGCTGATCTT
>CAYTWU010000003.1:0-11391 GCA_964442175.1 uncultured Rubrivivax sp.
ACTTCATCGCCGCGCACCCGGGCACCAGCGACGAGGACATGATGAACTTGGCCATCTGGCTGAAAAAGAACGGTTTCCGCGCCGACCAGGTGCAGACCTTCTACCCCAGCCCCATGGCCACGGCCACGGCGATGTACCACAGCGGCCTGAACCCTCTGAAGGGCATCAGCCGCCAGACCGAAGGCCCCGCGGCGCGCGCCGAGAAGGTGGACATCGTGCGCGGCGAGCGCCGGCGGCGGCTGCACAAGGCCTTTTTGCGCTGGCACGACCCGAACAACTGGCCACTGCTGCGCGAGGCGCTCAAGAGCATGGGCCGTGCCGATTTGATCGGCAACGGCAAGCTGCACCTGATCCCGAACTACCAGCCCGCCACCGACGGCGGCTACACCAGCGCGCGGCGCAAGAACAGCACGCCATCGGCGGCCGGGGCCGTGGCCGTCAAACCATCCTCGCGGCGTGGCGCGCTGCTCACGCAGCACACGGGCCTGCCGCCGCGCAAACGCTGATTCAAGCCCGCAGCGCGGCTTCCAACGCCGCCAGGTCCTGCGCCGTGGTGTAGCCCTGCACCGACACCCGCACAAAGTGCCGATGGCCGTGGCGTGTGACCGGCACCTCGATGCGGTGCCGTTCAAACAAGCGCCGGCGCAGCGCATCGCCGTCGTCGGTGGCCACGGCCAGCGGCACCATCTGCGCGAAGTCGGTGTCCGCGGCGATGGGCGGCAGCCCGGTGCGTGCCGCGACGCGGTGCAGCAGCGTGATCGCCATCGCGTGGCACCGGGCTTGCACCGCCGGCCAGTCGTGTGCCCGCTGGAACTGCAGGGCCGCCGGCACCGCCAGGAAGGGCGTGATGTCGCGGGTGCCCTGCCACTGCAGGCGCCGTTCCAGCACGGTGCGGCCCAGGTAGGCGTCGAAGCCGCTGTGCCCCGTCACCTGCTCGGCGTAACCCCAGCTGGTCACCGTGGCGTGCAGGCGTTCGTGGTGTTCTGCGCGCACGTGCAGAAACGCGGCGCCTTTGGGTGCGCACAGCCACTTGTGCAGGTTGCCGGCGTAAAAGTCCGCCCCCACGGCGTCCAGGTCCAGCGCGATCTGGCCGGGTGCGTGTGCGCCGTCGATCACCGTCAGCAGGCCGCGCGCACGCGCGGCGGCGCACAGTTCGGCGACCGGAAAGATCAGCGCCGTGGTCGATGTGATGTGGCTGGCAAACACCACCCGCGTGCGCGGCCCGGCCTGGGCCAGCACCTGTTCGACAAAGGCCGCGCGGTCAAACGGCAACGGCACTTCGGCCCGGCGGTACACCGCGCCATGTCCGGCGCAGACACGCTGCCAGGTGGCGTCGCAGGCGCCGTATTCGTGGTCGGTGGCCAGCACCTCGTCGCCTGGCTGCAGGTGCAGAGAACGGGCCACGGTGTTGACGGCCGTGGTCGCGTTGGGCACGAAGACCAGGTCATCGGCCTGGGCGCCGAACTGCTCGCCCAGCGCCTCGCGCGCGGCCCGCAGCAGGCCGGCGGACCGCCGGCCCAGGAACTCGACCGGGTTGCGCTCCAGTGCGAGTTGCAGCGCCACATGGGCCTCGAACACCGGCCGCGGGCAGGCGCCGAAGGAGCCGTGGTTCAGGAACACCAGGTCCGGGTCGAGCAGGAACAGGTCGCGCACCGGGGCAGTGTATCGGCGGCCCTCGGGGCCCTCGGAACGGGGGGTGACCCGGGCTGCTGCCGATGCGCGGCGGGGAACGTGGTGCTAGCGTTCTGGGTCACGTTCCAAATGAAGACCCACGCCATGCGCCAGCCCCTGATCCACCGCCTGTTCTGCAGCACCGTGGCCGCCGCCCTGTTCAGCCTGGCCGGTGCCGCCTCGGCCTACAGCGGCCTGGTCGTCTTCGGCGACAGCATCTCCGACGGTGGCAACATCGCCGCCCTCATCGGCACCGACCCCGACCAGGTCATCACCGGCAACGACTACATCCCGTCGGCGCCTTACGCCTCGGGCACCTTCAGCGATGGCGCCACCTGGGTCAACGGCCTGGCCAGCCAGCTGGGTGTGGTGGCGGGGCCGTCGATGACGGGCGGCAGCAACTACGCCTTTGGCGGCGCCACCACCAGTGGTGGCTTGTCGCCCAGCATGGTGGTGCAGGTGGGCATGTACCTGGACGACGTGGGCGGCATCGCGGCCAGCGACGGCCTCTTCGTGCTGGCCGGCGGCGGCAACAACGCCCGCGCCGCGCTGGAGGCGGTGCTGGCCGGCGAGCCCATCGTCCGCACGGCCATCAGCACGGCCCTCACGTTTGCGCGCGACATCGGCAACATGGTGGACACGCTGCAGGCCGCCGGCGCGGTGGACATCGTGGTCTGGAACACACCGAACCTGGGCCTGACACCGGCCGTGATGTCGGCCGGCCCGGCCGCCAGCTTCCTGGGCCAAGCCGTGTCCGGGCTGATGAACGCCGCACTGGCCCGCCGCCTGCAGGACGAACAAGGTGTGCAGATCTTCGACGTCTACGGTTTGTTGGGCGCCGCCGTGGCGGACCCGGCGGCTTACGGCCTGCTCAACGTCACCGACGCCTGCGGCGCGCTGCCCGACTGCGTGCCGCAGGACTTCCTGTTCTGGGATGGCATCCACCCCACCACGGCCGGCCAGGCCCTGATCGCCGACGCGATGTTCGCTGCCGTGGTGCCCGAGCCGGGCACCTGGGCGCTGTTCGCGGCCGGCGGCCTGGTCATCGCGCTGCGCCGCCGCCGCGCCTGAGCGTCTTCAGGCCGGCACGATGCTGCCGTCCACCAGCCGCACGCGCTGGCCGGCGGTCAGCGAACCGGCCTGGCCCTGTGTCACCGAGGTCTTGCGGCCATCGTCCAGCTGCAGCTCGATGCGGTAGCCGGTGATGCGGGTGTTGCGGTCCTTCTCGATGTGGTGACCGGCCGCGGCGCCGCCTACGGCGCCGACGACCGTGGCCACCTTGCGGCCATTGCCGTCGCCGATCTGGTTGCCCACGGCGGCACCGACCACACCGCCGATCAGTGCGCCCGCGCCGCTGGGCTTTTCCGTCGTGCGCAGCGGCACCACGGCCGTGACCACGCCGGTTTCGCCGCGCAGCGCCACGGGCTGGGCGACCGGCTTGGGTGTCTTGGCTGCCGAGCCCGCGGGTGACTTGTTGACCTCGGTGCTGAGGCTGGTCGTGCCACCATCTTGCGGACCGCAGGCGGTGAGCAAGGCCACGGCGGCGAACAGGGCGGTCAGGCGGGGCAGGGTGCTCTTGGACATCGTTCACTCCACAGGGATGGGATGCCCAGACTGTGGCCTCGGCGGCCGGTAGACCGCGTGGGGCCGCGCCGCGTGTGCATGTACGAACCGTCCTACACGGGGCGCACTAGACGACAGGCAGCCAGGCCTCGATGCGGGTGCCCTGGCCGGGCGCCGATTGCAGCTGCAGCAGCCCGCCGTCGGACACCACGCGGTAGCGCATGCCGACCAGGCCGTGCGCGCTGCGTGGCGCGGTGGCCGGGTCGAAGCCGCGGCCGTCGTCCTGCACCACCAGCTGCGCGCCGCCGTCGGCCGCAGCCAGCGTCAGCGTGAGCTGCCGGGCCTGCGCGTGTTTGGCGATGTTGGTCAGCGCCTCCTGCACCAGGCGGTAGGCGGTCAGCTGCACGGCCGGTGCCAGCGTGAGCGGCTGCAGCGCCACCTGCACCTGCAGGCCGGATTGCGCACCGAACTCCTGCGCCAGGGTCTCCAGCGAGGTCGCCAGGCCCAGGTGCTCCAGCATCGAGGGCCGCAGATCCTCGATGATGCGGCGCTTCAGCGCGATGCCCGCGTCCAGCGTCTGCCCCAGGTGGGCCAGGCGCTCCAGCGCCTCGGGGGTGCCGGGGCCGAGGCGGCTCTTCAGCCGGGCCGCATCGAGCTTGGCGGTGGTCAGCAGCGCGCCCAGCTCGTCGTGCAGCTCGCGGGCCAGGTGCTGGCGTTCGTCTTCACGCGCCGTCTGCAGGTGGCGCGCCAGTTCGGTCAGCTCGGCCGTGCGGTGGTGCACCTGCACCTCCAGCTGGTCGCGCTCGGCCTGCACGGCGCGCTGCAATGCCGCCCGCTGCGCCGCCAGCGCCGCGGCCTGGCGCAGGTACAGCGCCAGCCCGGCCAGCAGGCCCAGGGCCAGCAAGGCCACGCCCACGCGGCTGCCTTGCAGTGTCTGGCGCAGGTCGCTGCGGCCCAGGTCCACCTTGGCTTGTTCCAGCGCCAGCAACCGGTTGGCCGCGCCGCGCAAGGCTTCCATCTGCTCCTTGCCGATGCCGGTGAGCATCAGGTTGCGCCATTGTTCGACCTTGCCTTCGTCGAACAAGGCCTGGGTGGTCTCCAGCTCGGAGAGCTTGCGCAGCGACATGGTCTCCAGCTCCTGCAGCACCGGCAGCGCCGCGGGCTGGGCGGCGTAGTAGGCCTGCAGCCGGGCCAGCGCGTCGCGTACGTCGTCGGCGGCCTGGCGCGTGGGGTCCAGGTAGTCGCGGTGGCCGGTGAGCAGGTAGCCCCGCTGGCCGGTCTCGGCGTCGATCATGCGGCGCAGCAGGCGCTCCACCTGGCTGCGGGCCGCCTCGGTGGCCTGCAGCTGGCCCAGCGCGGCCGACGAGCGCCAGTGCCCCAGCTCGCTCACGCCCAGCAGCAGCGCCACCACCAGCGCTGCAGCGGCCAGCACCGCGCCGCGGTGCCAGGCGCGGCGCGTGGGCGCGGGCTCTACACTGCGGGCTTGTTCGGTGGAGGGCACGGCGTGGGCATCATCAGGGTCGGCATCGTGGACGACCACCCGATTGTGCGGGCCGGCCTGCACCAGTTCCTGGGCGAGCAGGTCGATCTGCGCGTGGTGGGTGATGCCGCCGACGGCCGCGCCGCGCTCGACCTGGTGCGCAGCGGCGAGCTGGACGTGCTGCTGATGGATGTCTCCATGCCCGGCACCAGCGGCGTCGAGGCGCTGCAGGCCATCAAGGCGCGTGCGCCGGCGCTGCCGGTGGTGATCCTGAGCGGCCTGCCGGCGGCGCATTACGCGGTGAACCTGTTGCGCATGGGGGCCAGCGCCTACCTGAACAAGGAAGGCGACCCGGAGCAGATCGTGCAGGCCATCCACACCGTGGTGCGCGGCCGGCGTTTCATCACGCCCGAGGTGGCCGAGCTGCTGGCCGACGGCCTGAGCCTGGACGCCGACAAGGCCCCGCACGAAACCCTGTCCGAGCGCGAGTGGCAGGTCTTCCTGCGCCTGGCCCAGGGCGAGGCGCTGGGTGCGGTGGCCGAGGGCATGGCGCTGTCGGTGAAGACCGTGTCCACCTACCGCACCCGGGTGCTGGCCAAGCTGCAATTGGCGAGCAACAGCGACCTCACCTACTACGCCTTGAAGAACGGCCTGATCCAGTGACGCCGGCCGGGCGTGCGCGCCTGCCAGGGCACGGCGCGGGCCTGGCGCGCGCACCAGTGCACCAGCGCATCGATCTCGCGTGACTTGTCGAACACCGCGTCGGCGCCCAGCGCCAGGCAGTGCAGCCGGGTCACGCGGTCGGCCTGGTTGCTGAACACCGCCACGCGCAGGCCTGCGGCCCGGCCGGCGGCGATCAGCGGCAGGCCGCGGCCCTGGCGCAGCGCCAGGTCCAGGATCATCAGGTCGCTGTCTGCGCCATGGCTGGCCAGCCAGGCCTCGGCATCGGCCTGGCCATCGGCCCAGGCGGTCACCTCCGCCGGTGCCAGCTCGGCCAGGGTGGCGCTGAGCTGCTCGCGCACCAGGGCCTGGTCTTCGACCAGGTAGACCTGCAAGGGGCGCATCATGGTGTTCAGACGCGGGATGCCGGCGCGGGCGGCGTCGGCGTGGCCGGCGGCAGCAGGGTCGGGCTGTCGGGCGCCTGGATCACGGGGTGCGACTGGCGGGCGCCGGCTTCGGCCAGCCCCTCGGTGGGCTGGCAGGCCACGGCGGCCACGGCCAGCATCACGGTGAAGGCGAACAAGGCGGTGCGGGTGGGGTGCATGGACGGCTCCGTGTGACAGAGCCTGCACGATAGGCCGCAGGGGGCGCGGCGGTGGTCGTCGGGTGGCGCGGTGCGCTGCAGGAAATGTCCTACAGCGCCGGGTGATCAGGTCGGTTCCAGCAGCGGCAGCAGCGTGTGCTCCCAGTCCTGCAGGTCTTCCGGCCCGGAGTGCAGCCAGGCCAGCGCGGTGGCGCCGTGATGCACCCAGTCGGCCTCGGCGTCCAGGCCCTCTTGCCGGCGCACCAGGTGCTCGGCCACCAGACCGGCGGCCACCAGGGTGTGCAGCTCGGGCTCCACCCCGCTGTCGCCCAGCGACCCCAGGTCGTGGTGCAGCCGGATGGCCCCCATCACGGCCGGCGCGAGGCGCCAGACACGGGCGACCAGCGCGCCGACCACGGCGTGGTCGGTGCGGTGGTTGGCGTTTTCCGTCTGCACGAAGCTGCGGTCGCGCCGCGCCAGGCCCTCGACGATGGTGCCGGCGTAGCTGCGGAAGCTCTGCAGCAGCACCGGCATGCCGACGTGCGAAAACAGGCCGAAGGTGTAGGCCAGGTCGGGCGAAAGCCCCGGCAGCTGGCGGGCCAGCCCGTCCAGCACCACGGCCCGCTTGCAGGAGCGTTCCCAGAAGCCCTGCAGGTGCGGGCTGTCGGCGCGGATGCTCTGGCGGGCCAGGAAGCCCGTCATCACGGCGGCCGTCTGCTGCAGGCCCAGGCGCGTCATGGCCTGGCCCACGGTCTGGGCTGGCGCGAAGCCGGTGAACTGCGCACCGCTGGCCTGGCGGATCAGCACCGCACTCATCGCCACGTCGCTGCCGGCGATGCGGGCCACCTCGCCCAGGTCGGGTTCGGCCTGGGCCAGTGCCAGTTGCAGCCGCGTGAGCAGCGCCGGGCAGGGCGGGATCACGATCTGCTGCAAGGGGCCGCGGGTGCGGGCGTGGTCGATTTCACGGGCGATGCCGTCGGTGGTCAGGGGCGTGGCGGCACGGAGCATGGGGGGTTATCGGCCGGCACCTGCACCCCCTGAAGTCCTGTCGGTGCCAGGCTGACAGACGGATGCGCCGCCCGCCGACACCCGGCCGGGGCACAGCGCCCTGGCAGACGGTCGGTGGGCCGCCTAACTTTTGTGCACAGCCGCCTTGCACCCCATGGACACGCCCTGCATCACCGACTACGAACTGCGCTTCCAGTCGCTCTTCTACCCCGGCCGCGCGCTGGCCTTCCCGTGCGATGAACGCGGCCGGGTGGACATCGACCACCTGAGCGCCCGGGCGCGCGACAACTACCTGTTTGCACGCGCCGTCGTCGGCCGCGACTTCGCCGTGCCCCGCGTGGTGCACCGGCTGGACGGCTGAGAATTCCAGGCACGCGGCCGGCCCGGCGCCGCGGGCGCTAGCATGCGCGACCCCCGCCGCTTCTCCTGACGCCATGGCCGCCTCCAGCCTGCTTGCCCTGATCGACGACATCGCCACCATCCTCGACGACGTCGCGGTGATGAGCAAGGTGGCGGCCAAGAAGACCGCCGGCGTGCTGGGCGACGACCTGGCGCTGAACGCGCAGCAGGTGGCCGGCGTGCAGGCCGACCGCGAGCTGCCCGTGGTCTGGGCCGTGGCCAAGGGCTCGGCCTTGAACAAGCTGATCCTGGTGCCGGCGGCGCTGGCCATCAGCGCCTTTGCGCCCTGGGCGGTGACGCCGCTGCTGATGCTGGGCGGTGCCTTCCTGTGTTTTGAAGGGGTCGAGAAGCTCGCGCACAAGTTCCTGCATGACCCGGCGGAGGACGCCGCCCACCATGCGGCCCTGACACAGGCCCTGGTCGACCCGTCGGTGGACCTGGTGGCGCTGGAGAAGGACAAGATCAAGGGCGCCGTGCGCACCGACTTCATCCTGTCGGCCGAGATCATCGTGATCTCGCTCGGCGCCGCCGCTGGTGCGTCCATCGGCACCCAGGCGGCCGTGTTGTCGGTGATCGCGGTCGCGATGACCATCGGCGTCTACGGCCTGGTGGCCGGCATCGTGAAGCTGGACGACCTGGGCCTGTGGCTGTCACGCCAGACCGGCGCCGCCGCGGCGCTGGGCACGGGCATCCTGGCCTTTGCGCCCTGGCTGATGAAGGCGCTGTCGGTGGCCGGCACGGCGGCGATGTTCCTGGTCGGCGGCGGCATCCTGGTGCACGGCGTCGCGCCGCTGCACCACCTGGTGGAACACTGGCACTGGCTGCCGCAGAACCTGGCGAATGCGGCGCTGGGCATCGTGGCCGGCGCCCTGGTGCTGGCCGGTGTGAAGCTGGTGCAGAAAATCAGGAGCTGACGCGATGGCCCAACTGTCCGCCGACGAAGTCGCCCACTACCACGCCGAAGGCTGGCTGATCCCGCGATGGCGGCTGCCCGCGGCCCGCACCGAGGCCATGCGCGAGGCGCTGGACGAACTGCTGCGCCGCAACCCCGGCGTGCGGCCGGAGAAGCTGGTGTCGGCCCACATCGACGGCGACAACGGCGAGGGTGTGCGCGGTGTCGCCGATTTCCTCGCGCTCGCGAAGGACCCGGAGATCGTCGAGCTGGTCTCGGGTGTGATCGGCGACAACGTCATCCTCTGGGGCTGCCACGTGTTCTGCAAGCCGGCCGCCGAGGGCTACGAAACACCCTGGCACCAGGACGGCCACTACTGGCCCATCCGCCCGCTGGCCAACTGCACGGTGTGGCTGGCGCTGGAGCCGTCCACGCGCGCCAACGGCTGCCTGCGCGTGATCCCGCGCTCGCACATCGGCCAACGCCTGCACCCGCACCTGCACGAGGACCGCACCGACCTGACGCTGAACCAGCGCATGGCCGAAGGCGCCTTCGACGAAGCCGACGCGGTGGACCTGGAACTGCAGCCGGGCCAGATGTCGCTGCACGACGTCTACATGGTGCACGGCGCCGACGCCAACCGTTCGGCCCAGCGCCGCACCGGCGTGGCGCTGCGCTACATGCCGGCGACATCGGTCTTCGAGCGTGACCTGCGGCCGTCCGATGGCCAGACCGGCGTGCCGGTGAACTTTGCGCAGCGGCCGCTGTGGCTGCTGAAGGGCCGCGATGTCAGCGGCCGGAACGACTTCGACGTCGGCCACCCACCGGGCCGCAGCGGGCGCTGAAAGCCTCAGCGCGCGACGCGGATGTCCAGCAGCTCGACCTCGAAGTGCAGCGTCGCGTTCGGCGGGATCGGGCCGCCCGGCGTGCCGCGCTCGCCGTAGGCGATGGCCGGCGGGCAGGTGAGCTTGGCCTTGCCGCCGACCTTCATCTTGGCCACGCCTTCGGTCCAGCAGGGGATCACGCGGTTGAGCGGGAACTCCGCCGGCTGGCCGCGCTTGTAGGAGCTGTCGAATTCCTTGCCGTCGGGCAGGGTGCCGCGGTAGTGCACCTTGACGGTGTCGGTGGCGGCCGGCTGGGCACCCGTGCCGTCCTTCAACGATTGGTAGACCAGGCCGGAGGCGCTGGTCACCGGGGCGGCGGTCGATTGGGCGAAGGCGGGCAGTGTGGCCGCCAGCAGCAGGGTGGGGAGCAGGTGTTTCATCCCGCGATCATCGCACTGCCGAGGCCACGGTCTTGATGCGGGTATCGAACCACTGGTCGAGCAGCCGGCCTTCGTAGACCAGCGGGCCGTCGTCACGGCGGTTCAGGCGGCGCTCCAGGTACATCAGGTCGGTGAGCTGATCTTCGCCCTGGGCCAGCAACTGCTCGCCCTGGCGCAGCTCGAACCTCAGGCCCAGGCGCGGTGCGTCGGGCAGCTGGCCCATCACGCGCAGGCGGTGCATGGAAAAACTGTCCACCTCCCCGGCCAGGTCGACATCGGTGATGTCCACACGCAGCACCTGGCCGTCCGGCAGGTGCCGGGCCAGCCGGTTGAAGTGGGCGGTGAGCGCCTGCTGCGTGCGCTCGCGTTCCAGTGCACCGAAGCCGGCGTCGGCGTATTTTTCGGGCGCGACATAACGCACCTCGGCACGGCCCACCGCCTGCGCGGCACCGGCGGCCAGCACGCCGCAGAGCAGGGTGGTGATCCAGGACAGGCGGTTCATGGCAGCTCCCGTTGAAGGTGTGGGCCTTGATGCTCGCGCAAGGCCGCCGGCAATGCCAGCGGCTTTGCACAAGTTTTCAACGCGGGAAACTGTCCTTCAGCCCGGTGGTGCGGTTGAACAACGGTGCGCCGGGGGCGTGGTCCCGGCGGTCGCTGACGAAATAACCGTGGCGCTCGAACTGCACGTGGCGCTCGGCCGGCCAGCCGGCCAGCGAGGGCTCCAGCCAGCCGCGCACCACGCGCAGGCTCGCGGGGTTCAGCACCTCGCGGAAATCACGCCCGCCGGCATCCGGCTGGGCCTCGGTGAACAGGCGGTCGTACAGGCGCAGCTCGGTGGCCACGGCGTCGTGCGCCGCCACCCAGGTGATCGTGCCCTTGACCTTGACGGCATCGGCGCCCGGCGTGCCGCTCTTGGTGTCGGGCACCACCTGGGCCAGCACGCGCGTGACGCGGCCATCGGCATCTTTCTCGCAGCCGCTGCACTCGACCACCATGCCGTACTTCAGCCGCACCTTGTTGCCCGGGAACAGGCGGAAGAAGCCTTTGGGCGGTGCCTCGGCAAAGTCGTCGCGTTCGATCCAGAGCTCGGGGCCGAGCTGAAACTGACGCTGGCCCAGATCGGGCCGCTGCGGGTGGGCCGGCGCGTGGCAGGGCTCGCGGTGGTCGGCGCCAAAGAGATCTGCCCAGTTCGTCAGCACCAGCGGCAGCGGGTCCAGCACCGCCATCGCGCGGGGCGCCTGGCCTTCCAGGTCGTCGCGCAGGCACTGGTCGAGCACGCTGTACTCGAGCCAGATGTTGGTCTTGCTGGCGCCGGTGTCGTCGGCCATCTTGCGCACCGCGGCCGGCGTGTAGCCGCGCCGGCGCAGGCCTGCCAATGTGGGCATGCGCGGGTCGTCCCAGCCGGCGACGATGCCTTCTTCCACCAGCGCCTTGAGCTTGCGCTTGCTGGTGATCACATAGGTCAGGTTCAGGCGGCCGAACTCCACCTGCTTGGGGTTGGGCCGGGCCAGCAGCCCGGCGTCGGCCAGCTGGCCCAGCAACCAGTCGTAGAAGGGGCGCTGGTCTTCGAACTCCAGCGTGCAGAAGCTGTGCGTGATGCCTTCCAGCGCGTCTTCTATCGGGTGCGCGTAGGTGTACATCGGGTAGATGCACCAGCGGTCACCAGTGTTGTGGTGGTGGGCGCGCTTGATGCGGTACAGGGCCGGGTCGCGCAGGTTGATGTTGGGGCTGGCCATGTCGATCTTGGCGCGCAGCACCATCGCGCCGTCGGCATGTTGGCCGTCGCGCATCTCGCGGAAGCGGGCCAGGTTCTCCGCCGGCGTGCGGCCACGGAAGGGGCTGTCGGTGCCGGGCGTGGTGAAGTCGCCGCG
>CAYTWU010000003.1:11401-39454 GCA_964442175.1 uncultured Rubrivivax sp.
TCGGCCGTCTGTTCGTCCACGTAGGCCAGGCCACGTTCGATCAGCGCCTCGGCCGCGCGGTACATGAAGTCGAAGTAGTTGCTGGCGTAGTAGAGGTGGCTGGTGCCATGGCTGTCCCAGTCGAAGCCCAGCCAGCGCACCATCTCGACGATGGCGTCGACGTACTCCTGCTCTTCCGTCTCGGGGTTGGTGTCTTCGTAGCGCAGGTGGCAGACACCGCCGAAATCGCGCGCCAGGCCGAAGTTCAGGCAGATGCTCTTGGCATGCCCGATGTGCAGGTAGCCGTTGGGCTCGGGCGGGAACCGCGTGCGGATGGCGGCGGTGTCGGGCGCGCCGGCCGCGTGGTGCGCGGCGTCACCGGGGCTGCCGCCGAAGCGCCGGCCCTGGAAGGTGCCGGCGGCGAGGTCCTGCTCGATGACGGTGCGCAGGAAATTGGCGGGTTTCAGCGGGGTTTCTGACATGCGCCGATTCTATCGGCGGCCCTTCAGCTTCTCGATCTCGGCGTCCAGCATGCGCTCGCGCAGGCCGTCGCCACGCAGGCTGAGGAAGGTCACCACGCCGTGGATGGCCAGGCCCAGGCCCCAGCCGAACAGCGGAAAGCTGTGCCAGCGCTGGCCGCCCTGGTAGAGGTTGAGCGCGTACAGCCCCAGGTTCACGCACACGAAGACCGTGGCGTGGATGTAGAACCCCATCTTCATGTCCACGCGCTTCTTGGCCAGCTTGCGGATCTCGTCGTCGGTCATGCTCGTGTTCATGGGGTTTCCTTCAGGTTCAGGCCAACTGGCCGGGGTATGGGTCGGTATCCTCAGTGCCGGGGCCGGGCGTGTCAGCCGACCTGGGACGAATCGACAGTGCAGGCGATCAAACGGCGCCGGCGATTCGCCACCGGTGGTGCACTCACATGCCCTTGAACAGGTGGGCGTACAGCCGGCTGGCCACCAGGGTCTCGGCCCGGCCGGCGAGCGTGAGCGTGACCTTGCCCGATTCTTCCCGCCGCGCGCTGCTGATGTGCCGCGCCTGCACCACGGTGCCGCGGTGCACCTGCCAGAAGGCCTGCGGGTCCAGCTGCGGCAACAAGTCCTTCAGCGGTGTGCGGATCAGGTGTTCACGGCCGGCGGTGACCACGCGCACGTACTTGTCGGCGGCCTCGAAGTACAGCACCTCGGCCACCGGCACCAGGTGCACCAGGTTGCCCACCTGGGCCTGGATGACCTCCAGCCGCGGGGCCGGGGCCTGCGACGCGCCTGCGGCACCCAGCAGGCCGCGCAGCTGGGCCATGGCCTGCTGCAACGCGTCCGGCGCAGCGGCGCTGCGGTGTGCCAGGCGCTGGCGCAGCCGGGCCACGCAGGCGGCCAGGCGGTCGGGCGCCACCGGCTTGACGAGGTAGTCCACCGCCTGGGCCTCGAAGGCCTGCAGCGCGTACTGGTCGTAGGCCGTCACGAAGACCAGCAGCGGGAAGGGCTCGCCCTCGGGCCAGTCCTCGGCCAGTGCCTGCGCCGCCTCCAGCCCGGTCTGGCCGGGCATGCGGATGTCCAGGAAACACAGCTGCGGCCGGTGCTGCAGCGCCAGCGCCACGGCCTGCTGGCCATCGCCCGCCTGGGCCACCACCTGCAGCTCGGGCCAGAGCCGGGCCAGGTCGGCCTGCAGGCCGGCGGCGAGCAGGGGTTCGTCTTCGGCGATCAGGGCGGTGGCAGTGCTCATGTCGGGTCGGTGATGGGCTCGGTGAGGGGCAAGGTGATGGTGGCCAGGGCGCCGCCCTGGGCGTCGGGCGCACTTTCCAGCTGCAGCCGGGCTGCGGGCCCGTACAGGGTGTGCAGCCGGTCGCGGATCTGCTGCAGGCCGAAGCGCGTGCCCGCCGTGTCGGCCGGCGCCGCCTCCAGGCCGCCGCCGGTGTCGCGCACCTGCAGCACCAGGGTGGCCCCGTCGCGCCGCGCGCGCACCTCCAGCCGGCCGCCGGCCACCTGGGGTTCCAGCCCGTGTTTGATGCTGTTTTCCACCAGCGGCTGCAGCAGCAGCGGCGGCACGGGCAGCTGGGCCAGCGCAGGCGGCAGGTCCAGCAGGGGCTGCAGCCGCGGGCCCATGCGGATGGCCATCAGGGCCAGGTAGTCGTCCACCCGCGCAAACTCGTCGGCCAGCGGGTGCAGGTTCAGGCGCGATGCCGTCAGCGTCGCGCGCAGGAAGCTGATCAGGCGGTCCAGCATGGCCTGGGCGCGCACGGCATCCAGGCCGATCAGCACGCGCAGGTTGGCCAGCGTGTTGAACAGCATGTGCGGCTCCAGCTGCGACTGCAGCAGGCGCAGCTGCGTCTCGCTGGCGGCCCGCTGGGCGGCCTCGGCGCGCAGGCGCAGCGCGGCGGCGCGCTCCTGGGCACTGAAGACGAAGACCGACACCAGCGTGGCGACCACCGTGATCGCCAGCGTGACGCGTGCGGACGTGGACGACAGCTGCCACAGCCAGGGCGACCGCCCGCCGGTGATGGCATCGGCCAGGGCCAGGCCGATCGTCGGCCCCGCCAGCATGCCCACCAGCAGCAGCGGCAACATGGCGCGCCAGCCGAAGTCCAGCCCCGGCCTGGCAGGTGGCGGCAGGTTCAGGCGCGCCCGGCGGCGCGCGCTCCACCAGTTGAAGAGCTGGCGCGGGCCGTCGATGATCAGCCAGCAGCTCAGGCCGATCGAAAACGAATAGACCAGCTTGTAGTAGAAGCCGCCGTAGAACACCGTCAGCAGCCCGGTGATGGCGCTGCACAGCAGCAGCATGAAGCGCAGGCTGCGCAGGAAGTGCGTGCGCGCGGCCTCGGGTGCCACAGGCGGGGCGGGCGGGGCGATCACAGTCATCGGGTGCATTCTGTGCGGGCTGCGGCGCGCCACCGGGTGCCGTCCGACGAGGCGCCGCCGGGCGTCGCCAAGTGTCGTCAGCCCGGCGCGAAAGGTGCTCCGGCGCCCAGCCGGGCCCGCACCGCCTCGATGCGGGCGCGGTTGACGCCGAAGTCCCGCTGCCCCAGCCGTGAGGCCGAGCGCACCTGGATCACCTGGGCCGCCGGGTCGAACCAGAACTCGGCGTCGTCCACGAAACCCAGCCAGCGGGTGCGGAACTGCAGGTACAGGTAGTCGGGGCGTTCCGTCACCAGTGTGGCACCCGGCAGCGCGAGCGCGATGCTGCGCACCCGGGCCAGGGTCTGCGGCCCGTCGCCCACCAGCGGCAGCGGTGCGATCGTGGCCAGCTCGCGGTGGGGCAGCCCGGGCCACAGCAGTGCCTGGCTGCTGACGCTGTTGGGCGTGTGGGACGGCGCCTTCAATCGACCATCGCGCACGCCCAGGTCCGTGGGCGGCCGCCCGGCCAGCAGGCCCGCCTGCCCGGCCACCACCGCCAGCACCGGCAGCGCCAGCAGGCTCAGGCCCAGGGTGGTCAGCCAGCGCATGGCGGTGTCGTGGGGTGGCGCATCGGGGCGATTGTGGCGTGCTGGCAAGATGGCGGCATGAAACGCTCCCTGCGGCCACGCTGGCTGCCTGTCCTGTTGCTGCTGGCCGCGCTGGGCGGCAGCGTGTCCGCCCAGGGCCTGCTGCCCTACAGCCAGGCCGTGGCCGACCGCTTTCCACCACCGGCCGAGCGCCCCGACACCCCGGGCCTGCAGCCCGGCCGCCAGACCTGGACCGACAACCAGGAGCTGGCCACGGCCCTGCGGGCCATCGCCACCCGCGGCGCGGCGCGGCTGCTGGTGATCGGCCACAGCGGCACCGGCGAGCCGCTGCTGGCGCTGCACCACAGCCGCGGCGCCGGGCGGCCGGTGGCGCTGCTGATCGGCCAGCAGCATGGCAACGAGCCGGCGGGTGGCGAGGCGCTGCTGGCGCTGGCCGGCCAGCTGGCCGACCCGCGCCACCCGCTGGCCGCGGTGCTGGAGCGGCTGGACGTGGTGCTGCTGCCGCGCGCCAACCCCGATGGCGCGCAGCTGAACCGGCGTGTCAACGCCGCCGGGCTGGACCTGAACCGCGACCATCTGCTGCTGCGCACGCCCGAGGCCGAGGCCCTGGCGGAACTGCAGCGCAGCCTGCAGCCGGTGCTGGTGGTCGATGCCCACGAGCACATTGCGCTCGGGCGCTACATGCCCAAGTTCGGTGGCATCAAGGGGCACGACCTGCTGATCCAGTACGCCACCACGCCCAACCTGCCGCCGGCGCTGACGCAGGCCGCCGAGAGCCTGTTCCGCCAGCCCCTGCTGCAGGCGCTGGACCGCGCCGGGCTCAGCCACGAGTGGTACTACACCAACCCGACCGAGCCCACGGAACGCCTGCTGACGATGGGCGGCATCCAGCCCGACCTGGCGCGCAACACCAGCGGCCTCAAGCACGCGGTGAGTTTTCTGCTGGAATCGCGTGGGTTCGACCTGCACCGCCTGCACGCCGAACGGCGCGTGCACAGCCACCTGGTGGCCCTGCACAGCCTGCTGCGCAGCGCCGCGGCGCAGGCCGATGTGCTGCTGGCGCTGCAGGCCCGGGCGGGTGCCGAGGTGGCGGCGCAGGCCTGCCAGGGCGAGTTCACCGTCGAAGGCCGGCCCACGCGCGAGCGGCGCGACATCCGCCTGCTCGACCCCGACACCGGCGCCGACAAGACCCTGCAGGTGGACTGGGACTCGGCGTTGCAGATCCAGCCGCTGCGCACACGCACGCGGCCCTGCGGCTACTGGCTGGCGCCCGACGCCACCGAGGCCGTGGCCCGCCTGCACCGCCTGGGCGTGCTGGTGCGCACCCTGCCGGCGGCGCAGACCCTGCAGGTGGAGCAATACCGCGAGACCGCGCGCGGCGAGATGGCGCGCCTGGACACCCTGGGCCGGGTGCGCGACCCGTATGCGGTGCAGCGCGTGAGCGTGGCCTTGGTGCCGGGCACCTGGCGCGCGGAAGCCGGCAGCTTCTACGTGCCGCTTGACCAGCCGCTGGCCGCCCTGGTGGTGGCCGCGCTGGAGCCGGACACGCAGAACAGCTGGTTTGCCCACCGGCTTCTGCCGGGGCTGGACGCGGTGCAACGGGTGATGGCCAAACCCTGATCAGGGCAGGCGCAGCCGCAGGCGGGCTGCGTCCAGCGTGACGCTGGCGGCGATGCCGGCGCTGAGGGCCAGCGGGTGGCCCGCCAGCGCCGCGAGGGCCGGCGCGGCCAGGTCCAGGCTCAGCGGCCCCGGGGCCAGCGACGTGACCACCACCTGCGGGCCGACCGCCACGGTGATGGCGCGGCTGCCGGCGGGCAGGTCGGCACCCCCGGCCAGCGCCTGCACCGCCAGCGGCTGCGGCAAGGCTTGCTCGACACCGCCGGCCACCGCGGCATGTCGGCCGGCCGGGCCGGCGTGGCCGAAGAGCCAGACGCCGGTCCCTTCCGACAGCGTCACCGCCAGCCAGGTGCGGCCGGCCTGCAGGTCCAGCGGGGCGCAGCGCAGCGCCAGCCAGCCACCGCTGGGCGTGGGCAGCGTGACGGTCTGGGCGAGCAGCACGGCGCCGTCTTCGCTCAACAAACGCCAATGCAGCGTGACCGTGGCCGACATCGGCTGCCAGGCGATGGCCACACCGCCCAGCCGCCCGGCCGGCAGGTCCAGCGCCTGCTGCCAAGTTCCTTCGGCGGCGGCAGAACCCAGCAGCGCACCTTGCCGGCCGTCGCTGCCGCCGGCACCGGCGGCCGCGGCGGCGTCGGCCACCACACGGCCGCTCAGCGTCAGCGCCTGCGGTACACCACCGGCCGGCAGCGCCAGCGGCACGAGGTGGTGCTGGTGGCCGTGGCCATCAAAATCCAGCCGCGCCGGGGCAGGCAGCAGCGCCAGCTCGGCGTCCAGGCGCAGGGCCAGGCTGGGCAGGCTCAGGCTGCAGGGCGCGTCGGATTCGCAGTCCAGCCGCAAGCGCAGCGGCGGATCGTCTTCGCCCAGCAGGCGTTGCAGCCGCTCCAGCGCCGGGGCCCAGGCGTCCGCCAGCGGTTCGGCCGGCAGCGTGGTGGTGCCGGCATCACCCGGCTGCAGCGCCTGCCACAGCAGCTCGTCGCCGCCGGCGCGCTCGGCGATCAGCCGCAGGCGCGGGCTGGTGGGCCGGCCGTCCACCACCAGCTGCGAGAGGACGGCGAATTGCTGCGCCAGGGCTTCGGCTTCCACCGCCAGCACGCTGTCGTGCACTTCCACGCCGGTGGCCAGCGCAGGCGCCTGCGCACGCAGTGCCGGCCGGGCCTGCACCTGGACGGCCCGCTGCAGCTCTGCCACCACCAGCATCGCGCCGGTGACGACCTCGAAGTCCGCGCCGATCCAGGGCTCGGCCAGGTCTTCGCCGGTGGTGCCGCTGGCGGCGGCGTCTTCCGCGACATGTTCACCATCGGCCCGGTGCAGCGTGTAGCGGCAGCGGCTGGTCTGCGCGTGGCCGCCGCGGAACTGCAGCACCGGCAGCGGCAGCCGCATCTTCAGCCGCCGGCCGCCCCGGGCTGCGGGCGCGGCGGGACCGAACCAGTCGGTCCGGCTGAAACCCAGCGCCAGGCGCAGTGGCGCAAAGCGGGCCTGCAACTGCGCCACGCCCAGACTCAGCGCCAGCGCGCCGGGCAGCGCCGGCACCGGCAGCCAGAAGGAGTGGCGGAAGACCGCGCGTTCACCCGTCCACTGCGGCGCCGTCAGCGCCACGCTGTGCCCGGCGGCGATGCGTGTGCTGGCGGCGAAATTGGCCGCACCGTACAGGCCGAAGGCCGTGCTCATGGCTTTTTGGCCCGCGTGCGGCGGCGCAGCGGGCCCGGGGTGACCAGCGGGCCGGAGATCGGCGCGATCGGTTCGATCGGCCCGATCGGTGCCAGCACCAGCCGGATGTCGCTGATGTCGGTGCTGAGTGTGCTGACCTGGCGCGACAGCGCGTCGTTCTGCTGCGTGAGCGCCAGCACCTGGCTGTCCAGCCGGGCCACCTCGCCCAACAAGACCTCGTTGCCCAGCTGCAGGTCGAGCTTGCCGACCTGGCTGACGTTTTTCACCAGCGTGAAGCTGCCCAGCGAGGTGGGGCTGACCTCGCGGGCCGCGACCGGCATCTCCGTCAGCAGCGCGGCCTGCACCGCGGGCGAGGCCTGGGCGACCGCCGGGCTGCTGGTGAGCCGCGTGGTGGCGTCGGTCACGGCCTTTTGCCCCACCCACAGCGCGGCGCGCCCGCTGCGGCCCGCCACGAAGGCCTGGGCCTGGCCCAGCAGCTCGGACACCACCTCGGGGCCTTTGGCGCGCTGCAGTGCGGCGTCAAAGCTGGCGTCCAGCCCGGCGACCTGGCGCAGCCGGTCGCCCAGGAACTCCAGCCAGGCGCCGACCCAGTTCTTCCACACCACGGTGCCCACCGCGCGGGCCAGGCTGCTGCCGCCGGCGTTGGGCAGCACGGCATCGGCCTGCAGCAGCACACTCTCCATGGGCCAGGCCAGGCGCCAGGCGCCGGGGTTCAGCGCGGCGAGCATGGCCTCGCGGTGGTCGCGCACGAAGAGGTCGATGGCGCGGCGCAGGTTGTAGCTGCGCTCCAGCAGGTACAGGTCGGCCAGCGCGCGGAAATCGGCCTCCAGCTTCAGCGGGTCGCCGGCATTCACGTCCAGCTGCACCAGTGCGTCCTGCAGCGCGGCGTCCTGCAGCTCCGACAGCGGCTCGGAGGGTGGCCGCAGCAGCTCGAGCACGGCGCTGCCGTCGGCGCCGGTGATCACCGTGATTGCCTGCCCTTCCACGCGCTGGAAGCCGTACATCCACACCAGCCGGCCGGCGCCGGTCTGCACCGTGACGGGCACGGCCGCGCGTGGCACACCGCCGCGGTCGCTCACGCGGACGGTGATCCCCAGCGGCATGCCCAGCCAGGCCGGCTGCGGCCGGGCCGCCAACGTGACGGCCAGGCCGGTGTCGGCCGGCGCCGACAGCGGCGCAGCGCCGAAGAACAGGTCGACCCAGCGGCTGGGGTCCAGGCCCAGCGCGGCCACGCAGATCTCGGTGAAACGCTCCGGCCCGATGAGCCGGACGCTGCGCACCTGCACGATGTCGGTGAAGGCACCGCCCAGCGCCGCGCGGGCGTCCAGCAGCCGCTGGCCCAGCTTGACGCCGATGTCGGGCTCGCCCGGGAACTCGATGTCGCGGTGCAGCTGCTGCGCGCTGCTGGCGCGGTTCAGGAAGGCCAGCACCCGGCTGGCCTGTGCGGGTGACAGGTCGCTGGGGTTCAGGTAGACGTCGGGCACCTCAGGTCCCCGGGATGCGCGATGCCAGCTGGTTCAGGCTGACGTTGATGGTGCTCAGCCGGCTGCCCAGATCGGCCACCTCGGCGACGTTGATCTTGTTGACACCGTCGCCGATGGTGCGCAGGCCGGCGCTGATTTCCTTGCCGGTCTGCTCGGCGGCCTTGACGCGGTCTTCCAGCAACAGCACCGATTGTTTGGTGCTGGCGGCATCGGCCGCAGCCGTCTGGGCGCTGCGCGCCACCTGGCTCGCGGCCTGGCCCACCTGGGCCTGCGTGGCGTAGCTGGTCGCGGCCCTGGCGTCGTTGCCGCCGGCGGCAAACTGCAGGGTCACGGCACCGGCAAAAAGATCGCGCGACTGCGCCTTGACGGTGTCGGTGCCCGGCAGCACCTGGGCCAGCGCCGATTCCACCGCCAGCAGGTTGCGCACATGGCCCAGCGCACCGACCACCGGCGCGCGGCGGTTCAGCTCGGCGGTGAAAAACGGCAGCGCGTCCACGCGGGCGTATTCGTTCTCGAACAGGTCGCGCCAGCCGGGCAGCACGGGCGTGACCTCCTTGACGTAACCGTCAGACCAATGGGCCAGCCACTCCCGGAAGTTGACCTGGATGGTGGCGACGCCGCGGGTCGGGTCGGGTGTGACCGGGCTCGAATCGGGTTTGGCGAAGGCCATCACCGTGGCACGGAAGTTCTGCCACTGGCCGACCTGGACCATGCCGCCGAGGTGGCCGCCCACATAGCGCCCGCCGGTCATCTGACCGAGGTAGCCGTCGGCATAGGTGCGGAAGGCCGGGCTGGCGTCGTAGCGTGCGTTCATGGTCTGGAAGGCCATCTGCGCCTGGGCTTCCAGCGGCGAGTTGGCCTGGTTCAGGCTCTGCATCACCGTCAGGCCGGTGTTGCCCACCTGCGTGGCCAGCGCGCTGGAGAAATTCAGCTCCGATTCCAGCGTGAAGCCACGCGTGTGCTGGCCGCGCAGCTGCACGCGCGCGATGCCCTGGTCGTTGACCTGGATGGCGAGCGCGTTTTCTTCGGCGTTTTCGCGCACCGTGAACCCGGGCGCACCCCGCAGCCGGCCCCAGGTGGCCACCACGTCCAGCCAGGGGCGCGGGCCGGTGAGCGGGCTGCCGTCCAGCGCGGTGGCCAGGAACTGGATCTCGACCACCTGGCCGACGAGCACGTTTTCACTGGCGGTGCTGACGGTGAGCCGGTACTGCTCGCGCAGCGGGGCGGTCTGATCCTCCAGTTGCTGCACCAGCGCCGGCAGCAGCTCCAGTGCATCGACACGCGCCGACAAGGTGTCCAGCTGCGCCTGCAGCGCGGCCACGGCGTCGGGCAGGCCGAGCAGCGCGGTGCCGTACTCCACCAGCACACCGGCCATGGTGTTCCAGTCCTGCGCCGTGATCAGGTGGCCGGGGGTGCGGCCGCCCAGGGCCTGGGCGTCGTTCAACGCGGTTTGCACGCTCATGTCAGGCTCTCCTTCAAGACAACACCCTCGGCCATCAATTGCAAGGGCACACCGGCCGGGCGCGCGCGGTGCACCAGGCCCCACACACGGTCGGCCAACGCGGGGTCGATGGCCTGCCCGGGGTCGGGCAGGTTCAAGCGGATGCGGATGCCGATGGCCGGCGCCACGGCGTGCTGCACCCACAGCCGTGCCGTGGGCGGGTAGCTGAAGGCGGAACGGTCGAACTGGCCTTCACCTTGCGGATCGCTGGCAAACGATGCCGCGTCGCGGTGGTGGCCGGGCACGGCGGCCAGCCGCTCGGGTGGCAGGAAGAGCTGGCCTTCGGTGGTCCACCACGGGCGGTTCAGCGCCGCCAGGTTGGGCGGCGGCACCGGGCTGGCGTTCATCTCCAGGTAGCGCCAGCTCGCACCCGGTGCGTCGGGCGGCAGCCCCGGCAGGCCGCCGTCGGCGATGCGTTGTTCATCGGGTTTCACGCGCAGGCGCAGCTGATCGGCCGGCACGGTGCTGCTGGCCGTGAACTGCTGGCCGTCGAAGCTGCCCAGCGCCGCCCGCAGCGCGGGCCGGTGCAGCACCTCGGCCACGGCATCCGCCGGTGCGGCGCGCACCGCCAGGGCCGGGTCGGCAAAACGCCGTGTGGACGGGTCGAAGCGTTGCCATTGCGCCAGCACCGGCTCCCAGCGCCAGAAGTGGCGGGCCGCGCTGCTCAGCTCGTCGGCGTGGATGTGTTCGGCATCACCCAGCGGCAGCCAGCGTGCGGCAGTGGTGTCGTGCTGCGCCAGGTCGCGGCCGTCGAAGCTGAACAGGCCGGTGTCGGCTGCAATCCAGAGCCGGCCGCGGTCGTCCACGCGCAATCGGCGCACGGGGCCCGCGATCACATCGGGGAAGGCCGCCAGCCGCGTGCTGCCGTCTTCGGCGGCGAACCAGCGCGCCAGCCCATCGGCGCTGCCCAGCCACAGGCTGCCGTCGGGTGTGCGCACGATCTGGTCCAGCGTGGGCAGCGGGCTGGGTTCGGCATCGCCATCGGGCGATGGCAGCCAGTCGGCTTGTTCTTCCGACGGGCCGCTGGCGGCAAAGCGCCAGCGTTGGGCGCCTTGCACCAGGTACAGCGCGGTGTCGGTGGCCAGCCAGGTGCGTGGGCCTTCGATCCACACCGCCCGCAGCGGCAGGCTGGCGTGGTGTTGTGCGATCAGCGCACCGGCCAGGTCCAGTTCCCACAGCCCCTGTGCACCGGCTGCAAACAGGCGCCCGCCGCTGACGTGCAAGGCCCGCACCGCGCCACTCACAGCGGCCACGGAGGTCCATCGCCGCAGCCCGTCGGCCGGCCAGAGCGGGCAGCGGAACAGCCGCGTGTCGGTGCCGAGCCAGGCGCTGTCGCCAGCGACGGCCAGGGCGTGGAAGGGGCCGGCCGGTGCGTCGGTGCCGATGGTGTCCAGGGCCGTGCCGTCCCAACGCTGCACGGTGTGGGCCGCGCCGTCGCGCTGCAGCAGCCACAGCGTGCCGTCGGGCGCGGTGTCGGCGGCGATCCACTCGCCCGCGGCCAGCGTCGTGGCGGCCACGAAGGGGCCGTTGGCCGATGCGTCGCGCGCAGGTGCCGCATCCAGCGCGCTGGCCAGCAGATCGGCGCCGCGCAGCACCACGGCTTGGCGGTCGGGCTGCAGCTGCAGCGCCTGGTCGGCCGCCAGCGTGCCGGTGTAGGCCACGCCGATGCCGCGCACGCTGGCCGTCGGCGTGTAGCGCTCCACCATCGGTGCCACGGCGGGGCCAGCGATGACAAAACCCGGTGTGCCGGGCACGCCCAGCACCCAGCGTGCGAGCGGTGCGACACGGTCGCCTTCCGGCACCGTGGGTTGAGACGTCAAGGCACGCTGCGTGAAGCGCAGGCCAACGGGTTCTTCCAGCGTGTAGCGCGAACGCCGGGCCTGCACTGGTGCCGCCAGGTCCTCGGGCAAGGCCGCGTCCACCAGCCGCCGCAAACCGCCGGGCGTGACGATGCCGGCGCGGTAGGCGTCCAGCACATCGGCCACGCGCTGGCGGAACCCCTCCACACTTTCGCGCAGGCTGGCCGGGTCGCGCCAGGGCGGCAGGTCCAGCAGGCCGGCCAGGCGGGCCAGGTCCTGCACCTGCGGGTAGGCCAGCGCCTCGCGCTGGTCGCCAGGGTGGCGCGGGCGCAGGGCGCCGAGGCCGCGTTCGCGCCGGTGGGCGGCGAAGTGCGTGGCCCAGGCGGCGGCGTCGGCGGTGTCGAACCAGTGGGCGCGCAGCACATGCTGGATGTCGGCCCCGGCGCCGTCGAACACACCCCCCACGGCGCGCAGCCAGTGCGCCACCAGCGTGTCGTCACCCGGCTGCGGCTGCCACAGCGTGGGCAGGTGGTCGACGAGGCGGTCGTAGGTGGGCATGGTTCAGACCGTCGGCTGTACATCGACCGCGACGCGTTGCACCGACAACCGCTCCGGCGTTCCGAGCGCAAATGCCGCGTCGGCCGCAGCCTGCAGCAGCGTGCTGCCCCCATCGGCACGCGTGAAGACCCACTGCACGCGGTAGGCGCCGATCTCGGCGTCGGTGGCGGGTGCTGCGCCGCTGCCAAACGCCGCCGAGGCAAAACCCGGCAGCGGCAGCAGCCGCGTCAGCCCGCCCCAGCTCAGCACACGCTGCGCGTCGTTCGCCGGGTTGTCGGCCGCGGCCAGGGTGTTCAGCGTGGCCACGGCGGCTTCCAGCGCGGCCTGCAGCGCGGCCTGGTCGGGCAGCGGCTGCGCGCGGGTGTAGCGCACCACCAGCGTCAGGCCGGTGGCCAGCGCCGGGTCGTGCAGTTTCAGCGTGCCCAGTTGGGTGGACAGGCCGGCCAGCGCGATGCGCCCGGCCACGGCATCCAGCTTGTCGACCCCGGCGACCGAGGCGCTGACCAGGCGCGCATCCTCGACGCCCGCCACACCCATCGTGATGCCCAGCAGACGCCCCAGGCTGGCGTCGCTGCCCAGCGGCAGGCCGCTGAAGTAGGCGGCCAGACCCTCGTGCACCTGCTGCTGGATCGCACGCAACTCGGCCTCGGGCCGGCCGGCGGCGGTGGTCAGGCGCAGTTCCAGGTCCACCGCCGCCGGTGCGTTGCCGTCGACAAACTCCAGCCAGACGCCCGCCGGCCGCACCCGCTGCGCCGCGGCCTCCAGGCGCGCGCGCTGCGTCGGGTCCAGCGCGCCGGCGTGCAGCAGCACGCGCACGCGGCCGGGCTCGGGCTCGGTGACCTCGGCGCGCACGCCTTCGGCGGCGATGGCGGCCTCCAGGGCCGAGCGTGTGCCCCGTTCGGCACCGACCAGGAAACGCCGGGCCCGGGTGCGCAGCTCGGTGTCGTTTTCGTCGCGGTCCAGGCGCGAACTGGCGCCGGGGTTGCTGACCGCTTCGATGCCGGCCACCGGCCGCGTCAGCAGCACCAGAGTTTCCGCGGCCACGGCGTCGTTGCTGACCACCAGGTCGCGTGCCAGGCCCTTGGCGCTGGGCTGACCATCGGCCAGGGTCAGGTCGGCCAGGGTTTCGTATTCGATGGCGCCGTCGGCCGTGGCCACGCGCGTGCCAGCCGGCAGCGTGATGGCGCCGCGGGTGCCGGCCACGCGCGTGAAACGCAGCTCGGCGGTGTTGCGGCCGGCCAGCACGCGCGACAGGCCGAGCAAGGACACCACATGGTCCAGTGCACGGCCTTCGGCGGTGTCGATGAAGCCGCTTTTGTAGACCACCTCCATCTGCGCATAGAGCGAGGCCGACTCCAGCGCCACGGCTTCCATCAGCGTGCGCACCACCGAGCCGGGGTAGAGGTCGTTGACACCGACCTCGCGTTCCGTCGGCAGGTAGTGCACCTCGAAGGCCGTGCCTTCGTCCGGCCGCTGGCCGCCGGCGATCCACTCCAGCCGGCGCTTGTCGGTGGCCAGGCGCCAGTCGGCCTCGGGCTGGAAGCGCACGCTGGTGCCGTTGCGGGCGCCCCAGACGGCGGTGACCCGTTCCACCGGCGCGCGCTCCAGCGCATGGGCATAGGGCTCGCGCGCGGCACCGGCGGGCGGGTAGGGATGGGCCTCGGCACTGACACCGCCGAGCAGCCGGTTGAGCAGGCTCTCGGCGACCTCGGGGTAGGGCTTGCGGCGGAAGGAGGACATGGTGCGCCTTTCAGACCGGTTCAGGGCCCGAGTTCGATGGCGAAGGGGCCGATGGTGACCACCGCTTCGGACTGCGCGGGCTGCACGCGCAGCAGCACGTCCACGGTGCTGCGCAAGCCGGGCGACGGGCCGACCTTCAGCTCCACCACCTTGGCCACACGCGGCTCGTTCTGCAGCGCTTCCAGGATGAAGAGCTTGAGCAGGTTGCGCTGCGTGCTGGTGTTTTCGCGCCCGATCAGTTCATGCACGCGCGAGCCGTACTCGGGGTGGCCCAGTGCCGCCAGTT
This sequence comes from uncultured Rubrivivax sp., assembly GCA_964442175.1. Taxonomy (GTDB): domain Bacteria; phylum Pseudomonadota; class Gammaproteobacteria; order Burkholderiales; family Burkholderiaceae_C; genus Rubrivivax. The sequence continues at coordinate 25,476 of CAYTWU010000003.1, forward strand.
CGCCGCGGGGCGTGAGCAGGCGCAGCATCACGGCCTGGGCCAGGTTCTCCAGCCCGGCGCGGGGCTCGAAGTCCCAGGCGCGGCGCGGCGCACGCAAGGTCTCTTTGGGCCGGTACAGCGGGCGCAGCTCGCGGTGCACGGCGTAGACCGCCAGATCCTTCAGCAGGTGGCGGGTCTCGGGTGGTTTGAAGGAAGACATCTCAACCACCGATGAAGACCGTGCCGGCCGCCAGCACCGTGCCTGCCGGCAGGTCGGCTGGGTCGTTGCAGGTGAGCGCGGGGTCGCCCATGCGGGCCGCGGGTTTGCCGTTGATGAACACCGAGCCCGAGCCCTGGACGATCTGACCCTGGTTGCCGGGCGGCTTCTGGAACGGGCCGACGGTGGGGATGTGCGACGGGGTGTTGGTGGCCGTGCTGCCCACGGTGGCGGCGGGTTTGCCTTCCAGGTTCACGTCGCTGGACAAACCGCCGTCCAGCGTGCCGACAAAGGGGTTGGGCAGCGGCGTGGGCACCGGCCCGCCGGGGGTGGGCAGCATCTGGATGTGGATGTCGGTGGCCAGCACCTTGTCCCCTTGTTTGGCGGCGGGCAGTCCCATCGTCCGGTCCTAGTTGATGTTGACGACCGCGCCGGCCAGCTTCAGCGTGCCACCGGCCACCAGCTCGGCGTTGCCGCCGGCTTCCAGCTTCAGGTGGCCGCTGGCCTGGATCTGCATGTCGCCCGCGCCTTCCACCGTGACGGCGCCGCTGCCGTCGATGCTCAGCGTGGTGCCGGCCACGTCCAGCCGGGCCACGGGGTCGTCGTCCTGCACCACCAGCTTGAACTTGTCGCCTTTGACGCTGAGCGTGAAGCCGGCGGGGCCGTCCTGCCGGATCTCCAGCCGCACGCCGTCTTCGGCGGCATCGGGCCCCGAGGGCAGCTGCAGCACCCACTGGCCTTCGGCGTGCGCGGGCGGCCGGTCGTCGCCGTTGTAGAGCGTGCCCACCACCACCGGCCGGTTGATGTCGCCGCCCAAAAACTGCACCAGCACCAGGTCGCCCACGTCGGGCAGGCTGGCGATGCCCTTGCGCGGCGTCATCAGCGGCACATGGCGCAGCACCAGCTGCGTGGCGTGCAGCACCACGTCGGCGTCGTGGTTGCCGGGGTCGCTGGCGTAGACGGCCTGCACCACGCCCAGCTCGGCAAATCGCTGCTGGCGCAGTTCGTGGCGCACCAGCTTGCGCAGGGTCTCAAAGAGGTCGTCGCTCACAACGGCACCCCGAGCAGTTCGGTCTTGAAACCGTTCCGGGCATCACAGCGGTGGCGCACCTCCACGGCCCGCCAGGTGCCATCGCCCTGGCCCCCGGGTGCACCGCTGACCTCGAACACCCCCGCCACGTCCAGCGCCGGCGCGCCGGGCACCCGCAGCGTCACGGCGTTGGCGATGCGCGCGGTGCCTGCGGCCATGCCGAGTGCCGCGCCCGCCACCGAGGCCAGGTCGCGCAGCGCGCCGTCGCTCTCCACCGCACCCGGCAGGCCGGCGCCGCCGGTGGCGCTGACACCCGCCGGGTCCTTGGCCAGCCAGGCCCAGGCGTCGCTGCCCTGGCGGCCGGCGCTGCCCTCGCCGACCATGCGGGTGGCGGTGGTGGCCGGGTCGCGGCCCTGGGCGTCCAGCGCCAGCACGGTGTCGCCCCAGACAAAACTGGCCACGGGCTGACCTTGGGGTTTGTGGGCGTTCAGGCGGCCGGCCGCATCGGCCCACGCGGGCACATCGGCATGCGCTGCGATGCGCGCCACCCAGTCCCACAGCGAACGCCGGTCGTCGATGGCGAAGTAGGCGTAGTTCGGGCCGGTGTCGATCTGGCCGGCGGTCAGGCCGGCCTCGGCGGCCCAGAGCTGCAGCAGGTCGGCCGCAGCCTGGTCTTCGTAACCCGCGTTGCGGCGCAGCCGGGCCAGCTTGGCGGCGGGGCCGGCCAGCAGCACCTCCAGTGCACCGTTCTTGAGCCAGCTCTGGCGCGCCACCGTGCCGGCGAAGACCGGGACTGTGCTGTCGCCGGTGCCGAGCGCCACCGTGATGGCGTCGCCCAAGGCCAGCGCCGGAAAGTCGGCGCCTGGCACGAACTGCAGCCGCGCGTGGGCCAGTGCCGGCGCCGGTTGCAGTGTGACCTGCACCGCCACCAGTGCATCGCTCAGCGGATCGGCCTGGGCGACGCCCAAGGCGCCGGCCGCTGCGCTGAGCAGGTCACCGCCAAAACCACCCCCCGCGCTGCCCCCGCTGCGCTGCAGCTTCATGCGCGCGCGTTGGCCTGGCGCACTGTCGCCGCCAAAGAGGCTTCCGGGGTCGGGGATGTCGAAACTCATCCCAGCCTCGGGTTCTCGCTGCGGTACCACGTCAGGTGGCGCAGCGGGCCGCTGCGGCCAAAGGTGTGGCGCGCCTCGGCAAACACAAAGGGCAGCGTGTAGTTCGTCAGCGTGTTCGGCAGCACAGGTGCAGCGGCCGGCGTGCTGGCGGTGGCGCCCAGCACATGCAGGTGCAGGTGGTTGTGGAAGCTGACACCGGTGTCGCCCGCCATCATCAGCACCTGCCCCCGCTGCACCACGGTGCCGACGATGCTGGCCGGGGCCACGCCGCGCGCCGCAAACGCGTCGCGCACGCCCTGAAAAGCGCCGTGGCCGTAGACGGCGTAGGTCCGCACGACGGCGCCGCCCTGGTCCCGGTCGTGGGCGCTGTCCACGCTGTCGTGGCGCACCATGATGAAGTTCCAGTTGCCACTGATCTGGCCGTTGAAGCCGGTCTGGCCGGCCACCAGCAGGCCCTGCGCCTGGGCCTGCGCCGCCACCGCGAAGGCGACGTTCACATCGCCGGGTTCGTTGAAGTCGAGCTCGGTGTCGTCGGGGTAGAAGTCAAACCAATCAACCACCGTGCCGTCGCGCACGCACAGGATCTCGTCGCGGAAATCGTGCGCGAAGTCGTAGGCATAGATCTGAGGCAGCCCGTTGTAGCGCATGTGGCTGAAGAAGCCCTGGTGCGCCTGGCCCACGTAGGTGCTGCTGCCCGCGGCCACCGGCAGCCGATAGGGCGAGCTGTCGGCCGGCGGGTATTCGGCAAACGGCAGCCGGGCCGGCACGATGGGGTTGCCGTCGGCGTCGATGGTCGGGTTGTACTGACCGTCGTCGGTGTCGCCTTCCTTGTTGCTGTAGAGCTGCACCAGGTGCGTCAGCAGGCCGATGATCACGGCCTTCAGCGGCTCTTTCCACAGCTGCCCGGGCGTGACGGTGCGGGCAATCGCCCAGCCCGCCAGCGTGCCCAGCAGGCTGCCGGTGATGGCCGTGACCGTGGCACCGACGAAGTACCACAGCAGGAAGGGCGTGGCATTGCCGCCGATGGGCAGACCATGGTCGTGCCGCGGGATGATGAACTTGTAGAAGATCATGCCGATGCCGGTGTTCACCAGGCCGATCACGGGGCCGGCGGCGTCCCAGTTGCGGGGCCGGGTGTCGGTGTCGCCGGTGGCCGTGGCCGGGCCGTCGTAGTTGATCAGCGTGAAGACGGACAGCGACAGGCTGCGCACGGCCTGCGTCACGGTGTGGATGGTGAAGCTGTTCAGCGCATCGCCGCCCAGCAGCGTGAGCCACTGCAGGAAGCCGTTGCCGGCGCCGGTCTGGGTGTGCACCCCTTCGAACGAACCCCCGAAGTTGGCCAGCAGCGTGGGCAGTGGCGCGAACACGTACTTGCCGCCCATGCCCCAGCCCGCGGCCTGCGCGATGGCCGAGGGCAGGGGGGCATCCGCCGCCGCGGCCACGACGCCGCGGGCCCAGGTCCACAGCCACATCGGGATGTTGACCGCGTACTCCTTGGGGCTGCTGCCCATCGCGATGAAGTGCCACATGCCCGAGGCGAACTCCGCCAGGATCGCGGTGACGCGGGCCCAGGTCTCCAGGAAGTCCGGCCCGATGCGCTGGACCAGGAAGTGCTCGGCGTGGTCGCTGCCCTGCACGGGCCTGGCGGGTGCCGTGCCCTTGAACTGAAGCGCTTCGTGCCAGGCAAAGGGCTGGTCGGCCGAGTGCAGCAGCTCGTCGTCGGCACCCGCGCGGCGCAGCACCAGGGCCATGCGGTCGCTGGACAGCCAGACCTCGTCTTCCGGGTAACCCGGGGTGATGGTCTGCGCAAACGCGGTGCCACCGCCGATGCCGCTGCCGCCAATGCCTTGCAGCCGGGTGGCGTACAACCAGCTGGCGTACCAGCAGAAGCTGCCGTCGGCGCTGCGCGGCGGCACGGTGGTCAGGGCGCGCATCGGTGCCGCCGGTCGTGCGGCGCGGCGCGGGCGGGCCGGGGGTGCAGGTGGCGCGGCGTCCATCAACTGCCGCGCCACATCGGCCAGGGTGCGCAGCAACACCGCCACACGGGTCAGCAGGCAGGCGGCCTGGTCGCGCACGGCGGCCACGCCGTTGCGGCGCAGCGCGGTGACCAGCATCGCCGCCAGCGCATCGGCATCCAGCCGCGGCGCCTGCCAGGCGGGCAGCAGCTCTCGCTGCACACGGCCCAGCAGGCTGCCGAGTGCGTGACCGGTGGGCCCGGTGTCGGCCAGGCGGGTGCGCAGGTCGCTGACGAAGACCTGCAGCTCCTGCGCGATCAGCGCCGGTGTCAGGCCGAAATCCTGCGTCAGCAGCCGCCAGACGCGTTGCACGCCGGCACGGATGGCGGCGTCGGACAGCCGTTCCGTCGCGCCGGCCAGCGTGTCCAGCAGGTCGGCCACGCGCCCGAGCACCGACCGCATGTCGGGCCCGCCCTGGCCCAGCGCCGTGAAGGCGGCCAGCGGCTCGGCCGCCAGCGTGCGCAGCGCTGCCAGGCCTTGTGGCAGCTTGTCTTGCAGGTGCGCGGCCAGGCGCTCGCCCAGCGCCTCGCCCGCGCCCTGCACCGCGGGCAGCACGGCGGCCTGGGCTGCCGGGTCCAGTGCCAGGCGGTGCAAAAGCGCCAGCAGCTCATCGGCCAGCTCGGCGGCGGGCCGGCGGTCGCTCATGCGGGCCAGGGCCTGGGGCTGGATGAGCAGGGTGCCGAGCATGGTCATCGTGGCCTCCTACAGCGCCAGGGCCACGCCGCTGCCGGCCGGCGCGCCACCGGGCGCGCTGCGCAGCAGCTTGCCGTAGGCGCCGTCCACGCGCACGAGCTGGGCGCGCAGGTCTTCGGGCAGGGCCTGCAGCCAGTCGATCAGGAGCTGCACCGAGGCGCTGATGTCCAGCGCCTCGGCCAGCGGTTCCACCAGTTCGCGGTATTCGGCGTCCAGCGGCTCCAGCAGCAGCGCGTCCGGGTCCAGCGCGGCGAGCTTGGCCAGCAGCGTGCGGTGCAGTGTGTCCAGCTGCCCGCGCAGGGCCGGTGGCACCAGGGCCTGCATCGACAGCGTGGCCAGCAAGGCGTCGCGTGCTTCCACCAGCGGTGCCACCAGGTGGCGGGGGTCGAGCGCGCGCACCTGGTCCAGCAACTCGGCGTGCACGGTGTCGATCTCGCGGGTGTACAGGCCCAGGTCCAGCCCGGCGATGCGCTGCGCCAGGCCATCGACGCTGCCCAGCAGATCGGCCAGGGCCTGCGGCGCGGCGAGCAGGTCGTCCACTTTCTGGTCGATGGCCTGGGCCAGCGTGCCCAGCGCGGTGGAGGCCGCCTGCAGCATCAGCACCAGGGGTTGCAGCGCGCCCAGCAGGCCCAGCAGCGGCACACCCAGTTGGCGGCGCACGGCGGTGTCGACCCAGCTTCGCAAGGTGGCCGGGCCGGCCGGCACCAGGGCGCCCAGTGGGCCTTCGGCACCGGGGAAGGCGGCGGCGAGTGACGTGAACTGGGCCGCCAGCGCAGCCTGGGCTTCATCCAGTGACCGTGACACGCCGCCCAGCGCGACCAGGCCGTCACCGGCGCGGCGGGTGTCGTCGGCGGCGATCCAGGCCGCCAGCCCCGGCACGGCGGCGGCCACGGCCGGCGCGGCGGCACCGGCCTGGATGCGGCTGCGCGCGCCGGTGATGCGGGCCAGCAGTGCTGCGGCATCGGCGGTTTGCAGCGCCGTGGACAGCCCGCTGTGCGCTGCCAGCCAGGTCGCAGCCAACGCGTCCGGGTGCGCGGCCAGTGCGGCCGCGCGCAGGTCGGCCACCGCGGTGGCCAAGGCGCCGGTGGCGGTGGTGGGCACCTTGGCCAGCACGGTGGCCAGCCAGGCGTCGAACTCGGCCGGTGCATCGCCCAGTGCGGCGAGTTTGTCGGTGAAGTGTTCGGCAATCTCCAGCGCGGCCGTCACGGTGCTGGTGAAGGCGCGGATGCGGTCCAGCACGGCTTGCAGCGCAGCGGCCAGGTCGCCCACCGGCAAGGCCGCGCCCACCTGCTGCAAGGCCTGTTCGACGGCCTGCTCCAGCGGCGCCAGCAGCGTGGAGGGTTGCAGCCCCTCCAGCTCGGCCACCAGGCTGTTGAACACCCGGCTGGGCTCGGCCATCAGCGGGGCCGGGTCCAGTTCGCGCGCCAGGCGCTGGCGCAGTTGCTCGAAGGCCTGGTCACCGGCCGTGAACCAGCTGGCGGGCGAGAAGTCGGTCAGCCCCCCCAGCGCCGCCTGGTAGGGCGGCAGGATCAGCGGCTGCAAGGCCTGGCGCGGCGAGAAGGCGAACAGCCGTTCGCGCACCACCTCCGGCAGGGCCTTCACCTGCTCCAGCAGCGCGATGGGGCTGCCCGCGAGCAGCGTGTCCAGCTCGGTCACCAGCGGGTCGGCCAGTGGTTGCAGCGAGGGCGGCAACAGGCCCATGGCTTCGTCCAGCAGCGCCGGGCCGGGGTCGGGCAGGCTGCTGAGGTCGATGCCGGCGATCAAGGCCTGCAGCTCCTCGATCAGCGCGATCACCTGGTCGGCCACCGGCTCGAAGCCGAGCTGCGCGATCAGTGCGGCCAGTTCTTCGATCTGCCCGGCCAGTTCGGCCACGCGCTGCACGGCCTCCTGCTGAGCCAGGTCGCCCAGCGCAGCGATGGCCTCGCGCACGGGTTCGGTCAGGGCTTCGGGGTCGATGTCGTCGAGTGCACTGTCCAGCGTGCCCAGCACCTCGGTCAAGCTGGTGGTGGCGGTGGCCAGTGTGTTGCCGATGCCGCTCGTGAGGTTGCCCACCACGCCGTTCAGCGCTTGTTCGCCTTCGGTGCGCAGGGCCGCCAGGTCGATGGCCTGCACCGCGTCGCGGGCCTGGGCGATGAGCTGCAGGGCCTGCGCCGAGAGCTGGGCCAGCGCCTGCTCGATGGCCTGCACCGCGGCCTCGACGCTGGCGAGTGCCTCGGTGATCGGCTGCGTGACGCTGCCGATGTCCACCGCGTCCAGCACGGCCGTCAGCTGTTGCTGCAGCCGGGTGAGGGCGTTGGTCAGTGGCGCCAGCGCGGCCGGCGGCAACACGGGTGTGTCGAACGGTCCGATGGCGTCTGCCAGATCGCCCAGGCTGGGGCGGGGCTGCAGCAGCACCAGCAGGCGCGCGATGCCGGCGTCCAGTGCCGGGGGCAGCGCGCGCAGCGAGGTGTTCAGCGGCGCATCGGTGCCCGCCAGTGCGGTGTTGGCCGCCAGCAGCGGCACCAGGGCGGTCTGCGCCGCGGCCAGGGCAGCCGGCAGCGCTGCGGCATCGGCCGCCTGCACGGCGGTGTCCAGCGTGTCCAGGGCGTCGGCATAGGCCGCTGCGGCCGTGCCCAGCGTTGCAGCTGGCAATGCAGCGGCGGGCGCCAGGGCCGCCGTGAAACGGCCGCTGGTGTGCGCCTGCACCAGCGCCGTCAGGCTGGCCAGGGTCTGGCCAAGTTCGGTCTGCACATCGGCGGCCGAGGCGGCCTCCCAGCGCAGCAGCGTGTCCAGCGGATCGCGGATGTCGTCGATCAGCGGCAGCGAGCGCACCGTGAAGTAACCCGGCCTCGTGGTGCCCACGCGCTCGTGCACCCAGCGCAGCAGGCCGGGCACCGAGAGGTCGGCAGGCAGGCGGTCGACCACGGTCTTGGCGTCGGTGACCTGCTGTGGGCTCAGGGCGCTTGCGGGTGCCGCTGGTGCCGGTGCGGGCGCTGGAGACGGGGCCGGCGCTGGCGCTGGCGCAGGGGCTGGCGGTGCCATCGCGGGCACGAGGCCGCAGCTCCAGTCTTCGGTGAGCAGGCTTCGCAGGGTCTCGATGCGGGCGAGCAAGGGCGAGAGTGCGCCCTCCAGCTCGCTGCGCAGGCGGTCGGGCAGGGCGGCCACGTCGCCCTGCAACTGGCCGACCACGCCACCGAGATCACCCTGGAACGCCGGCAGCAGGCCTTGCAGACCGCTGCCCAGTGATGCCCCGAAGTTCAGCGACGGTGCTTGCACCGCACCCAGGCCCGACAAGGCCTGTGTGAAGGCCGGCACCTGGCCCAGGCCGGCGATGGCCTGCTGCACCGCGCCCAGCTGTGCGCCCAGCGGCCCGGCGCTGGCGCCCAGGTCGAAACCGCCCACGGCTTGTTCGATCTGGTTGACGAGGCTGGCCATGGCGCGGGGCTACAGCAGGTCGCGCAGCGCGCCGCCCAGCGCGCCGAGTTGTTCGAAGGCCGGGCCGACCTCACCGACGATGCCGGTCAGCGGCTGCGTGGGGTCGGACAGGCTGGGGATGCTGCCCAGGGCCGAGATGGCGTCGATGGCGCCCATCGCAGCGTCCACCAGGCCGGCGGCGGCGTCCAGCAGGCCGGTGTCGATGCCGTCCAGCAGGCCGCCGGGGGGCGGCGGTGGCGGCGACTCGGTGAGCCACAGCGCATAGTCGATCTGGTCGGGCGCGCTGGCCTCGGCCTGCACGTGCAGCTGCTGCAGCAGCACGTACTGCAGCTGCGTGCCGGTGGCGATGTCGGAGGTGAAGGTCAGCGGCTCGCCGGCCAGGTACTTCTCGCGCACGGCGTTCAGGAAGTCCAGGCCCGTCTGCTCGCCGAAGACCGAACCCTCGACCAGGATGCGTGCGGGCTGGCGGTCCAGGTCCTGGAACAGGCTGCCGGCGCGGCCGGGCACGGCCAGTTCGACCAGCTTGCGCGCCTCCAGCGTCTCCAGCCGTGTGACACGCGGCAGTTCGTAGTCGCCGAGCATGGGCGTCAGGCTCATCCCAGGTTCACTCCACGCAACCAGGCCTGGTCGACCAGGCCGCGGGTGATGGCGTCCAGCAGTTCATCGTCGTCGGCGTCTGGCGCCCTGGGTTCGAGCTGCTGGCCCGATGGCGCAGCCGCTGCCGACGCGGCCAGCAGGCGCGATGCGGCCCGTGGGGCGAGATCGCTGGGGGCCTGCACGTTCACGACGCCAGGTGACGGCGCAGCCACCTGCTGATGCGGCCGGTGTCGGTACAGCGTGCTGATCGGGGACAGCACCGGCGGCAGCGCGGCGGCGGCCTGCAGCGCTGCCAGCACACGCTGTTCTGGGGTGCCTTTCTGTGCTGCGGCGAGCGTCGGCAAGCCGGCTCCCGGCGTGGTGGTGTTCGGACCCGTGGCCGGGGCATGGCGCCGCGCCGTGTCGGCCAACAGCACACCCATCAACGCGGCGGCGGCTTGTGCCGTCGGCAAACGTGCTGGCGGCACCGCATGCACATTCATCGCGGGCATTGGCGGCAGGGTGCTGCCTTGGCGCGGGCGCTGCAACAGGGCCTCCATCACCGCGGCCACTTCGCGCGGGTCCGGCAGACGTGCGGGCGCTCGGGTTGGCGTGGTCGCCACCGCGAGTGCCGGCGCTGGTGCAGCCGACACCGGGGCAGCCGGCAAGGTCGATGCAGCGCGCTGCCCGGGCGTTGCCAGCGGCAAGCGTGGCGCTGGCCGCTGCGTGCCGCGCCGACGCGTTGGCGCATCCCCCGGCAATTCGGCACCACCCGGCTCCGACGGACCCGCCGGCTGCCGGGCATTCATCGCCGCCAAGGGCTCGAAACCGGCGCTGGGCGGCCATGTGTCCAACGCCGCCAGCCGCCCCAGCGCCTGCGGCGCGCCGGCCAGCCGCAGCAGGCGCTGCCCGGCTGCGCGCGGGGCCTGCAGCGCGGCCAGGTCAAGCGGGCGGCGTTCAGACATCGCCCGCCCCGTCGTCGCGCAGCATCTGCAGGTGCAGCAGGATCTGGCCCAGCGTCAGCTCGCCCAGCTGTTGCGGCGTCCAGCCGAAGCGGCTGGCCAGCAACTGCGCGGCACGGGCCAAGGGTGCCTCGGCCGCGGCCTCCAGCGCGCCGGGCTCGAAGGCCAGGCCGCTGATGCGGTTGACTTGGTTCAGCAGGAACTCCAGCAGCCCCACCGTCATCTGGTGTACCTGCGGCAGCGTGAGCGCCGGTTCTTCCAGCGCGGCGTGCACCATCAGCGCGGCGGCGAGCTGCTCGTTGTCCTTGGCGGCGCGGCTGATGCGCTGCAGGTCGGCCACCGTCAGCGGGCGCAGGCGCACGCGGCTGTGGCTCAGCTTGGCGCCGAGCAATGCCGCGGGCACGTCCACCTCGTGGCGCAGCACGCCGCCGGCCAGCAGCTCGTCGGCGCTGAGCCAGGGTGTCGTGGTGGTGTCGACTTGCATCGCTTCACTGAGCCTTTAGGCCGCTTCGTCCTGCACCGTGGCGTACAGCGCCTGGAAGCTGGCGCCTTCCATCACGAAGTCGTCTTCCGGCATCGTCAGGTTCCACTGCTCCAGCTTCACGCCGTGCAGCGTGACGGTGCTGCGTGTGCCGGGCCTGGCGGCGTTCTCGGACATCAGCGTGACGTTGAAGCTGGGCTGCGGCCACGAGCGCCCGGGCCGGCCGGCGGCAGCCTCGCCCAGCAACAGCGACAGCAGCGCGCCGTTCAGGTAGGCGCGGTCAAAACGCCCGCGCACGCTGACGTTGCCGCTGCGCAGTTCGGTGGCATAACGCTGGCCGATCTCGTGGAAAGGGCGGACGGCGCTGTTGATCTCCACCGTGACGCCGGTGACGCGGCCGACCTGGATCAGGTCGTTGGCCTCGATCACGGCCTGCGCGGCGGCGCCTTCCGGGCCCTCGTCGCCCGGGGCGAGCAGCAGGGCGCCGTCGGCGCCGGTGTAGACATGGGTGTTGGCGGCGGTCGGCATGGTGGGGTGCTCCTCAGGACAGCGCCAGCGTGACGCGGATGTAGTCGATGCTGAAGGTGGGCTGCATGGAGACGTTGACCACGCAGCGGCCGGCGATCTCGTCGGCGCGGCTGGCCTTCACCTCCAGCTCGTAGCCGGTCAGCGCCTCGTCCACCACCATGGTGGTCAGGAAGGAATCCAGCGCGCCGTGCAGCGCCTTGCGCACGCGCTCGTTGTTGAGCTTGCCGATGAAGGGGTTGGCCACCTGGCGCACACCCGCCTTGGCAAAGTCCACGATGCGGCGCGTGGTGATCTGCGCGAAGGCCGCACCTTCGGTGGTGATGCCACGCACGACGCGGATGCCCTGCCGGTCTTCCAGCACACAGACGTTGTCGGTGAGCAAGGCTTTCAGCTCACCGTAGCTGAAGCGCGTGGCTAGGCCGGCGATGCCGGGCAGCACCTTGTTGGTGGGGCTGGATTGCGGCGCCAGCGCCGCCATCAGGCCGGCCACCGCACACGCGCTGTAACCGGCCGGCAGCACGGCCAGGTCACCCACCACGGGGTCGAAGGCGCGGATCGCGGGGGCGGCCATCACGATGCGCTTGTTGGCGGCCACCTGCTCGCCGATGGCGGTGGCACCCGTGGCGTCGGCGCCGATCACGCCCATCAGGTCGCGGCCGTTGTTTTCCGCGGTTTCCAGCGCGGATGCCAGCGAGGCCTTGGCCACGTCGGTGCTCAACTCGGGCGCCACCAGGATGTTGATCTCGTCCTTCAGCAGCTCGGCGATGCCGGCGTTGAAGGCCGCGGTGTCGGCGCCCGCCGCCAGGCCGTGCGCGTAGACCGTGCGCGCGCCGTTGCCGAACAGCACGGCCAGGCCGCGCATCAGGCCGAAGGGATCGGTGTCGGCATTGCCCACGGGGCGTGCCTTGAAGAGGCGCTGCGCGTCTTCCAGGCTGCCCAGGATGTGCGTGCGGCCCAGCGTGCCCGCGGGCGCGTCGGCCGCCGCTGCGGCCATGCCGACGATGCCGACGTTGCCGAAGGCGATGCCCTTGGGCGCGATCAGCCCCTCGGACAAGACCCGGATGAAGGTACCGGGGACGATCTGTTCGGCAAAGGCTTCTTCCATCGTGTGCTCCTTTCCCGCGGGCCGCGGGCGTTCAGTGCAGGGTCGTCAGGCCAGGGCCATCAGCCGTGCGGCCCGGAAGCGCGCGCTGCCGTGGCCGTGGGTCAAGAGGCCGATCTCGCCGCTGCCGGCAGGCAGGCCGTCCAGGGCCAGGGTGCGGCTGTCGTCCAGTTCGATGCTGGCCTGGCCGTCGTACACGGTCAGCACCAGGCGGTGCGGGGTGTTGGCGCTGTAGCCGGCCGGGGCCGAGCCCAGGGTCTGCCAGCCGGCCGGCGTGCGGCGGCCGATCAGGTGGTAACCGTGGCGTTGCGACAGCAGCACGAAGCCGAAGTCATCGGCCGCGCGGCGGTGGAAGACGAGACCGATGCCATCGCTGCCGGAGGCGTCGAACACCACGCTCAGCACCAGCCGCGCCAGGTTCTGCGCAACCCCGGCGGGCCGCCACAGCAGCTGTGCGCCGGCTTTCACCGGGTCGGCCAGCGTCAGCGCACCGCCCACGGTGGCGGCGGTCTGCACGATGGCGTCGCCGGCCACGGCCCAGGCCCCGGGCGGTGCAGCAGCAGGGTCGTCGGCGGGCAAAAAATCGGCCAGCGGCGCGGGCAGCAGCGCCAGCGACGCACCGGCAAAGTCGGCCAGGAAGTGCGCGTGGTACGGCGTGAGGTTGGTGTGCTGTTCCAGCGCCAGCTGCGTGATCACGCCCTCGCCGGCATCGGGCACGGGCACGAATTCGAAATCGACCTCGAAGGCCAGCGCCCGCGCAGCCTCGGTGTCCAGCCCGCGCAGGTGGCGGATGCCCAGCGTGGCGAACTCGCGGCGCGTGAAGGCCAGCATCTGGCCCGACAAGGTGGCCAGGTAACTGGCGGCCGCGGCATCGGCGCCACCGCTGACATCCACATCCACGCGTGCCCGCAGGCGGCGGCCGAAGATCGCCGCACCCGGGTCCACATGGGTGCCCACATAACCGCCGAGCCCGAGCGGCGAGACACGCTGCGGCCGCACACGCAAAGACCGTGTCAGCCCGCCCGGCACCGCCCCCGGCAGCAGCGAGGCCACAGCGGCTTCCAGCGCGCCGATGGCTTGCGTGGTGGTGGCGTCGGGCATGCGGGCCGCTCCTTGCATCGGAGCGAATGCCCCGAGGAGCGGCCAGTGTGTTCCTCGCCCCGGTGGGCCCCCATCCCTACAACATGGCGGGAGGGAGGACCCTTAAGGGGGGGTCAGCGGCGCTTGCCGCCGAGCAACGACCCCAGCACGCCGCGGATGATTTCGCGGCCCACGGCCGAGCCGATGCTGCGCACGGCCGATGATGCGGCCGCTTCGGCCAGGCCCGGCCGGCGCCCGCCACGCGGGCCGGTGCTGCCGAAGATCATGTCCTTCAGCCCGCCCATCACGCCGCCGCCGTCCGCCTGCGCAGCGCCTGGTGCCGTGGCCTGCGCCGCGGCATCGGCACCGGCCACGGCGCGGCCCTTGAGCTTCTCGTAGGCCGATTCGCGGTCTTCCGTGCCCTCGTAGCGGCCGGCCACCAGCGAGTTCTTCAGCAGGGCCTGGCGCTGCGCCGGCGTGATGGGGCCGATCTGGCTGCCCGGGGGCAGCACGTAGACACGTTCGGTCACACTCGGCCGGCCCTTGGCATCGAGAAAACTCACCAGCGCCTCACCCACCGCCAGCTCGGTGATCGCGGCGGCCATGTCGCCGATCGTGGGGTTGGCGCGCATCGTGTCGGCGGCCGACTTGACCGCCTTCTGGTCGCGCGGCGTGAAGGCCCGCAGCGCGTGCTGCACGCGGTTGCCCAGCTGGGCCAGCACGGTGTCGGGCACGTCCAGCGGGTTCTGCGTCACGAAGTACACGCCCACGCCCTTGCTGCGCACCAGCC
>CAYTWU010000004.1:0-37883 GCA_964442175.1 uncultured Rubrivivax sp.
CGTGGGCCGCCAGCGCTACAAGGGCCTGGGCGAGATGAACCCCGAGCAGCTGTGGGAAACCACGATGGACCCCAACGTGCGCCGCTTGCTGCGCGTGCAGATCGACGATGCGATCGAGGCGGACCGGGTGTTCACGATGTTGATGGGGGATGAAGTGGAGCCGCGGCGCAACTTCATCGAGGGGAATGCGTTGAGGGCGGCGAATATTGATGTGTGAGTTGGATCGGCTTTCGCAATGAGTTCGCTTGGCCTGCCGACGCAATTGAGGCGGGCCTACTATGCGTCAGACATTGCGATTTTTCTTACCCACACCGATGAACAAGTGCTCGGTGAGTTGGCGAGAGCCAGCGAGTTCAGTGTTGACTTGGCACAGCGCGATGCCTGGTTGCATGAATTGCAAGTGCTTCGTTATGCGCTCTGCAAATTCTCGGGAAGAGGTCGGCTTTACCTCGAGTTTGTGGTGCCCCGTGTGGGCAAACGCATTGATGCGATTGCACTGATCGACGACACGATCTTCGTCATCGAGTTCAAGGTCGGGGCGAAGGCGTTCTTGCGGCAAGACCTGGATCAAGTCTGGGACTACGCGCTGGACCTGAAGAACTTCCACGAGTCCAGCCATGCTGCACGGTTGGTACCGGTGCTGGTTGCCACAGGTACATCAGGCGAGAAACTGAGCGGTGGCTATGCCGCTCACGTGGACGGTGTGGTGTCGCCGGTGGCTGTCAGTGCGGACAGATTGACTGAAGTCATTCACGAGGGCCTTGGGTTGCGAGCCCGTGAGCCCATCGTGGCCGAAATCTGGGACCAAGGGCGCTACAAGCCGACGCCCACGATCATCGAGGCTGCTGCTGCCCTGTATCGCAAACACGATGTGGCCGAGATTGCACGCAACGATGCTGGGGCGATCAACCTGGCGCGCACATCTGAGGCCGTGGCGCAGGTGATTGAGAGATCAAGGCGAGATGGGCTGAAATCCATCTGCCTGGTGACGGGTGTGCCTGGCGCTGGCAAGACGCTGGTGGGCTTGAACATCGCGACGCGTTATCTCGTTGCCGAGAAAGAACTGCACAGCGTCTATCTTTCCGGCAATGGTCCGCTGGTGTCGATATTGCGTGAGGCCTTGGCACGTGACGATGTCGCGCGGGCCAAGTTACAGGGCAAGGCACGGACAAAAGGTGATGCACGGCAAGCCGTCAAGGGTTTCATCCAGCCCATTCACCACTTCCGCGATGAGTGCCTGAACGACCTTAAACCACCTACCGAACACGTCACGATCTTCGACGAAGCGCAGCGCGCCTGGACACGGGAGAAGACCGTGGACTTCATGCGACGCAAGAAGGGGCGAACCGACTTTGACCAGTCGGAGCCGGCCTTTCTGATCTCTTGCCTGGACCGTCACGAGGATTGGGCGGTGGTGGTTTGTTTGATTGGCGGTGGGCAGGAGATCAACACCGGTGAGGCTGGTATCTCGGAGTGGATAGAGGCGCTGCAGACGCAGTTTCCGGCGTGGCATGTGCATGTCTCACCACATCTGCGCGACAGTGAGTACGCGGCGACCGACGCCATGCAATCGCTTGAACAATCTGCCCATGTCACGTTTGATGCGGACTTGCATCTGGCCACCTCGATGCGCTCATTCCGCGCGGAGCATCTTTCAGAATTCGTGAAGAAAGTGCTCGACCTTGAAGTGGAAGAAGCCCGGGCTCTGCACGCTCAGCTCAGCAATCGATACCCCCTGGTGCTGACGCGCGATATCAATATGGCGCGCCGCTGGCTGCGTCAACAAGCGCGTGGCACGGAGCGTTATGGCATCGTCGTCTCTTCCCAGGCTCAACGCCTAAAGCCCCATGCGATTGACGTGCGTTCTCCTGTAGACCCGGTGAATTGGTTTCTGAACAACCGTGACGATGTGCGT
Source organism: uncultured Rubrivivax sp. (assembly GCA_964442175.1). Classification (GTDB taxonomy): domain Bacteria; phylum Pseudomonadota; class Gammaproteobacteria; order Burkholderiales; family Burkholderiaceae_C; genus Rubrivivax. The sequence goes on from CAYTWU010000004.1 coordinate 1,916, forward strand.
TCCTCGTATTACTTAGAGGACGTTGCAACCGAGTTTCACGTTCAGGGCCTCGAACTGGATTGGACCTGTGTGGTCTGGGACGCAGATCTGCGTCGCAGTGCGCAGGGCTGGCACCACCACGAGTTCTTCGGTAACCGCTGGCAGCGCATTCACAAGCCCGAACGTCAGCGGTACCTGAAGAACGCCTACCGTGTGTTGCTGACGCGCGCTCGCCAAGGCATGGTGATCGTCGTCCCGGAAGGGGCGGCTGATGACGATACGCGGCGGGCTGAGTACTACGACGGCACGTTCACCTACCTGCGAGGTCTTGGATTGCCGGTGATCTGAGCTGAGTTGTGTTCAGCCACTCAAAACCCTGGCCTGACGGGCTTTCCGAGACCAGTCACCGCTGCCCACTCATTGCTCCTGCCTTGCACGCCCGATAAGTCGCATCCATAGGATAGACGGGTCTGGAATTGCACCAAGGTTCAGAGACGACGCGACTGAAGCCAGATCCTGCCTCCGCGCCCGGGCTCTGGCGCCCCGCCACCTCCATGCTGCGCCCTCTCAATCGTCTCCCAGCAGGAGGCGACCTTGCGCCGGCACAGGCGGCCACCGCACCGCTTCCAGTCGAGTCTGAAACCACCGGTGCATGGCTGCGTCCTCCACCGCATATTCCCCGCGCGATGATTTCCACACCAGGGCCGGTGTGCGCTGCCGCAGCGATTCCAAGGCCTTCTGCGCCTGCTGCACGCTCACCGGGCGCCCCAGTTTGTCCCGGTAGAAGCGCAAAGCCTCAGCGTCGTAGGGCCGAAAGCGCGGGCCCTGGTCGAGCATGCGCCACAACACCACCTGCTCGGTGGGCTTGAGGCCCAGGTAGTCGGACTCCATCTGGGCTTCATCCTGGGCTTGCTGGTCCTGCGCGGCCTGCCGCAGCGCGGGCTCGAACCGTCCGGCGTGGCCCGACAAGGGGCTGAGCACGGCCCCCATGGCCGCCATGAAGAACTGGGGGCGATGGCCAAAGGCCACAAAGGCCTGTTGCAGCGCGGCTCGGTCCACCGGCACCAGATCAGGCCGCTGGGCCTCCACCAGCCCCGCCACGTGGGCGATGAAATCGGTGTCCAGCGGCGGCAGCGGCTGGATCTGCGAGCCGTAGAACGGGGCCGCGGCACTGACGACCAAGCGCAACAGCTTGTCGCGGTCGGAGCCCGACATCACCAGCATCAGGTTCACCTGGCCAGGCTTGTTCATCTGGTCGCGTGCGGACTTCAGCGCGGTCATGGCCGCTTCGCCCGCCTCGCTGGTCAATGCGTGCTGCGCTTCATCAATGATCAGCGCCACGGGTTTGCTGGCCGCGTGTTTCAGGCTGCGCAGTGCATCCACCAGCGTCAGGCCGTCGATCTGGCCGATCCGGCTGGTGTCGATCTCCAGCGCACCCGCCGCCTTCACGCTCTTCAAGCCAGCCCTTTTGGCGGTGCGGGCCACCAGCCCCAGGTGGGTTTGCAAGGCTTGGGCGATGGCCTCGGCGATCAGCGTGCCGGGGTCGCGGCGGGTGTCAGCCCACAAGTCCACATAGACCACCTCAACGCCGGCCTGCTGCAAGGCGGGGGCCAGGTCGCCTTGCAAGAACGTGCTCTTGCCGGTGCGCCGGGGCGCGGCCAGGAACAGCCCGTTGTGTGCATCGCCCAGCAAGGCGCGCCCTTGCAGCGCCTGCACGAGCTGTTGCGCCAGCGCCGTGCGGTGGTACGCGATCATGCGGCTACCGTCTTTTATCGAAGAAGAGGGTATTTTATCCAGATAGAGATAAAGACGGATAGTGGTTGGGTCTGCCATCGCTACCACGCCATGCACCAGCATGGGCGTCTGCCTTCGATCGTGTCCGGGTTAGCTGTGCAGATGCTGGCCAACATGTATAGAAAAAGATAAATTCCTATACATATCATGGCCCACATGCACAGCCCATCGACATTTCCCATGCACGTCTGGCAGGCTGGCGTCCGAGGCAGCGCCCTGCCATGACACCCGCGCCAGCCTTGCCGCCCCTGCAGCCACTGACCCGGCTGCAGCCGGCCTTGTTCGATACCCCGGCGGTGCTGAAGAAGGCCATCACGGCTGGCCGCAAGCTGGCCGAGCTGAAGGGACTGGCGGCATCCATGCCCAACCAGTCCATCCTCATCAACACGCTGGCGCTGCAAGAAGCCAAGGACAGCTCGGCCATCGAGAACATCGTCACCACGCACGACGAGCTGTTCCGCGCCTCCACCTACCCGGACCTGTTCGCCTCACCTGCCGCCAAGGAGGTGCGCCACTACGTGCAGGCCTTGCATGTCGGCTACGGTCTGGTCCAGCAGACCGGCTTGCTGACGGCCAACCACATGCTGGCCATCCAGGCCGAGCTGGAGCAGAACAACGCGGGTTTTCGCAAGCTGCCCGGCACCACACTGAAGAACCAGCATGGCGCCGTGGTCTACACGCCGCCGCAAGACCCGGCGTTGGTGGTGGCGCTGATGACGGACCTGGAGCGCTTCATCAACGACGACAGCGCCTTCGACGCGGACCCGCTGATCAAGATGGCCATCGTCCACCACCAGTTCGAGAGCATCCACCCCTTCTACGACGGCAACGGCCGTACCGGCCGCATCGTCAACGTGCTGTACCTGGTCAACAAGGGGCTGCTGGACATCCCTGTGCTGTACCTCAGCAGCGCCATCGTGCGCAGCAAACCCGATTACTACCGGCTGCTGCAGGCTGTGCGTGAACAAGCAGACGCGCCCGAGCTGTGGCAGGCGTGGACGCTGTACCTGCTGGCGGCGGTGGAGACCACGGCGCAGCAGGCCATCCGCACCGTCACCGACATCAAGGCGGCCCTGTTCGACTACAAGCACCGCATCCGCAGCGGCTACAAGTTCTACAGCCAGGACCTGATCAACAACCTGTTCATGCACCCGTACACCAAGATCGAATTTGTGGAGCGCGATCTGAAAGTGTCGCGGCTCACCGCCACCAAGTATCTGGACGCCTTGGCGGGGTCGGGGTTCGTGCAGAAAGTGAAGGTGGGGCGGTCGAACTACTACATCAACCTGGCTTTGAACGCGGTGCTGACGCGCGCACCGGCCGAACCAGGGGAGCCATCATGACCGTTCCAAAGGTGACAGGCGACGACTTCGATTCGGTCCGCGGCATCGCTCACAGAGGTGGTCTCACCGCTCGTCCGGACCAAGAGGACCATCAAGTTCGAAGTCTGCTGTTAGCAGGTGCCAGCGCAAAGCCGGCCGCGGTGGCTGACGCCACCTACTTCTCGGCGCTGCGCAGCAAGATCGGAAACGGTCCACGTCGAACGTCCCGATGACGTCGATGCGGCTCCAGGTCATTCGTCGTGCCCCACAGCCCTCCCCCGTCCCACCCGGAGCCCGCCCATGCCCCCCAAGACCACCATCTGCCTCTGGTTCAACGGCGATGCCGTCGAAGCCGCGCAGTTCTACGCCGCCACCTTCCCCGACAGCCATGTGGGCACCGTCTACCGCGCGCCGGCGGACTACCCCTCGGGGCGGCAAGGCGACGTGCTCACCGTCGAGTTCAGCGTGATGGGCATCCCCTGCTTGGGGCTCAACGGCGGGCCGGCGTTTCCGCACAGCGAGGCGTTTTCCTTCCAGGTGGCCACCGACGACCAGGCGGAGACAGATCGCCTGTGGCACGCCATCGTCGACCACGGCGGCCAGGCCAGCGCCTGCGGCTGGTGCAAGGACAAGTGGGGCCTGTCGTGGCAGATCACGCCGCGTGTGTTGACGGCGGCGATTGCTCACCCCGACCCGGCCGCGGCCCAGCGCGCCTTTGCCGCGATGATGCAGATGGGGAAGATCGACATCGCCCGGATCGAAGCAGCCGTCCGGGGCTGAATCAGCGGCTGAATCAGGGCGCCAGCGCCTGCAGCCGCTCCCCCAGAGTCGCCGCCGAGAGCTCCCCGATCCGCATGCTCACCAGCTCGCCACGCGCGTTGAAAAACAGCGTCGTCGGGTAACCCTGCTGCTGAAAACTGGCGCTGGCCTGGCGCTTGGGGTCGATCAGCACGTGGCGCAGGTCCAGCTGCTGCGCGTGCAACCAGCGTGCCACCCGCGCCGGGTCTTCGCCCTGGTTCAGGAACACGATGTGCACACCCGGGTGCTGCGCCTGCGCCTGCTGGAACACCGGCATCTCGCGCACGCAGGGCGGGCACCAGGTGGCCCAGAGGTTGATCACGGTGGGCTGGCCGACGAAGCTGCGCAGCGCCACCGGCTTGCCCTGCAGGTCGCTGAACGTCAGCTCGGGCAGCGGCTGGCCGCGTGGGCCCTGCAGCGCCAGCACCGCAGTGCCGGTGACAAACACCAGCGTGCCTGCGGCCAGGGACCAGCGCAGTGGTTTGACGAGGGCCGGTGTCTTGCGCATGCGGCTGAGCGCGTAGAGCCAGGCGCCGGCCAGGCCGGCGGGCGCGTTCCAGCCGCCGTCGCGGATGTCCAGGATGTCCAGCGGGGCCGAGAAGTACAGCGTCTTGTATTCCAGGACAAACGCCAGTCGCGCCACCACGGCGGCCACCCCCAGGGCCTGCCAAGCGATGGTTTCGGCGTCCACACCTGCCCGGCGGCCCAGGGCCTTGGCCAGCACCAGCGTCAGCATGGCGGTGGCCAGGCTCAGCAGCAGGGGCAGCGGCAGCAGCAAGGGGCCGAGCGTGAGGGCCTGGGCGTTCATGGTTCCCGACGGGTTCAGCGTTCCAGCGCCAGCAGCGCTTCCACGTGCACCATGAAGTGTTGCAGGTAGTCGGGCGAGGTGGCCTGCATCAGCGTCAGCGCCTGGTGCAGCAGGTGCTCGGTATTCAGCGGCCCGGCCTGCGCCGGCACCTGGGCCAGCGATTGCACCAGCCGGTGCTGCACGTGCAGGCGCGACCAGGTGCCGCGGTCCTGGTGCACGGCGCGCAGCTCGCCGGGTGCGGCCGCATGGCGCTGGATGTGGGCCAGCAGCTCGGCCAGCGGGCGCGGCACAGCGGATTGCAGCGTGACTGGCGCGTGGCCGGGCGCTGTCCGGTGCTGCGCGGCCCGCAGCGTGGCCAGGCGTTCTTCCAGCAGCTGCCGTGTGGGGCCGGGCTGGGTGGCGGCGCGCCGGGCCAGCGCGTCGATGTGGCGCTGGCGCGCGGCCTGGCCCGGCGAGAGCGCGGTGTTCATCGGCCGGCAGGCGCCGAGGCCGCCGTCGACGCATTCACCACCGGCCGCGGCGTGGGCGTGATCTCCACGCGCCGGTTCAGCGCGCGGCCGTCGGCGCTGCTGTTGGGTGCCACCGGTTGTTCGGCGCCGAAAGCGGCGGCGAACACCGCACTGCGCGGCACGCCGGCGTCGATCAGCGCGCGGGTCACGGTCAGCGCGCGCTGGGCAGACAGCTCCCAGTTGTCGGCAAAGCTGCGGCTGCCGCCGCGCACGCCGCGGTCGTCGGTGAAGCCGCTCACCATCAGCATCTCGTTGCGCGCGGCCAAGTAGGGCGCCAGCGTCTGCGCCAGGCCCTGCAGCAGCTGCCGGCCCTCGGGCTCCAGCTGGTCGGAGTTGAAGGCGAACAGCAGGCTGCTGCTGATGCCGATGCGGCCGTTGTCCAGCGTCACACGGCCCTGGGCCAAGGGGATCGCCAGCGCCTGCTCCAGCGCCGTGCGGCGCTGCGCTTCGGCCTGGCGTTGTTTGACGGCGTCGTCCAGGCGTGTGGCCAGGTCCAGCTGCAGCGCCAGCGTGGCCACCAGGATCAGCACGAAGGCGCCCAGCAGCCCGGCCATCAGGTCGCCGAACACGGCCCACACCGGCGCGCCGGGCTCGGCGCCGCCGTCCACCACGTCGTCTGCCATGTTCATGCCGCTTCGCCTGCGGTGGCCACCTGGCGCCGCGCCAGCCGCTGCAGGTCTTCAACGATCTGCTTTTGCGACAGCAGGCTCAGGTCGATCACCTCACGCGCCTGGGCCACGTAGTAGGCCAGTTGTTCGTCGCTGCGCGTGCTGGCCTTGGCCAGGGTTTCTTCCACGCGCTGCAGGTGGGCCAGCACCTGGGTGCTGGCGTCGCCGAACTGCGCCACCGCGGCGCCGAAGGCCTCGCCCAGGCTGGCGACGTCCACCGCGCTGGCGCCCAGCTGCGCGGCCACGGCCTCCAGCCGCGCCGATTCGGTGTTCACCTGCGCCGTGAAACGCGCGCCGGCGGAGTCCAGCCAGTTTGCGCTGGCCGCCACCAGGGCGTCGATCGCGGCTTTCTGCTCGGTGGAGGTGTGTTGCACCGCGTCCAGCAGCGTGTGCAGCGTGCCCATGATCTGCGTGCGCTCGGCCAGCAGGTGGTTGTCGTGCGCCAGGCTCTCGCTGAGCTTGCCGCGCAGCTGTGTCACCACGTCTTCCCAGGCCGCCATCTGCGTCGCCTGGCGCTGCGCCAGCGTGTCCAGCAGCGTGTGGGCCTGGGCCGCCTGCTGGGCCTGGGCCTCGGCCAGCGTCTGCACCAGGGCCGCCGCCTGCTGCTGGGCCTGTGCGCCCAGCGTGTCGGCCCAGCGGCTGCTGTGCTGGTCGAAGCGCTGCGCCAGGCCCTCCAGCTGCTGTTGCACCGTGGCGCTGATGCGGCCGTGCAGCGCCGCGGTCTCGCGTGTGATGCCGTCCAGCGTGGCGGCCACGGCCGGCTGCAGCGTGTCGGCCGCGAGGCGGGCGCTGTCGCTCAGGCTTTGCTGCAGGCTGGCCTGCACGGCGGCGGCCAGGTCGCGGAAGACCTGCTCGTGGCCCGCTTGAACCCGCTGCTGGCTGGCCAGCAGCTGATCGGCGGTCTGCTGGCCTTGTCGGGCCAGTTGCTCGGCCAGCGTCTGCAGCCGGTCCACCAGCGGCTGCAGCAGTTGCGCCTGGGTCTGGGCCTGCTCGCGGGCCTGCTGTTGCGCCAGTTGCTGCGCCTGCTCGGCCTGCAGCCAGGCGCGGCCAAAACGCTGCAGCGGGCCGGCGATCTGGGCGTCCAGCCGCTGCGCCGCCTGCTGCCGCGCGCGCCGGCACAGCGCCGACATCAGGCCCAGCATCGCCGAGCCGGCGACACCGGCCACGCTGGTGCCAAACGCCAGCCCCAGGCCGCGCACCGGGGCGGCCAGCGATTCGCGCAGTGCGTTCACGTCGCCGGCCTGCGCCATCGCCACGCCCGTGCCCTTGAGCGTGACCACCATGCCCAGGAAGGTGCCCAGCATGCCCAGCAGCACCAGCAGGCCCGACAGGTAGGGCGCCAGCGCCGGGCCGGCGAAGGCCACACGGTCCCCGGCCACACGCAGCCGCACCGGCTGTTGCAGCGGGGCGGGCACCTGCTGCAGCCAGTCGGGCAACGCGGCGGGGGGGTCGGCCAGGGTGCCCAGCGCTGCGTCCAGGCCTTGTGTGGCCTGCTGGTAGCGCCACAGCTCGTGCACGCCCATCGCGTAGAAGGCGGCGATGAGCAGCGTCATGCCCAGGGCCAGCGGGCTGCCGGGCAGGTAGCCGGCGGCCACCCAGCCGATGGCCACCAGGCCGGCGGCGCCGGCGGCGAGAAACAGGTGTCGGTTCATGTCAGTTCCGCACGGCCGTTCCGAAGGAACTGAGCGCCCCCTCGGGGGGCCGCGAACGCAGTGAGCTGGGGGGTCGGTTCATGTCGGATGTGATTCAGCGGCGCGCTGCAGCGTGGCCAGCAGGCCCAGCACGGGTTGCAGGCGCAGGTCCAGCTCGGCGTGCAGCAGGCGCTGCATGTCGTGGTTGAAGCGGGGCAACCAGGGCGGCCCGCCCGGCACCGCGGCCTCGCGCAGCTGGGTGAAGTGTTTGTCCAGCAGCACCGGCAGCTGGGCCAGCAGGGCCTGTTCGCGCGGGGCCAGCAGCTTGGTCATCACCGCGTCCAGCGCGGCGAGCTGCGTCATCGCGGGCGACAGCCGCGCCACGGCAGCACGGGCCTGCGCACGCAGCGGCGCGATGGCCGCAGCCATGGCCTGCTGCACCGCAAAGCAGTGGCGGCGGAAGGGCAGGAAATCCCAGCCGTCCTCGCCGCGGGTGCTGCTGTCGTCGGCGAACAGGCGTGCCAGCTCGGCCTGCACACGCTGCAGCTCGCGCTGCAGTGCGGCGTGGGCGGCGGCCGCGCTGTGGGTGGCGGCCGGCGTCGGTGGCGGGGCCTGCAGCACAGCGGCGAGCGGGATGGATTCTTTCCAGCCCAGCCAGCGGCCCAGGCCTTTGACCAGGGATGGGGGCTGCGGGGGGCGGTCGACAAGGGCCAGCTGGGACAACAAGCCCATCAGCGCCGAGCCATTCAGGGCCGTGCGCGGTAGTTCCATGCTGGGCGGGGTCAGATGGGCGAAAAACCCAGCACTTTACACCTTGTCAGCCGTACCAGAGGCCCCAGAGCCCAGCCACCACGTGGCCCCAGATCAGCAGGTTGATCGCCAGCATCGTGAACACGCGGCTGATGTTCCACAGCACGCGGGCGCGGCTCAGGCAGGCCGGCTCGCTGGTGAAGGCGTACAGCAGCAGGTACAGCACCGAGGGCACGAAGGTGCCGACGATGAGCAGCCCCATCACCCAGTAGAAGACGGTCATGGTCGGTGCTCAGTAGTGCGGGGGCAGTTCGTCGCGCAGGCTGCGCGGGCCGCCGGCGTCGGCGCCGGCAGCCTGGTGGTTCAGGCGCGTCACTTCCAGCATCAGGCGGTCGATCTGCTGCTGCTGGCGCACCAGCACCTCGTTCAAGCGGTCCAGCAGGTCCTCGGTGAACGCGGCCTTGGTCTCCAGGTCGACCAGGCGGTCGTCGATCTGTGTCAGGGCATCGGGGGTCATGCCCCGATGTTAGGCGCTGGCCGGGGCTCAGGCCGGCTCGGGCACGCCGCGCCGCGACAGCGTCAGGATCTCTTCGATCAGCTCGGCCTTCATCGCATCGGCTTCGTCGTTCGGGCCCTGGCAGGTGCCGGCCGCCGCGTGGCCGCCGCCGCCGTGGCAGAGCATCAGGTTGCCCACGTTCATCGGGTTGCCGCGGTCGAAGATGCTCTTGCCCACGGTGTAGACCGTGTTCATCTTCTCGCGGCCCCACATCACGTGCATGCTGATGTCGCACTGCGGGAACATGGCGTAGACGATGAAACGGTTGCCGGCGTAGATCGTGGCTTCGTCCCGCAGGTCCAGCACCACCAGCGGCCCGTGCACGCGGGCCACCCGCTGGATCTGCTGGCGGAACAGCGCGTGCTGCGCAAAGAACAGGTCCACGCGCTCCTGCACGTCGGGCAGGGCCAGGATCTGCGTGATGCTCAGGTCGCGGCAGCAGTCGATCAGCATCATCATCAGCTGGTAGTTCGACACGCGGAAGTCGCGGAAGCGGCCCAGGCCGGTGCGTGCGTCCATCAGGAAGGACAGCAGCTCCCAGCCCTTGGGGTTCAGCACGTCATCAAAGCTGAAGCCGGCGGAATCGGCCTTGTCCACGGCGTCCATCATGTCGTCGGCGATGCGCGGGAAACGCGCCTTGCCGCCGAAGTGCTCGTACACCACGCGCGCGGCCGACTTGGCCTCGGCCTTCAGGATGTAGTTCGGCGTGTCGCGGCCCCCGTTGCGCAGGGCCTCGCTGGCGTGGTGGTCAAAACACATGCCGCAGCCGGGCACGTAGGGCAGGTTGGTCAGGATGTCGCGCGGGCCCACGGGCACCTTGCCGTCCTGCACGTCCTTGGGGTGGTGGAAGACGATGTCACCCAGCAGGCCCAGCTCCTTCAGCAACACGGCACAGACGAGACCGTCCATGTCGCTGCGGGTCAGCAGGCGGTAGGTGTTCGGGGCCAGATCGGTCATGCGCAGGACTCCTGGTGAGGAGCCCTGCTTATCGGCCAGGCTGGCGCCGGGTTGAGGACCCTACTTCGCCGCCGACGCCGGGGCCGGCGTTTCCACCACGAACACGTCCTGGATGCCGCCGGTGCAGCCGCGCAGCTGGCCCGGCGCGCAGGCCGGCACGTCGGCCATCAGGCGCTTGAGCTGCGCGCGCAGGTAGTCCACGTGCGGCGCCAGCAGGCCGACGCCGATGGCCAGCGTGGTGCCCACCGCCAGCAGCGCGATCACCAGCCGCTGGCGGCGGTTGACGGGGCGGAAGGGGTCGACAGGCGGTTGCGGCGTGGCCATGTTCAGGCGGGTTCCGAGATGAACTGGCGCAGCAGCGCAAAGGCCGCTTCGGGCTGGTCGCGCCAGGTGCCGTGGCCGGCATCCGGCACCACGGCCAGCCGGCCCCAGGGCGCGGGGATGGCGGCGGCGATGTCCTGCGCATCGGCCAGCGGGCAGACCGGGTCTTCGGCACCCGCCAGCACCAGCACCGGGCAGCACACGGCGGCCAGGCCGGGCAGCAGGTCCATGGTCTGCTGCTCGCCGCCGGCCGAGGCAAACAGGATGGGCTCGTTGAACAGCGTGCGCTGGCGCGCCAGCGGGTCGCCGGGGCGGGTGTTGTAGAGCGGCAGGCAGGTCTGCACATACGGCGCCCAGGTGGCGGCGCTGGGCGCGCTCCAGAAGACGCGGGCGATTTCACGCGCCTCGGGCCCGCCCAGGCGCTGGAACATCGCCAGCTTGCGTGCCAGCCCCAGGTGCGGGCTGGTGCTGGAGAGCACCACCTTGGCGGCATGCCCCGGGTGGCGCGCCAGGTAACGCTGCGCCACGAAGCCGCCGAAGGACTGGCCCAGCACGATGGGCTTGACCAGGCCCAGCGCATCACTCAAGCGCACCACGTCGTCGGCAAAGGTGTCCAGCGTCCATTCGTCTGCGGGCCGGCGGTCGCTGCGGCCATGGCCGCGGTGGTCCACGTAGACGATCTGCACCAGGTCGGCCAGCGCATCGAAGGCCGGCTTGAAGCTGGCATGGTCGTAACCCGGGCCGCCGTGCAGCAGGACCAGCGTGGGTTTTTCGCGCAGCACCGGGCCATCGGGCACGTGGGACGGGCCTTGCACGTCGACGAACAGGCGCACGCCCGGGGCGATGGTGATCAGCATGGGGGCCGCAGACTAGCATTCCGTCACAGCACTGACCATTTGGCGGGTGATGGGCACCCACTTCGGTCATGCGCGTGTCGTGTGCTTGCGGCATGCTCGACGCATGTCTTTCCTGCCCGCGCGCAAGCTCAGCTGCGGCATCGTGATCCTCAACGATGCAGCGGAGCTGTTGCTGTGCCACGTGACCGGCCACGACCACTGGGACCTGCCCAAGGGTGGCCCTGCACCGGGCGAGACCCCGCGCGCCACGGCGCTGCGCGAAACCCGCGAGGAAACCGGCCTGGTGCTGGACGACGTGCCGCTGCTCGATCTGGGCCGGCTGGACTACCGCCCGCGCAAGGACCTGCACCTCTTCGCCGCGCTGCAACCCCGCTGGGACCCGGCGCGGCTGGTCTGCGAGAGCCGCTTCTCCAGCGCCAGCGGGCTGCGCCTGCCGGAGATGGATGGGTTCGACTGGGTCGCCATCGACCAGATCCGCCCGCGCCTGACGCCCAGGCTGGCCGCGGTGCTGTGCGAGCGCCTGGACCTGGCCGCGCTGCTGCAGCGGCTGCGTGCACCCCAAGCCGCGCTGGCGGCCTGACCTAACATCCGGCGCCATGCGCGCCACCCGCCCTGAACACTGGTCCGTCGACGCGGGCGATGCCGATGTCGCCACGTTGACCGTGCCCGCCGTGCTGGGCCGCGACCGTGTGTTCGAGATCGACCTGCGCTTTGTCGTGCGGACGCCCGAGGCCGGGTCGGACCCCTGGCTGGCCGTGCGGCTGGACCTGGACGGTGCCCAGGCCTGGCAGCGCCGCATCCCGGCGCAGTGTCCCGGCGAGACCGACAACCTGGAGTTCCACTGCCGGCGCACCGTGGCCGAGGGCCAGGCGCTGCGCCTGCGCGCCATCACGCAGGTGGGCGGCGGCGTGCGCCGGCAGCGCTTGCGGCTGGACGCCGAAGAGGTGCGCGACGGTGAACCCTGATCTTCCCTTCAGCCCCGCCGCCGACCGCAACCGCGGCCCCATCGGTGAGGTGCTGCAACAGTGGCTGCCCACCGGCGCGGCGGTGCTGGAGCTGGCCAGCGGCACGGGCCAGCACGCCGCCCACCTCGCGGCGCTGCGGCCCGATTGGCACTGGCAGCCGACGGAATGCCAGTCCGGCGCCTTGCCCGTGCTGGCCATGCGCTGCACCGGCCTGGCCAACGTGGCTGCGCCGGTGTTGCTGGACGTGTTGCACGGCCCCTGGCCCACGCGCCCCGGCGGCTGGGACGCGGTGTTCTGCGCCAACCTCGTGCACATCGCGCCCTGGGCCGTGACACCCGCGCTGATGCAGGGTGCGGCCTCGCTGCTGGCGCCGAATGGCCAGTTGGTGATGTACGGCCCCTACGCCGTGGACGGCGAACCCCTGGCGCCTGGCAACCAGGCCTTCGATGCCGACCTGCGCCGGCGTGACCCGGCCTGGGGCCTGCGCCGGCTGGCGGCGGTGGACGAGGCCGCGGCGTCGGCCGGCCTGCAACGGGTGGGCCGGGCCGACATGCCGGCCAACAACCTGATGCTGCGCTGGTGCTTCGCCAAATCCGTCACAGCCTGATTGCCCTCTAGAAGGGGGTAGGCCCGGCCCCTGGGCTGTGGTGGAATCCGCCTGAAACAGGCCGTGACACGGCCTGCCATGGAGCGACGTCCAAAGAGGCCCCGCATGCAGCTCCTCACCACCGCGTGTTTGTCCCTGTCCGTTCTCCGCGCCCTGGCCGTCGTGGCCGGCTGCTTGTGGCTGGCCCATGCGGCCCAGGCTGCCGAGGCCCGCCATGCCCTGGTCATCGGCAACAGCAAATACGCCCAGGTGCCACTCAGCAACCCGGCCAACGACGCCGCGGCGATGGCCAAGGTGCTCACGCGCGCCGGCTTCACGGTCGACCTGAAGCTCGATGCCGACCAGCGCCAGATGGACGCCGCCATCCGCGCCTTCGGCGACCGGCTGAAGGGCGATTCCGTCGGCCTCTTCTACTTCGCCGGCCACGGCGTGCAGGTCAAGGGCCGCAACTTCCTGCTGCCGGTGGGCGCCACCGTGCAGCGCGAAGACGAGGTGCCGTTCAAGGCCATCGACGCGCAGCAGGTGCTGGACAAGATGGACGCGGCCAAGAACCGCGTCAACGTCGTCATCCTCGACGCCTGCCGCGACAACCCCTTTGCCAAGGCCTCGCGCTCCACCGCAGGCAGCGGTGGCCTCTCGCAGATGGACGCGCCCAGCGGCTCGCTGCTGGCCTTTGCCACCGCACCCGGCAGCGTGGCCAGCGACGGCAAGGGCAGCAACGGCTTGTACACCCAGCACCTGCTGGCCAACCTGGAGCGCCCGGGCCTGCCGGTGGAAGAGGTCTTCAAGCGCACCCGCCTGGGCGTTCGGCTGGATTCGCGCGGCCAGCAGGTGCCCTGGGAGAACACCTCGCTGGAAGGTGATTTCTACTTCTTCCCGCCCACGCCAGGCAGCACCAAGGCCGCCGCGGCGCTGCTGCCGCCGCCGCCCAGCGTCGAACACATCCTGCGCACCGAACAGGCCTACGAGTCGCTGCGCAAGGGCCAGCTCGATGAAGCGGACAAGATGTTCCGCGCCCTGGCCAACGTCAGCACCCACCCGGAGGTGGCGCTGATGGGCCGCGAGGGCCTGGCCGAGATCCTGCTGGCGCGTGGCAATGCGCAGGGCGCGCTGGCCGAGGCCAACGCCATCATCGCCGGCTCACCGGCGCGCAGCGCGGCCTACCTGATCCGCGGCCGCGCCCTGGCCGCCAGCGGCCAGGCGGCCGACAGCGCGGCGGCCTTGCAGCAGGCCGCCGCCCCGCAGACCCAGGCCGATTTTTCCTGGCAGAAGTCCAAGGCGCTGGTGGCCGTGGGCAACCTGCAGCGCGCCGGCGACCCCAAGGCCGCGGTGCAGACCTACCAGAAGGCCGCGAAGGAAGACCGCCAGTCGGTGGAAGCCTTGTCGAACCTGGCCGTGGCGCTCAACCAGACCGGCCAGGGCGGCCAGGCGAAGGCGGTGCTGGAGCGCGCCCAGGCCCTGGACCCGCAGGACCCGATGACCGCCGCGCTGCTGCGCCAGGTGCGCGAGAACCTGGCCGCCGAGCAGGATGGCGCCAAACAGAAGTTCATCGACGACAGCGTGCGCGAGCTGGCCGCGCGCCTGGCCCAGCCGGCGCCCAAATCCAGCGCGCCGGCCGACGACTGGACCTCGCCCGTGCTGGCCATCACCGTGCTGCCCTTCCAGGACCGCACGCTGGAGTCCCTCACCGGCCGCATCGGCTTCGAGAGCCTGCTGCAGGAGGCGCTGATCGGCGAGCTGCAGGCGCGCGGTTACACGCTGGTGGAGCGCCGGCTGCTGGACAAGCTGCTGGCCGAGGTCAAGCTGGGTTCGTCGCAGCTGGCCGACCAGGACGCGCAGATCCGCCTGGGCCGCATCCTGGCCGCGCGGCTGATGGTGTCGGGGGTGCTCAACAGCCAGGGCAACCAGCTGGCCGCGGCGCTGCGCGCCATCGACACCGAGACCACGCAGCTGGCCCTGGTGCGCACCGAGACCACACCCAGCCCGGCCGACCCGGCCCGCCTGGCCGCCGCGATGGCGCAGCAGATCGCGCGCACCCTGGTCGAGAAGTACCCGCTGAAGGGCCGCGTGGCCGCGCTGGACGGTGCCCGCGTGATCATCAACCTCGGCAAAAAACACGGCGTCAAGGCCGGCCAGAGCTTCAACGTGCTGACCCGTGGCGAACCCATCGAGCTGAACGGCCGGGTGCTGGGCTACAAGGAAAACCGCATCGCGCGCCTGACCGTCACCGAGGTGGACGACGGCCTGGCCTACGCCAGCGCGGCCGAGCTGAGCGGCACGCTCGAGAAGAACCAGCGCATCGTCGCGCGCAGCGAATGAACACCACCCGGCGCGCGCTGTGCCTGCTCGCCGCCGGCGCCGCCGTGGCGCTGCGGGCCGCTGCTGCACAGACCGCGCCGCGGTTGCCGGCTGTGGTCGTGTGGGATTTCGACAACCAGACCGTGGCCGCGCTGTCGGCCGTGCCGCGCCACCAGGCCGACTGGCTGCAGCGCACGCTGTCGGAGTCCCTGGTCTCGGCCCTGCTGCAGACCCCGGGCCAGACCGTGGTGGACCGGCTGCGCCTGCAAGAGGTGCTGGCCGAGCAGAAGCTGGCCAGCGGCAGCCTGGCCGACGAGGCCACGCGCTTGCGCCTGGGCCGCATCGCCGGGGCCGAGCGCATGGTCTTCGGCGGCTTTTTTGTCGTCGGCGACGCAGTGCAGGTCAACGTGCGTGTGGTCGATACCGGCTCGTCGCGGGTGTTGTTCTCTGAAGAGCAGACGGCGCCGCTGGCCGAGGTGATGCAGCAGCAGCCGGCCCTGGCCGCGCGGGTGGCCCAGGCCCTGGGCGGCCGGGGCGCCGCGCTGGCCGAGCACCCGGCCGCGGTCTGGCAGGCCCACGACCGCGCGCTGGCCCTGGCCGACGCCGGCCAGCTGGACGAAGCCGTGGCCGCTTTGCAACAGTTGCTGCAGTCGCGGCCGGCTTTCGAGCCGGCAGAGCGCCTGCTGGCCGCGGTGCTCCAGAAAATGGCCCGTCGCTGAACCCGAAGCCATGCCGATGCAACCGCACTTCCTCTCCGTTGCCGCGCTGGGCCTGCTGTCGATCAGCGCCTGGGCCCAGACCACGCCCGACGCCGGCCGGCTGCTGGACGAATCGCGCCAGACCCAGCGCCCGCTGCAGCCGCCCTCGGCCGCACCCAAGCTGGTGGACGCACCGGTCCGGCCGACGGTGGAGCTGCCCGAAGGTGCCACTGTGCAGGTGAAGGCCTTCCGCATCACCGGCGCGCGCAGCTACCCGGCGGCGCAGCTGGACGCGCTGGTCGCGCCCTGGGTGGGTCGCACGCTGGACCTGAAAGGCCTGAACGAAGCCGCCGGTGCACTGACGCGGCTGTACCAGGCGGGTGGCCATGTGCTCAGCTACGCCTACCTGCCGGCGCAGCGCGTGGACGGCGGCACCGTGGAGATCGCGGTGCTGGAGGGCAAGGTCGATGCGGTGCAGGTGGTCACCGCGCAGGAGGTGCGGCTGCGGGATGAGGTGGTGCAGGCGCACACCGATGCGCTCACCCAGGCCCAGCCCGTGCTGCAGGCCGAGGTGGAACGCAAGCTGCTGCTGCTGAACGACATGCCCGGCGTGGTGGCCCGCGCCGCCTTCACGCCCGGCGCCAGCACCGGCACGGCCGATGTGGTGGTCAGCGTGGCGGAAGACGAACCGCTGGCCGTGCGCGTGGAGGCCGACAACCACGGCAGCCGCAGCACCGGCGAGTTCCGCGCCGGCCTGGGCCTGCAGCTGCGCAACATCTCCGGCTACGGCGACAGCACCCAGCTGCAGGCGCGCGTGTCCAACGGCGGCGGCCTGGTCAGCGGCAGCATCAGCAGCGAGCTGCCGGTGGGCGGCGACGGCTTCAAGCTCGGTGCCAGCCTGTCGCGGCTCACGTATTTCCTGGGCGGCGAGTTTGCGAGCCTGGGCGCCACGGGCGTGGCCAACAGCCTGGGTCTGAACGCCAGCTACCCGCTGCTGCGCGGCACGCAGGCCAACCTCAGCTTGCGCGCCGCGGCCGAGCACCAGCGCCTGAACGACGAGAAGCTGGAGCTGATCGAAGGCCAGGGCCAGCGCAAGCGCAACACCACGCTGGCCCTCAGCGCCAGCGGCGACCTGCGTGACCACCTCTTCGGCGGTGGCGCCACCGCCGCCAGCCTCACGCTGACGCAGGGCGACCTGTCGTTCCAGGACCCGGCCAGCGTGGACGCCGCCACCGCGGCGCTGGCCACGGCCCGTGTGTACCGCAAGGCCAGCCTGCAGCTGGCGCGCCAGCAGGCGCTGTTCGGGCCCGTCAGCCTGTACGGCCGCTGGCTGGGCCAGTACAGCGGCGGCAACCTGGACAGCAGCGAAAAACTCGGCCTCACCGGCCCGGCCGCGGTGCGCGCCTATGCCCCGGGCGAAGCCTCGGTGGACCAGGGCCGGCTGTGGTCGCTGGAGCTGCGCTACGCGGTCGAGCACCTGGGTGGCCAGGCCATGCTGAGCCTGTTCCACGACCAGGCCGAGGGCCTGCTGCTGCGGCGCCCCATCGCGCTGCAGGGCACCAGCTATGTGCCCGGTGCGGCCCAGCGCGTGGCGCTGCGCGGCAGCGGCTTCGGGCTGCAGTGGACGGACGGCCAGTACGGCGTCGCGGCCACGGTGGCCTGGCGCGGGCCGCACGAACCCCAGGCCGAAGGCGGCGACCCCAAGCCGCGCCTGTACCTGCAATTGTTTGCGGCGCCCTGAGCGCATCGGGACGGAGCACCACCATGGCCACCCCGCGTGTCACCCTTGTTCGGCGCCAGCGCCGCATCTCGCGCCTGCTGGCCTGGTTGCTGGCACCGTTCGTGGCTGCATTTGCCTTTGCGCAGAACGTGCCGGCGCCCAACGCCCTGCCGCAGGGCGGGCAGGTCAAGGTGGGTGCAGGCCAGCTCACGCAAAGCGGCAACCTGCTGCTGATCCAGCAGCTCACGCCGCGCCTGGGGCTGGATTGGCAGAGCTTCAACATCGGCCGCGACGCCACGGTGGAGTTCCGCCAGCCCGGCAGCGCGTCGATCGCGCTGAACCGCGTCATCGGGCCCGAGGCCAGCAGCATCTTCGGCCGCCTGGTGTCCAACGGCCAGGTCTTCCTCACCAACCCCAGCGGCATCCTGTTTGCACCCGGGGCGCAGGTGGACGTGGGTGGCCTGGTGGCGTCCACGCTCGATCTGTCGCAGGACAACTTTGCCGCCGGCCAGCTGGTGTTCGGCGCCAACACCGGCGCGGGTGGCAGCGTCGTCAACCAGGGCGCCATCACCGCCGGCGGCTATGTGGCGCTGTTCGGCGCCGACGTGGCCAACGAAGGCGAGATCACCGTGCCCGCCGGCAGCGTGGTGCTGGCCTCGGGCCGCAGCGCCACCGTGAGCCTGAGCGACAGCGGCCTGCTGTCGGCCGTGGTGACACCCGGTGACCCGGGCCAGGTGCTCAACAGCGGGCGCATCACGGCGGACGGCGGCAGCGTGCGGCTGTCGGCGGAATCGGCACAGGGCCTGGCGGCCTCGCTGGTCAACAACAGCGGCCTGGTGCGGGCCAACAGCATCGTCGAGCGCGCGGGCGAGATCCACATCACCGGCGATGCGGTCACCAGCAGCGGCCAGCTGCAGGCCGACGGCCGCGGCGGGGCCTCGGCCGGCCGCATCGTGGTGCGTGGCGGCATGGCCCATGGCCGCCTGGACCTGGGCGGCAGCATCAGCGCGCAGGCGCTGGACGCGGGCGGCAGCGGCGGCCAGGTCGAGACCTCGGCTGCCCTGGTGCGCATTGACGACAACACCCGCGTGTCCACGCTGGCGGTCGATGGGCGCCACGGCCAGTGGGTGATCGACCCGACGGACTTCGTCGTCAGCGCTGGCGGTGGCGCGCAGACCACGTCGGGCATCGGTGCCACGACGCTGGCCAGCAACCTGCAGTCGGGCAACGTCACGCTGCTGACGGCCAGCGAGGGCACGGAGGCCGGCGACATCCGCATCGAGGCACCGGTCAGCTGGAGCGCCAGCACCACGCTCACGCTGTCGGCCATCGCCGATGTCGAGATCAACGCCAACCTCACGGCCACCGGCAACGCAGCCGGCCTGACCATCAGCGCCGGCAGCGGGCGTTACACGCTGGCGGACGGCGTGAGCATCTCGCTGCCGGGCAGCAGCCCCAGCCTGTCGATCAACGGCCGCTCCTTCGTGGTCATCAACACGCTGGACGAACTGCAGGGCATGGGCCTGAACAACACCACGCGGGCGCTGAGCTACGCGCTGGGGGCCTCCATCGACGCCAGCGCCACTGCGGGCTGGAACGACGGCGCGGGTTTCGCGCCGGTGGGCAACAACAGCGGCGCCTTCTCGGGCGATTTCGAAGGCCTGGGCCACAGCATCACCGGGCTGCACATCAACCGGCCGGACGAGGGTTTCGTCGGCCTGTTCGGCCAGGTGCGCAACACCACGGTGTCCCACCTCACGCTCGACGGTGGCAGTGTCACCGGCGGCAGCTACGTGGGTGCCGTGGTCGGTTATGGCTACGGCTACAGCAATGGCAACTACCTGGGTGGGCTGCGGCAGGTGAGCAGCAACCTCGCGGTGGATTCGACCCTGACGGACAGCACCGTCTACGTGGGCGGGATGGCCGGCCTGTGGCAATACGCGGCCGGCTTCGACGGGCTGCAGGCCAGCGGCACGGTGAATTCCGCCTCCTTGTACGGCGCGGTGGGCGGGCTGGTCGGGCGTGTGGACTACGCCACCAACGGCTTCCGCAACAGCCAGGCCAGCGGCGATGTGGCCGTGCGGCGCGTGTTCAACGGCGGATCCGGGGCCGAGGTCGGCGGCGCGTTCGGCGCGGCCTACAACCTCACCATCGACGGCGTGCTGGCCACGGGCAACGTGGCGGGTGGCACCTACACGGGGGGCTTGGTGGGTCAATTGGGCTCGGCCACCTTGAGCAACGTGACCGCCAGCGGCCTGGTGGCCGGTGACAGCAGTTACGCCGGCGGTCTGGTGGGCTATGCCTACGACAGCAGCGTGAGCAGCGCGCGCGCCGATGGTGGTGTCGTCGGCCAGGGTTACGCCGGTGGCCTGGTGGGGTATGCGTACTACACGCCGCTGGAGTCGGTGCAGGCCCATGGTGCTGTTTCCGGTGAAAGCACCAGCGGGGGCCTGGTGGGCATGGCCTACAACAGCCCGATGACCGACGTGCGCGCCACCGGCCCGGTGGACAGCCGCAATGGCCAGGCCGGCGGCTTGGTGGGGGACGCCTCGTCGTCGACGATCACGCGCGGGCAGGCCGAGGGCGAGGTGCGCGGGTATTACCGCGCCGGTGGCCTGGTGGGCACGGCTTCCAGCAGCAACATCCACACCAGCAGCGCCAGTGGCGCGGTCACGCTCGGCGACAACGGCGGCGGTTCGGCCGGCGGCCTGGTCGGCGAGATGGGCTATGGCGTCATCACGGCCAGCAGCGCCAGCGGCGATGTGCTGGTGCCCCAGGCCAGTTACGCCGGCGGCCTGGTGGGTTATGCCTACGGACATTCAAGCGGCAGCAACAACATCAGCGACAGCTCGGCCTCAGGCCAGGTGCATGCGGGCAGCTACGCCGGGGGGCTGGTGGGCTATTGGTATGCCACGGGCGGCGGCAGCTTGTCCAACAGCCATGCCACCGGCGCGGTGACGGCGCAGTCCATCGCCGGTGGCCTGGTGGGGAACCTGTACACCTATTCCTACCGTGCCGATGGTCAGCCGGACTTTGTGATCAGCGGGGTGTCTGCCAGCGGGCCGGTGCAGACCGAGGCCGTTGGCGGGGGCCTGCTGGGCCGCTGGGAGGGCAACAACGCCCGCCTGGTGGACAGCCATGCCAGCGGCACCGTCACCGGGGCCAGTACCGCCTACTACCCGAACTTCGAGCTGGGCGGCCTGGTCGGCCGGCTGGACAGCTACCCCTACTACTACAACGATGCCAACCCGGACGCCGGCTTGCGCATCGAACGCAGCTTTGCCAGCGGATCGGTGCGTGCCACGGTGGCGGCGGACAGCTCCGGTGCCATCTACGCAGGGGGCCTGATCGGCCAGGTCTATGCCACGGACTACGGCTACGAAGGCATGCAGCGCGCTGAAGTGCTGGACAGCTATGCCACCGGCCGTGTCGAGGTGGATGCGCCGGCCGCCTACATTGTCGTCGGCGGCCTGGTTGGCTACCTGAACGGCATGGACCTCACCCGCACCTACAGCAGCGGCGCCGTGCTCGCCACGGGCACGCTCTACAGCGAGGTCGGGGGTCTGGTGGGGTATGCCAGCAACAGCGTGGTGAGCAGCAGCTACTGGAACACCGACACCAGCGGCCAGCCCCTCAGTGCTGCCGGCACTGGCCTGAGCACGGCGCAGATGCAGCAAGCCGCCAGCTTCGATGGCTGGGATCTGTCGGACGCCGCCAACACCGGCACCACCTGGCGCATCTACGAGGGCCACACCGCGCCGCTGCTGCGCGGCTTTCTGCGACCGCTGACGCTGAACCAGGGCGACGCCAGCAAGGCCTATGACGGCAGTAATTCGCTGGCGGGCACGGGCACGCTCGACGCCAGCGGCAACGCGATCACCGACCTGGACCGCATCCACGTGGCTGGCGCCGGCCCCGACACCGGCAGCTACGGTTTCAACGCCACCGCGTTGTACTCCTCGCAGCTGGGTTACGACCTGGCGGTGTTGCACGCTGGACAGACCAGCACGCTGTCCATCACACCGCGCAGCATCACGCTCACCGGTGCGGTGGCCGACAAGGTCTACGACGGCGGCACCGCGGCCAGTTTCGTAGCCACCCCGCAGTTGGCGGGGCTGGTGGCCGGCGAATCGCTGACGCTGAACTTCTCCGGCGCCAGCGCCAGCTTCGACGACCGGCACGTGGGCACGGGCAAGACGGTCACCGTCAGCGGGTTCCAGGTCGCCGACGGCGCCAATGGCCGTGCGGCCAACTACAGCGTGCTCGGCACGGCGGAAGCGGCGGTCACGCCCAAGCCCGTCACGGCGGGCAGCTTCCAGGCCCACGACCGGGTCTACGACGGCAGCACGGCCGTGGTGGTGGGCTTCACCGACGCTGGCGCCTTGGCGGGTGTGGTGGACGGCGATGTGGTGGCCTTGAACGTGGGCGGGGCCAGCGGCACCATGGCCGACAAACACGTCGGCAACGCCAAGCCGGTGGTGGTGGCCGGGGTGGCGCTGACGGGTGCCGATGCCGGCAACTACACGCTGGCCGGCGTGGACGCCGTCACCGTGAACATCAGCCCGCGGCCGCTGGACCTGCTGGGTCTGCAGGCGCCGGACAAGGTCTACAACGCCGGCACCTCCGTGGCGGTGAACAGCAATGCGATCACGCTCAGCGGCCTGCTGCCCGGCGACCTGGTCCTGCCCGACAACAACAACCTGAGCGGCCAGATGGCCGACAAACATGTGGGCACGGCCAAGCCGGTCACGCTCAGTGGGCTGGCCCTGGTGGGCCCGGATGCGGCCAACTACAGCGCGCAGGCACCCGGCCTGACGGTCAACGTGCTGCCGCGTGATGTCTACATCTACGCCACCACCGCGTATGTCGACGGCCAGAACGTCTCCAACAAGGTCTACGACGGCAGCAACCTGGCCCAGGCCCAGCTCTACGATTACGGCTACCTGATCGGCGGCGATGCGGTGGCGTTCACCAGCACCAGCACGACCTTTGCCGACAAGAACGTGGCCTACGACGGCAGCGGCCAGGTGATCAACAAGACCATCACCGTCAGCGGCATCGCGCTCACGGGCGACGACGCGGGCAACTACCTGCTGCGCACACCCACCGCCACGACCACCGGCCGCATCGACCCGCGCCCCCTGGCGGTCAGCGGGGTGGCCGCCGTGAACCGCGTCTACGACGGCACGGTGAACGTGGTGGTCAACGTGAGTGATGCCGCGGTGGACCTGTCCAACCGGGTTGGCAACGACGACGTGGCGGTGCAGATTCCCGTCGAGGGCACGGTGGTCGGCACCATGGCCAACAAGGCCGTCGGCACCGGCAAGGCGGTCACGGTCCCGGGGCTCACGCTCACGGGCACCGAAGCCCTGAACTACACGCTGAATGCCGCCAACGGCGTGACGGTGGACATCAGCCGCAAGGACCTGACGGTCGTCTACACCGGGGTCGACCGGGTGTACGACGGCAGCACCTACGCCACGGTCACGGGTGCGTCGGCCGACATCATCCCCGGCGACCAGGTGTCCTTCGGTGCCAGCAACTGCTACGGCTGCAGTGTCTTCACCGGGGACGGCGCCAAGAACGTCGGCACCGACAAGCCCATCACCGTCTACAGCTACTACAACTACCTGAACGGCAGCGACGCCAACAACTACACCCTGCTGAACCCCGGCGAGCGCACGGCCACCGCGGACATCACCGCGCGCGCCATCACGCCCAGCGTCAGCGGCATCAGCAAGGTCTACGACGGCACGGCTGCGGCCAGCGTGACGCTCAACACCGGGGCTTCCGGCATCATCAGCGGCGATGCCGTGAACCTGGGCACGTCCAACGCGGTGTTCACGGCGGGCAAGAACGTCGGCAACGGCAAGGCCATCGCCGTGACCGACATCACCTTGTCCGGCAGCGACGCCTTCAACTACACCCTGGCGGCCACCACGGCCAACACCAGTGCCGACATCACGCCCAAGCTGGTCAACGTGACGGGCATCACCGCGGTCGACCGGGTGTACGACGGCACCACCATCGTGGCGGTGCAGGTCAGCAACCCCACGGTCGACGGCCTGATCGCGCTGGACGACGTGCAGGCGGTGTTGCCCGTGGATGGCATCAGCAGCGGCACCATGGCCGACCGCCACGTGGGCAGCAACAAGCCCGTGGCCGTGACCGGCTTGTCGCTCAGCGGCGGCGACGCCGGCAACTACACGCTGGGCAGTTCGGGGGGCACGGTCAACATCACGCCCAAGTCCGTCAGCGTGGCCTACACCGGCGTGGACAAGGTCTACGACGGCAGCACCACCGCCAGCGTGAGCGGCACACTCGTCGGCCTCGTCAACGGCGTGGGCGACAGCGTGGGCCTGAGCCAGACCGCAGCCTTCACCGGTACCGGCGCCCGCAACGCCGGCCTGGACAAGCCGGTGGCGGTGGACAACATCGTGCTCAACGGTGCGCAGCGCGACAACTACGTGCTTGAAACCACCAGCGCCAGCACCACGGCCAGCATCACGCCCAAGCCCATCACCGTGGGCTACATCGGCGTCTCGCGCGTGTACAACGGCAGCGACGACCTCAGCGCCGTGGTGCAGCCCACGACCGGCGACCTGGTGCCGGGCGACAGCGTCGGCTTCAACCAGACGGCGCGTTTTGCCACCGACGGCAACGCGGGCTCGAACAAGACCATCAACGTCACCGACATCAGCCTGGCCGGCGTGCTGGCCGGCAACTACCTGCTGGCCAACACCACGGCCACCACCAGCGCCAGCATCACACCGCGCCTGCTGGGCGTGGCCGGCATGGCGGCGGTGAACCGGGTCTACGACGGCAGCACCACGGTGCAGGTCAACGTGACCGGCGCGGCGGTGGACCTGACCGGCGTGCTGGGTGGCGACGAGGTCACCGTCAGCCTGCCGCCGGAAGGCATCACCACCGGCAGCATGGCCGATAAACACGTGGGCCAGAACAAGCCGGTCAGCGTGACCGGCCTGCTGCTGGGCGGCAGCGATGCCGCCAACTACGCGCTCACCGGCGCCGATGCGCTGACGGTGGACATCAGTGCGCTGGGCATCAACGTCGCCTTCACCGGCATCAACAAGGAATACGACGGCAGCACCACCGCGCAGGTGCTCGGCGACTTCGGCGGTGCCGTGCAGGGCAGCGACAACCTGGGGGTTTCGGCCAACGCGGTGTTCACCGGCGAAGGGGCCCGCAACGTCGGCAGCAACAAGGCCGTGGCCGTGAGCAACGCGCTGCTCACCGGTGCCGACCGCTTCAACTACGTGCTGCTCAACCGCGACGGCAGCACCACCGCCAGCATCACGCCACGCAGCGTGACGCCGGTCTACAGCGGCGGCACCCGCGCCTACGACGGCGGCGTCGCGGCGCCGGTCACCGTCGAGCTCAGCCGCCTGGTGGGCGGGGACGCCGTCAACGTCACGCAGACCGCCGTGTTCACCGGCGATGGTGCCAAGAACGTCGGCACTGCCAAACCGGTGTCCGTGAGCGACGTGCAGCTGGCCGGCGCCGACGCCGGCAACTACGTGCTGGCCGCCACCAGCGCCAGCACCACGGCCAGCATCACGCCGCGCCTGATCGTGGTGGAAGGTGTCACTGGCCTGGTGGCCACACCCCGGGTCTACGACGGCACGACGCTGGTGCAGGTGACCGTACCCGAAGGCCTGACCGGCACGCCGCGCGAGGGCGATGTGCTGGCCGGCGAACAGGTGCTGGTGCAGGTGCCGGCCCCCGGCACCACCACCGGCACGATGGCCGACAAACACGCCGGCACGGCCAAGCCGGTGCAGGTGAGCGGGCTGGGCCTGAGCGGCAGCGACGCCGGCAACTACGCCATCGCCAGCGCCGCCGGGGTCACGGTGGACATCAGCCGCCTGGGCATCAGCGCCGTCTACAACGGGCTGGACAAGGTCTACGACGGCAACACCGCGGCCCAGTTGCAGGTGCTGCTGGCCGACACCCTGGCCGGTGACACGCTCACGGGCAGCGCCACCGGCGTGTTCACCGCCGGCAAGAACGTGGGCCAGGACCTGGCCGTCGCGGTGTCGGGCGGCAGCCTGTCCGGTGCCGATGCGCGCAACTACGTGCTGCTCAACCCCACCGGCAGCACCAGCGCCGACATCTCCCCGCGCGCGGTGACCGCGGTCTACACCGGCGGCAGCAAGGTCTACGACGGCAGCAGCACGGCGCCGGTCAGCGGCAGCGTCAACGGCCTGGTGTCCGGCGACGTCGTGGCCCTGGACCAGACCGCGGTGTTCAGCGGCGGCAAGAACGTCGGCAACGACAAGGCCATCGCCATCAGCGCCATCACGCTGGCGGGCACCGATGGCGGCAACTACCAGCTCAGCAACACCACGGCCGTGGCCAGCGGCAGCATCACGCCGCGCCCCGTGGTCGTGGAAGGCCTGAGCATCAGCGCCGAAGACCGTGTCTACGACGGCAGCACCCAGGTGGTGGTGCAGGTGCAGGCCACCGAAGGGGCCGGTGTGCGCCCGGGTGACCTGATCGACGGTGACCTGGTGACCGTGAACCTGCCGCCCACGGGCCAGACCACCGGCACGATGGCCGACAAAAACGCCGGCCTGGGCAAGGCGCTCACCGTCACCGGGCTGTCGCTGTCCGGCACCGACGCCATCAACTACCTGATCGTTGGCGCCGACGGCCTGACCGTGGACATCAGCCCGCGCACGCTGAGTGCCACCTGGACCGGCGTGGACAAGGTCTACGACGGCACGGCCGCAGCCAGCGCCACCGGCAGCGCCAGCGGCATCGTGGCCGGCGATGTGCTCAGCCTCAGCGCCAGCGGTGTCTTCACGGCCGGCAAGAACGTCGGCAACGGCCTGGCCATCGAGCTGCAGTCGCTGCTGCTCGCCGGCGCCGACGCCGGCAACTACGTGCTGGACAGCAGCACCGGCAGCGCCACCGCCAGCATCACGCCGCGCACGCTGCAGGTGGCCTACACCGGTGGCAGCCGCGCCTACGATGGCACCACGGCCGCACCGGTGCAGGGCACGCTCGGCGGCCTGATCGGCGGCGACAACGTCACGCTGGGCCAGACCGCGGTGTTCAGCGGCGGCAAGAACGTCGGCGACAACAAGGCCATCAGCGTCACCGACATCGTGCTGGCCGGGGCCGACGCCGGCAACTACCGCAGCGACACCACGACCGCCAGCACCACCGGCAGCATCACACCGCGCGACATCGTCATCGACGGTCTCAGCGCCACGGCGGTCAGCCGGGTCTACGACGGCACCACCGCCGTGGCGGTGGACCTCGTCGCCGCGGCCGGCGTGGCGCCCCGCGAGGGTGACCTGATCGCGGGCGACGAGGTCACGGTCAGCGTTCCGGACGCAGGCCAGACCGTCGGCACCATGGCCGACAAACACGTGGGCACCGGCAAGGCCGTGGTCATCAACGGGCTGGGCCTGAGCGGTGCCGATGCCGCGAACTACCGCATCGTGGGCGTGGACGGGGTCACGGTCGACATCACCCCGCGCGCGCTCACGGCCGTCTGGACCGGCGTGGACAAGGTCTACGACGGCACGGCCGGCGCCACGGCCAACGGCAGCGCGGGCGGCATCGTCGCAGGCGATGTGCTCACGCTCGTGGCCAGCGGCGTGTTCGACGCCGGCAAAAACGCCGGCACCGGCCTGGCCATCACGCTGCAGTCGGCGCTGCTCGGCGGCGCCGATGCCGGCAACTACACCCTGCTCAACCCCAGCGGCAGCACCACCGCCAGCATCCTGCCCAAGACCGTGACGGCGGTCTACACCGGCGTGGACAAGGTCTACGACGGTGGCACCGCCGCGCAGGTGATCGGCACGGTCGATGGTCTCGTGGCCGGTGACACACTGACGCTGGCACAAAGCGCGGTCTTCAGCACCGGCAAAAACGCCGGCAGCGACAAGCCCGTGCTGGTGGCCGGCATCGTGCTGGACGGTGCCGACGCCGGCAACTACCTGCTGGCCAGCACCGAAACCAGCACCACCGCCAGCATCACGCCGCGCCCGCTGGACATCACGGGCTTGAGCGGCCTGACCGCCGTGGCGCGCACCTACGATGGCACGCGCAACGTGCAGCTCACCGGCAGCTTCCAGGGCCTGGGCGGCCTGCAGGGTGTGCTGGGCGACGATGATGTGCAACTGGTCCAGGGCGACGGCGCGCCCACCAGCGGTACCGTGGCCGACAAAAACGCCGGCCTGGCCAAGGCGGTGGCGGTGGACGGCCTGGGCCTCACCGGCGCCGATGCCGGCAACTACCTGCTCGGTGGTGTGGTGGGCCTGACGGTGGACATCGCGCCGCTGCAGGTGGCCGTGAGCGGCCTGCTGGCCGTGAACCGGGTCTACGACGGCAGCCGCACCGTGGCCATCGACACCCGTGCCGGCAGCATTGCCGGCGTGCTGGCGGGTGATGACCTGCAATTGCTGGCCAGCGGCGTCACCGGCAGCATGGCCGACAAGGCCGCCGGCAACGCGAAGGCCGTCGCGCTCGACGGCGTGGCTTTTGCCGGCGCCGACGCCGGCAACTACACGGTGCAGATCTCGGGCCTGCAGGTGGACATCGCACCGCGCCTGCTCACCGTGGTGGGCACGGCACAGGCCAAGGTCTACGACGGCAGCCTGGCCGCCGCCGTGGCCTACACCGACGACCGGGTCACCGGCGACCAGCTCAGCATCGGCCAGTTCTCGGTGCTGTTTGCCGACAAAAACGCCGGCAGCGCCAAGTTGGTCAATGTCAGCGGCCTGGGCTTGAGCGGCGCCGATGCCGCCAACTACGTGCTGGCCGGCGATGCCCTCACGCTGGCAGCGGACATCACGCCGCGGCCGTTCACGGTCACGGCCGGCGACGCCAGCAAGGTCTACGGCAGCACCCTGCTGCCGTCCACGCTGGGCTTCACGCTGATCGGCAGCCTGGCCGAGGGCGAACGCATCGACAGCGTCACGCTCGCCAGCGGTGGGCTGGCTGCGGCTGGCAACGCCGGCACCTACGCGATCACGGCGCGGGATGCGCAGGGCGCGGGCTTCGACCCGGCCAACTACGCGCTCACCTACGTGGACGGCCGGCTCACCGTCACGCCACGACCGCTCACCATCGCCAGCCAGACCGTGCTGCGGTATGCGGGCGAGCCCAACCCGGTCCCGTGGGGCTTTTTCAGCGCCGAAGGTGGGCTGGTCAACGGCGACACCCTGCTGTCGGTGCAGCAGCCGGCAGCACCGGGCGCCGAGGCCGGTGTCGGCCTGTACACGCTGGCTCCGCCCTCGGCGGCGCAGTTCAGCAGTGGGCTCGCGTCCAACTACGACATCCGCTACGAGAGTGGCCGCCTCATCGTGCTGCCCCGCCCGCCGCGGGTGGACGATGAAGACGGCGGCACCACCGGCAGCGGCGGGCAGGAGTTTGTGCTCGACAGCGTGCCGCCCGAGCAGGTGGCCGCCGCCGCCCAGGCCCTGCGCCGCAGCGCCGCCGCGGTGCGCGCCGCGGCGCTCGTCGCCGCCACCGGCCCGGACCCGCGCGCCACCGGCAACGACGATCCGGCCGAGGTGCTGGCCGCCGTGCTGCGCGGCGAAACCCGCCGCATCTCGCTGGCGACGCTGCTGCGCCTGCCGATGTTGTCCATCGACCCCCAACTGCAGCGCCTGCTCGACGGTGGCGCCGTGCCCCAGCCCTCGCGATGAAAAGCCGCCCGATGTCCCCTCTGCGATCCGCGGGTCTGGCCGCCCTGCTGGCCGCCCTGCTCACCGGCCCGGTGGCGGTGGCTGCACCGCTGGACGACCTGCGCCGCCTGGTCGAGAGCAGCCAGTTCGAGCAGGCCTACCGGCTGGGCCAGGCCCACCCGGAGCTGATCGGCAGTGTGCACTTCGATTTCCTCTATGGCGTGGCCGCGGTGTCGTCGGGCCGCGTGGCCGAGGGCCTGCTGGCGCTGGAGCGTCACCTGGCCGCCGTGCCCGCCAACGACCGTGCGCGGCTGGAGCTGGCGCGGGGTTATTTCCTGGTCGGCGAGTTCGCGCGCGCGCGTTCGGAGTTCGAGTTCGTGCTGCGCTACAACCCGCCGGCCGGCGTGCGCCGCAACATCGAAGGTTTCCTGAGCGCGATGCAGCTGCGTGACAGCAGCCGGCGCCAGACGGCGGCGCGGCTGTACGTCGAGGCCGGTGCCGGCCACGACAGCAACGTCAACGGCGGCACCGACCTGGATGAGCTGCAGCTGGTCTTCGGCACCATCAGCCTGGCCGGATCGCCCTCGCAGGGCGTGGCCGACGGTTTTGTGCAGCTGGCCGCCGGTGGCCAGCAGACGATGCGCGTGAGCCCGCAGTTCTCGGTCTTCGCCGGGGCCGACATCGACCACCGCGAAAACGCCCGGCAGAAGGCCTACAACCTCAGCAACATCGGCTTCAACGCCGGGTTCACGCAGCTGCGCGACGAAGCGCTGTACCGCTTCACGCTGGGTGTGGGCGAGCTGCGGGTGGCCGGGCAGCGCTACCGCGACACCTTGTCGGTGGGTGGCGAGGCCAGCTTCAACCTGGGGCCGCAGCGCACGCTCACGGCCTTTGCGCAGTACTTCGAGTACCGCCACAACAGCGCCGAACAGGCGCGTGATGCCCGCGCCGTCACGCTGGGCGGCAGCCTGACGCAGAACTTCTCCGAGCTGGCCGGCGCGCCTTCGCTGGGCCTGCGCTTCAGCTGGACGGTGGAAAACAACAGCCGCCTGCGCGACGACCTGAGCCGTGATGTGCCGCTGGTGCGCGCCTTCGGCAGTTTTTCGCCGCAAGAGCGGCTGCGCCTGTCGGGCGGGCTCACGCTGTACGGCCAGAAGTTCCGGGGTGCCGACATCGGCTTTGGCAGCACACGCGAAGACACCGCGCTCAACCTCGACCTGGTGGCCAGCTACGCCATCGACGCGAAGTGGTCGGTGCGCGCCGAGTGGGTGTCGTTCTGGAACCGCTCCAACCAGGATCTGTACGACAGCGACCGCCACTCGCTCGCCGTCAAGACCCGCTACCAGTATTGAGGCCCGCGATGCGAACCCTGGCCCTGAGCTTCTTTCCGCTGGTGCTGGCCTTGTGTGCGGGCCAAGCCGCCGCGCAGGCACGCCTGGTGCAGGTGCAAGGCGAGGTGCAGCTCGACGGCCGCCCGGCCGCGGCCGGCACCGAGCTGATGACCGGCGCGCTGCGCACCGGCGCCGACGGTGCCGCGCAGCTGCGCTTCGCCGACGGCACGCTGCTGATGCTGGGCGCGTCCAGCGACCTGGCCCTGCCGCAGGCGGGTGTGCAGCGGGTCGCGCTGCAGGCCGGTGGCCTGCGCCTGGCCACGGCCTCGCCCGACTGGTGGGTGGACCTGCGCGACCGTGCGCTGCGCGCCACCGGCTTCGTCAAGCTGCAGTGGTGTGACGCGGCTTGCGGCCTCGCGCCCGGCCTGTACGGCAGCGTGGCGCAGGGCGAGGTGGTGCTGGAGTACCGCGGCGGCCGCTCGGTGCTGCGCAACCGCCATTTCCGCTGGGACGGCCCCGCCGTTCGGCCCGAGGTGCTGGCCCAGCCCCCGCTGCTGGCGGTGGACGAACCCCGGCGCGAGCCCGCGCTGCGCGCGCGCAGCGAGGTGGCCGAGGTGCTGAAGACCGGCATCGAGGCCTTTGGCGGCGGTGATGACGCCGCAGCGCGTGCGGCCCTGCAGCGGGTGGAGGCCGCCGCGCCTGGCGAGCCGCTGGTGGCCTACTACCTGGGCCTGATCGCGCTGCGCCAGGGCGACAACGCCACCGCGCTGCAGCAGTTGCAGCTCTACGCCCGGCAAGACCCGGAAGGTGCCGCCGCGCGCGAGCTGCCCAAGACCCTGACCCTGCTCAGCTCGGCCCAGCTGCAGCAGGAGGTGCAGACCGCGGTGTCACGCGAGCGTGAGCTGGTGGGCGCCGCGCCCGAGCCCGGCAGCATCGCGGTGCAGGCCTTCGTGAACCGCGGCGACGAGAGCTTCCGTGCGATGGCCAAGGGCCTGGCGGCGATGATCATCGCCGACCTGTCCAAGGTGCCCGGGCTGAAGGTGCTGGAGCGCGAGAAGGTGCAGCTGCTGCTGGACGAGATGAAGCTCGGTGACGCCGGCCTGGCCGACCCCGCCGGTGCGGTGCGTTCGGGCCGGCTGATGCGGGCCGAGAAGGTCATCGTCGGCAACTTCGAGGTGCAATGATGAAACAGCTGAGCCTGTTCCTGCCGGCCGCGCTGGCCGTGTTGAGCACGTCGGCGGCGGCGCAGACCGCCGGCCAGAACTTTGTGCTGGAAGGCGCGGTGATCGACAGCCGCAGTTCCAGCAGCCTGGGCATCACGCGCGAAAGCGGCGAGCTGGCGGCGCTGTTCCGTGCCCAGAAGGCGCTGACCTTCGGCATCCTGCGCGCCGCCGGCATCCCGCTGGACAGCCTGCCGGCCGACGTGCGCGCCCGCATCGAACGTTTCCAGACCACCAACGTCGAGGCCTTCCGCGCCTACTCCAACGGCCTGGACCTGAAGGACCAGGGCCGTTTTGCCGAAGCGCGTGCGCAGTTCCAGCGCGCCGCCGAGCTCGACCCCGGTTTTGCGCTGGCGGTGGAGCAGCAGCAGGCCATGCCCGAGGTCACGCTGGGCGCGACCGTTCAGATCCGCGCCGTGGTGGCCGCTGCCGCCGGCCAGGCGGTGGACCGCGGCAAGGCTGGCTACACGCTGGACGCCGCGCGTGCCGTGGCCGCCATCCAGGCCGGCCAGACCGTGGTGCTGGCCCCGGCCAGCGATGCCGCGGCGCTGAGTGGCGACCGCAGCAACGAATACAGCACCAACGCCGCCGGTTCTGGCGTGCAGTACGTGCCCAACCTGGCGGCGGGCCTGGCCTTTGCCAATGCCGTGGCCGGCCAGCCCACCGTGGGCCTGGCGCTCAGCGGCGAGTGGAAGGGCGGCGAGTACAGCGTCACCAGCGGTGCGCTCGATTCCGTGGGCAGCAGCGGCAACTTCTTCGCGGTGCGCCAGGGCGCCACGCAGGCGCCGGTGAACAGCACGGCGCTGGCCGACGGCTCGTCGGTCTACTGGGGCCAGTGGCTGTCGGCGCCCGGCGCCTCGGCCACGGTGGCGGTGGGCGGCACCACGTTCACCGCGCCTGCGCTGAGCACGCTGGCCTGGATCGCCGGCGACGCCACGCGCCAGATGCCGGGCAGCGGCACCGCGGTCTTCAACCCCGCCGGGGGTGGCAACCTCACCGGCGTGAGCGGGCAGGTGGCGGTGGACTTCCTGAACCGCGGCGTGTTGGTGCAGAACCTGGGCTTCACGCTGGACGGCCTGGTCTTCAGCGGCCTGACCGGCAGCGCCAGCTACAGCGACAAGGCCTTGTCGGGCGGCTTCCTCGGCAACTACACCAGCGGCAGCTGCGCGGGCTGCAGCGGCTTCCTGGTCGGCGCCTCGGGCTTTGGCGGCAACTTCGTCGGCAAGGACGCGGACGGCCTGATCTTCTCGACCATCATGGTCACCGACGGTGGCACGCGCGGCGGCGTCACGCTGCTGAAGAAGGGGCCTTGACGCCTCAGCGTTCGGCCAGCGCCTTCGCGATGCGGTTCTTGGGCACCCGGGCCTTGGGCACCGGGTGGTCGAACCAACGGCGCACATCTTCGTCCAGCCCGATGCCGTGCATGTAGTTGTAGAGCGCCTTCTTCAGGCCCACGCCGAGGCGGTCGTGGTCGGTGCCGGTGGGGTCGATGAAGCCCACGTCGTTCCTGGCGAAGTGGCCCGGTGGCAGCGGCTGCAGCGTCACGCCATAGTCTTGCGGCTGCTGGCCCACCGGCGAGTGCACGGTGCAGGCAAAGCGGTGCCAGAAGCCGCTCTGGATGCAGCCTTCGGCGAAGAGCTGGCGCACGTACTCCAGCGCGTCCACGGTGTCCTGCGCGGTCTGCGTGGGGAAGCCGTACATCAGGTAGGCGTGCACCAGGATGCCGGCGTCGGCAAAACCCTTGGTGACCCGCGCCACCTGGTCCACCGAGACGCCCTTTTTCATCAGCGCCAGCAGCCGGTCCGAGGCCACCTCCAGCCCGCCGCTGATGGCGATACAGCCGCTGTGTGCCAGCTGCCGGCAGAGCTCGGGCGTGAAGCTCTTCTCGAAGCGGATGTTGCCCCACCAGGAGATGGCCAGCTGGCGCTTCTGCAGCTCGGCCGCGAGCGCCTTCAGGCTCTTGGGCGGCGCGGCTTCGTCGACGAAATGGAAGCCCGTCTGCCCGGTTTCAGCGACGATGGCCTCGATGCGGTCGGCCAGGGTCTGTGCCGTGGCCGCGTCGTAGCGGCCGATGTAATCCAGCCCCACGTCGCAGAAGCTGCACTTCTTCCAGTAGCACCCATGCGCCACGGTGAGCTTGTTCCAGCGCCCGTCGCTCCACAGCCGGTGCATGGGGTTGAGCATGTCCAGCAGGCTCAGGTAGCGGTCCAGCGGCAGGCCGTCCCAGGTGGGCGTGCCGACGTCGTCGAAGGGCACGTCGGGCTCGACGAAGTTCAGGTACTGCACCGCGCCCTCGTGGCGGCGGAAGGTGCGCACCAGCCGGCTGCTGCTGCGCCGGCCCTGCAGGTGCTCCAGCAGCGCCAGCAGCGGGCGTTCGCCGGCGTCCAGCGTGACGAAATCGAAGAAGTCGAACACGCGCGGCTCCGCCAGCTCGCGCAGCTCGGTGTTCACATAACCGCCGCCCAGCACGGTGACGATGGCCGGGTCCTGCGCCTTGATGGCCTGCGCGATGCGGAAGGCGGCGTACACCGCCCCCGGGAAGGGCACCGACAGCAGCACCACCGTGGGCCGGTGGCGCGCCAGGGCCTCATGCGTCAGGCGCTGCAGCAGCGCATCCACCCTGTTCGGCGGCGCGGCCAGTGCGTCGGCCAGCGGCTCGAAGGTGGGCTGGCTCATCGCCAGGCGCTCGGCGTAGCGCACGAACTCGAAGCGCGGGTCCACCGCGTCGCGCAGCACGTCGGCGATGTCGTTCAGGTACAGCGTGGCCAGGTGGCGCGCGCGGTCCTGCACGCCCAGGGCGCCGAAGGCCCAGGCCAGCGGGTCGCCGCCGGTTTGATCGTCCGGGTCCACGTAGACGTCCAGCGTGGTGAAGCGCGGGCCCTCGGGCAGGAAGGCGCGGCTGGCGATGCGGTGCGCCAGCGTGCTGTCCCGGCCCTGCAGGAAGTTGATGGTGGCGGCGATGGTGCTGCGGTAGGCGTCGAACTGCGCGCGCCAGGCGGCCACGCGGCTGTGGGGTGGGCGGGGCTGGGCGTCGATGGCGTCGCGCAAGCCGTCCAGCCCGAGCGCCAAGGCCAGGTCCTCCTGCACCGCGGCCACGCCGCGGCCGCGCAGGAAGCCGGTGAGGTAGGCGGTGGAGGGATAGGGCGTGTTCAGCTGCGTCATCGGCGGGATGAGCGACAGCACACGCAGTTCGGCGGCAGACATCGGGCCCGATTGTCGGCGCCCGGCAGAATGTGCGCATGGAAGACGACACAGACGACACGCTGCACAGCGCCACCTGCTGGCGCGACAAGGGCTGGACGGCCCAGGTGATCAAAAACGAGGACGACGACGGCTGGGCCGTGGCGATGACGCTGCAGGGCGAGGCCGAGCCGGCCCTGGTCGGCCCCTGGACCATGGGCCGCGACAAGAAAAACCCCAAGCCGCTGGACGTGAACGCCTTCAACACCCTGGTGAAAACCGCCAAGGAGGTGCTGCGCCGCCACGAGCAACAGCGCGAGGCCACGCTGCACAAGGCGCTGACGCTGAACACCGACCACGGCACGCTGCAGCTGACGCTGGACATCGTGCCCGACGACGACGACCCGCACGCCTGGCTGGCCGCCACCGATCCCGCGGGCGAGCAGCTGGCGCGTGTGCGTGTGGCCGCCAGCTACCGGCTCAGCACCGCCAACGCCGAGGCCTGGGTGGCGGCCGGCTTCGCCCGCCCGCGCTGATCACGCCGGTGTTTCAGCCTCCAGCGCGGTGAGCCACAGCCGCACGTCGAACTCCAGCTGGTGGTAGTCCGGCGCCAGGTGGCAGCACAGCGCGTAGAAGGCCTTGTCGTGTTCGCGCTCCTTCAGGTGTGCCAGTTCGTGCACGACGATCATGCGCAGGAAGTCCGCCGGTGCGTCTCGGAACACACTGGCGATGCGGATCTCGCGCTTGGCCTTGAGCTGCCCGCCCTGCACACGCGACACCGCGGTGTGCGTGCCCAGCGCCTGCGCGGCGCGCTGCAGCCGGCCGTCGTACAGCACCTTGGCCAGTGGCGGGGCGCTGCGCAGGTGGCGCTGCTTGAGCGCCACGACGTAGTCGTACAGCGCCGGGTCGCTGCGCACGGTGTGCGGTTCGGGGTAGCGCCGCTTCAGCACCGCGCCCAGCTCGCCGCGCGCCAGCAGCGCCGCGGCCTGGGCCTGCAGCTCGGCCGGGTAGCCCTGCAGGTACTTCAGGACAGCCGGCGTGGCAGGCAGCGCCTCAGCGCCGCGGGCCGGGCCGTTCGGCACGGGCCAGCGCCAGCTGCGCGTCCAGCTCGGCCTCGCTGATGCGGCGCAGCACGCAGAAGTTGGCCTTGGTCAGCGGGCTGCTCTCGAACTGGCGCAGCAGCAGCGCACGGTCGCGGCGCGCCGGGTCTTCCGGCTCGCGCGGGGTGGTATCGGGGAGCGGCGGGCGTTGATCGCTGCGGGGGCCGCGGTCCGGCCGCGGGGGCCGGGGCGGGCGTGTGTCCTGGGGCGGCCGCTCGCGGCGGGCCTGGCCTTCG
>CAYTWU010000005.1:0-9854 GCA_964442175.1 uncultured Rubrivivax sp.
GCCCAAATCCATCTGCATGCGTCTTCGGCGCATGTGAGTGCCATGACCCTCGACACCTTCATCCTCGACCACGAGCCGCTGATCCGGCTGGCGTTCTTCGTCGGCGTGTTCGCGCTCGTCGCCACCTGGGAAGTGCTGGCGCCGCGCCGCGCGCTCACCGTCTCGAAGGGCCAGCGCTGGGCCGCCAACCTGGGGCTGGTGGTGTTGAACACCGCGCTGCTGCGGCTGGTGCTGCCGCTGGCAGCGGTGGGCCTGGCGGCCTTTGCGTCACAGAACGGCTGGGGCCTGTTGAACCACTTCGCCGTGCCGGCTTGGGTGGCGATACCGCTGGCGGTGATCGCCATGGACTTGGCGATCTGGCTTCAGCACGTGATGGTGCACGCGGTGCCGGCGTTGTGGCGGTTCCACCGGGTGCACCATGCCGACCTGGACTTCGACCTGACGACGGGCGCGCGTTTCCACCCGATCGAGATCTTGCTGTCGATGGGCCTGAAGTTCGCTGCCATCGTGGTGCTGGGCCCGCCTGTGATGGCGGTGGTGATCTTCGAGGTGCTGCTCAACGCCACAGCCATGTTCAACCACGGCAACGTGCGCCTGCCAGCGGCGCTGGACCGCGTGCTGCGCTGGGTCGTCGTCACGCCCGACATGCACCGCGTGCACCACTCGGTGGAGGACGACGAGTCGAACGCCAACTTCGGTTTCAACCTGCCGTGGTGGGACCGTCTGTTTGGCACGTACCGCGCCCAGCCCCGAGCGGGCCAAGAGGCGATGATCATCGGCATCCACAACCACCGCCACCCGCAGGAGGTGGCACGACTGCCGGGAATGTTGATGATCCCGTTCCGTTGCGGGGACGAGGGCGGTGCCCTCAACCGGCCGCGATGGCCGGCGGCTGGAGACGGGGCCTTGCTTCGGAATGGGAGCGGTGGGAACTCGGAGATGGCATGAGCAACCTGGCACAAGGTGCACGGCGTTGGAAGCCATGACGTCCGCAAGCCAGCCTCCCCAACGTCGGCTTCGCGACTCTTTGCTGCGGTCCGAATCGCACTGGGCAACGGCCGCGACATCCGCAGTGCAGCCGCACCCGACGGCAGACCCCTTCGGCATCACCCCACCAGCACGGTGGCCGCACCCGCCGTGATGCGGCCCCCGTGCGCCGTGGCATCGCCCAGGCGCGCGGCAGGCCGGCCGCCGATCAGCACGCTGGCCGAGCCTTGCACGATCACGTCGGGCGGGCCCACACACACGGCCTGGTCGCCCACCACCGCGGCGGGCAGGCCACCGATCAGCACCGTCGGCACACCCGGGCCGATGACCGGCCCGCCGACGTGAGGCACCGGCGGCGCGCCGGGTGTGCTGGCCGGGCAGGTGTGGGCGTCGGTGACGCGGGCGGCGGGTGGCATGGGGTGGGCGGTGCTGTCAGTTGATCAAGACCAGGCCGCCGCGCACGGTGGTCTGCCCGCCGGCCGACAACTCGGCCGTGGCCTGCCCGTTGGCCTTGAAGCCGATCTGGGCCGTGCAGGCCACGTCCAGCCCGCTGAGCTGCACCGCACCCTGCGCAGCGATGTGCACACCGCCCGTGGCGGCCAGCGTGATGCTGCCCAGCGCCTGGACCTGCAGGTCGCTGGGCGTGTGGATGGCCACGCCCTGCGGGTCCAGCGTCACGCGGTTGCCGTTCGTGTCCTGCAGCACGATGGACCGGTCACTGTCC
Source organism: uncultured Rubrivivax sp. (assembly GCA_964442175.1). Taxonomy (GTDB): domain Bacteria; phylum Pseudomonadota; class Gammaproteobacteria; order Burkholderiales; family Burkholderiaceae_C; genus Rubrivivax. The sequence goes on from CAYTWU010000005.1 coordinate 1,712, forward strand.
GACAGCTGCACCTGCTGGCCGGCAGCGGTGCTCACGGTGATGCTCTGCGCGGCGTCGTCGAAGGCCAGCCGCTGGCCGCCGCGGGTGACGAATCCCTGTGTTTCCACGCTGTCGGCCAGCAGGCCCGGCGGCCGGTGCTGGGCGCTGTAGAGGCTGCCCAGGATGACCGGCTGGTGCGGGTCACTGTTGAAAAAGCCGAGCACGACCTCGTCGCCCACCGCAGGCACGAACCAGGCGCCCGCGCCATCGCCGGCCTGGAACTGCAGCAAGCGCGCCCAGAGCGGCGCGGCCTCGGGCCCGAGGCCGGGCACCAACACCTGCAGGCGGTGCGCACCGGCAGGGTCGTTGCCGTGGCCGACGATGCGGCCCAGGTGCAGGCCCTGGATGCCAAAGGGCGCCGGCCCGGCCGATGGCGCCGGTGCGGCCACCGGCGGCGGGCCAAAGCCCACGTCGGTGACCCACTGGCCTTGCTGCAGCACATGCACCACGCTGCGAACCCACACCGGGCCGTTGAAACGTTGGCCCACGCTGCGCAACTCGATCATTTGGCCCACCCGGGCCGAGGCACTGCCCTGGAACTGCATCTGCCCACGAACACGCGGCAAGTGCCGCTGGTCGGCCCAGCGGGGCCCGCTGTCGACCTCCAGGTCACAGGACAGCAGGTCCTGGCCCCACGTGACCTGCAGCACCGCCGCCGCCGTGGTGTCCGGGGGCGCGACCTGCACGGTGCCGGCCTGTGCAAGCACGGCCCAGCCTCTGGCTTCGGCGCGGGCGACGAGGAAATCCCAGTCGCTGCAATTCACCTGCACAGGGTCTGTCGGTTCGGCAGCGTCGTGCCACACATCGGCGGTCAGCCCCGCGCGGGTGATCAGCGCCGTGAGCAGCGCGCTGTCGGACTGGCCCGGGTGGGTCGCGCAGCGGCGCTCGGTGCCCATCCTGAAGGCCGGGTCGCAGCAGTCGACGATCAGCTGCACGCGGTTGTCACCGGCGATGCAGACCCGGTGCCGGACGACGACACCTTCGAAGATCACATTCGCCGCGCCGCCGTAACCGGCAGACACCTGGATCACCGCATCCGGGGCCAGCGTGGGCTGGTCGCTCAGCGGGAAACGGCCCTCGGCCATGTTGCCATCGGCGAACACCAGGCGCGCCGACGGCAGCTGGTTCAGCTCGTGCCGGGTCTCGACCGACAGCAACTGGATGTCGTCGGCCAGCGGCCGGCCCTGGCTCGTGACCTGGAGGGTGAGCACGCCATCGGCGGTGTCGAGCGGTGAAGCAGGCATGGGTTGGTCTTGTGAGTGGTGCGGAGGGCGGTGGGGCTAGGCGTGGGCCGGGCCTTGCAGCGGCATCGTCAGCTGCACCTGTGTGCCCCCGGCGCCCGACTGCACCTGCAGCTGGCCGCCCAGGTGTTGCGCGCGCCTGTGCATGTTGGCCTGGCCGCGGCTGCCGGGGCGGGACAGCGCCTCGGCGCCGCGGCCGTCATCGCTGACGCTCAGCCGCAGCGCGCCCGCCGCCAGCACCAGGTGGATCGTCACGCTGCGCGCCTGGGCGTGTTTGACCACGTTGGTCAGCGCCTCCTGCGCGATGTGCAGGATCTGCAGCGCGTCGTGCGGGGCGATGACCAGGGCTTCGTCGGGCAGGTCCAGCTGCCAGTGCGGCTGCAGGCCGGCCTCGCGCAGGCGGGCGTCCCAGCGGAAGTGGAAGTTGCCGAAGGCGGTGCGGAAGTCCTGCTCGTCGGAGGCCAGCGCCTCGATGGCGATGCGCATCTGGTCGATGGCGCCGCGCAGCGTGTCGGTCACGCCGCGGGCATCAAGCGCGCCACGTTCGGCACGCGAGAGCGAGGTGAAGAGCTGCGAGCCCAGGCCGTCGTGCAGGTCGCGCATGATGCGCTGGCGCTCGTCGGTGGCGGCCTGCTCGCGCTGCAGCGCGGCGATGCGGTCGTAGCTGGCGGCGATCTCGCGTTCGCGCTGCTGCACGCGCGCCTCCAGCGTGCGGTTGGCGGCTTCCACCGCACCCAGCGTGCGCACAAAGCGCGCCGCCAGCAGCACGCCCATCACCAGCAGCAGCAGGTTGGCCGCGTGGTGCAGCAGGAAGAGCCGGTGGTCCGACCAGTGCGGCAGCAGCGCCTCGATCCACGGGCTGCGGAAGGCCACCAGCTGGTCGTGCACCCCTGCGGCAAAGGCCAGCAGCAGGGCCAGTGCGATGGCCACGGTCTCTGCCGACCGCTGGCGCCACGCGGCCACCAAGGCCACCCCGGCCAGGCCCGCGCCCACCGGCAGCAGGCCGGCCACCCAGAAACGGGCCGCGGCGTCCTCGCCGCCCAGGGCGTAGGCCAGCGGGCCCAGCGCCCAGTAGGCGAACAGCGCCCGCGTGATCACCGGGCGCGACCAGCCCGCCAGCGCCAGCGTGAACAAGGCCAGCGCGACGATGAAGCCCCCGGTGCAGATGAAGTACAGCAGGCGCCAGCCGTCCCAGACCGCCGGGCTCAGCGCGTCGAAGATGAAGGTCGAGGTGCGAACGGCCCAGAACAGCGTCGCCAGGCCGCAGTAGCCGTACAGCACCTCCCGGCGGCGCCGCCACCAGATGAACAACACCAGCACCGCCACGACGAGGCCGGTGACCACCGTGACCACCGGCAGCGTGCGCACGAGGAACAGGCGGCGGTCGAAGGCCGGCTGCAAGGCCGCCTGCGGGCCCAGCACCAGGCGCGGCAGCTGCACGGCATCGCTCTGGTGCGCCGCCACCGCGCGGATCAGCAGCACATTGGGGCCGGCCTGCAGCGCCGTGGGGGGCAGTGGCAGCAGCAGGGGCCGCTCCCAGCGCACCCGCAGCGTGGGCGAGTTCTCCGTCACCTGGGCCACCGGCTGGCCGTTCAGCCAGACGCGGCCACCGCCATACAGGTAAGGCAGGTAAAGCAGCCAGGGCTCGGTCGCCTGGGCCGCCTCAAAGGGCACACGGACCCAGGCGACATCGGCCTCCACCCCCAGCGCCAGCCGCGCGGCCTGCCAGCGTGCATCGTCGGGCGCGGGGGGCTCGGTCTGGGCCGAGACCAGCACCTGCGCCTGCAAGGGCACCACCGGCGCATCAGCGGCGGCTGCGGTGCCCACACACCAAGCCAGCAGCAGCGCCAACACTTGCCGCAGCACCACGGTGCTGCCGGCGCATGCGGCACGACAGGCCCTACAGCAGGCCCATCTGCCCGGCTTCATACACCGCCTCACCCCGGGAGTGCACCGCCAGCTTGCGGTAGATCTTCTTCACATGCGTGACCACGGTGTGGGGCGAGATGGCCAGCAGTTCGCCGACGGCATCGAAGCTGAAACCCTTGGCCACCAGGCGCAGGATCTCGGTCTCGCGCTCCGACAGCGGTGAGGCCACGGGAGCGGTTGCGGGCGGCGTGGCCGGGGCCGCAGGGGCCGGTGCCGCAGCAGCTGGGGCGATGCGAAACCGCGCCAGCACCCGGCGCGCGATGCTGGGGCTGATGGGCGCGCCGCCGGCACGCAGCTCGTGGATGGCCGAGGTGATGCGCGCGGCCTGCGCGTCCTTCAGCAGGTAGCCGGTGGCGCCGGCTTCCAGGCTGCCCATCACGTGCGCGTCGTCGGCGAACATGGTGACCACCAGCACGTCACACCCCGGCAGGTGCTGCGCCGCGTGGCGGATCAGCTCGATGCCGTCCATGTCGGGCAGGCCCAGGTCCACCAGCATCACGTCGGGCGGCTGCGCGGCCAGCATCGCCAGGCCGGCGCGGCCGGTGCTCACGGCGGCCATCAGCTGCAGGGCCGGATCGGCCAGCACGGCCTCTGAAAAACGCTGCAGGAATTCGGGCTCGTCTTCGACGATCAGGACCTGGGTGGTGCTCATCGGCCCGGATTCTGCGCCGCCCCCGGCCGCACGGGACCCGCGTATTCACGGTATCCCGTGAACACGGCAGATGCCGCATGGGCGGTATCGCCAGCGCGGCGGGCCGTCCGCACACTTCCGTCCATCGCAACACCGCCCCCACGGAGACACCCGATGAACACCACCACCACCGCCCGCTTCACCGCTTTCTGCGCCGCCGCCATCGTCACGCTCGGCCTGTTCAGCCAGGTCGCTGGCCTGGCCCGCCCGGCCGACCACACCGGCCTGCTGGCCGCAGCCCCGGCCACCGTGGCGAGTGCCGCCGTGGCCGCCGTGCGCTAATCTGCGCCACCCTCAGGAGTCGGCCCATGGACCTTGCCAGTTTTCTGCAACGTGCCCACGACGCGCTGAACATGCCGGTGGTGTACTGGCTGGGCCGCGGCGGCCACACCGCCACCGAGGCGCTGCCCGCCACGCCGGGCCGCACGATCCACCTGCAGAACGAACTGGCCATGATGCAGCGCGAGCGCCCCCAGGTGCACCAGGCCTACATCGCGGCGCTGGCCAGCTCGGGGCTGGCTCCGGACACGCTGCCCACGGTGGCCTGCGACTGCTCAGGCTATGTCTGCTGGGCGCTCGGTGTGCCGCGCGACGGCTCCGCACTGCCGGGTGGCTGGATCAACACCGACGCGATGGTGGCCGATGCACAGCGCGGCCAGCGGCTCTTCGTGCCGCTGACACGGGCCGTGCCGGGCGCACTGCTCGTTCACCCCAAGCCCCCGGGCGCAGACAGCGGCCCGGGGCATGTGGCCATCGTCACCGCGGTGGATGCCGACGGCCGGGCCACGCGCATGCTGCACTGCGCGCCTGACAACATCCTGCGCCCGCCGCCGGCCGGCCTGCCCCGCAACGCCATCGCAGAGACCGACACGGGGCTGTTCGACCGCATCGCCAGCACGCGGCTGCTGATGTGGAAGGCTTTTGCGGGATGAAACGCCGGCTGCAGCGCGTTCAGCCCAGCTTCAACGGCAAGGCGCGCAGGCGCTGCCCGGTGGCGGCAAACACCGCGTTGGCCACCGCGGGTGCGATGGGTGGCAGGCCGGGTTCGCCCACGCCCTCGGGGTGGGCGGTGCTGGGCATGATGTGGGCCTCGATCTCCGGGCAGGCCCCCATGCGCAGCGCCGGCAGGTCGTGGAAGTTGCTCTGCTGCACCTGGCCGCCTTCGACCGTCACCGCCCCGTAGAGCGCCGCCGAGAGGCCGAAGACCACCGCGCTTTCCAGCTGCTGCGCGATCAGGTTGGGGTTCACCGGCGTGCCGCAGTCGATCACGGCCACCACGCGGTGCACGCGGATGCTCTGGTCGGCCGCCACCGAGACCTCGGCCACCTGGGCCACGATGGACCCGAAGCTCTGGTGCAGCGCCACGCCGCGGGCCTTCTTCGCGCCGTCGGGCGCCGGGGCCAGCGGCTGGCCCCAGCCGGCCGCCTGCGCCGCACGCTGCAGCACGGCCAGGTGGCGCGGGTGCTGCTGCAGCAGCGCGCTGCGGTAGCGCACCGGGTCCTGCCCGGCGGCATGCGCCAGTTCGTCGACAAAACTCTCGTTGAAGAAGGCCTGGTGCGAATGCCCCACGGCGCGCCAGAAGCCCACCGGCATCGGCGCCGTGACCACGCTGTGCTCGACCCGCATCGCCGGGACCTCGTAGGCCTGGTCGAAGGCGCCTTCGGCCGCGGTCTTGTCGATGCCGGCACCGGGCGCCCGGCCGTCCAGGCCCAGCGCCTGCGCACCCCGGCCCAGGGCCGCCATGCCCTGCGTGAGCAGCGGCATCGCGGTCTTGCCGGCGGCGTAACGCGCCATCACCTGCGGCACGATGGCCTGGCTGGCCGAGTGGTGGTGCCAGGCCAGCACCTGACCATCGGCGCCCAGCCCGGCCTGGTAGCGCGCCACGGCGGCCGGGCGGTAGAAGTCGTGTGTGCTGTCCTGCTCGCGCGACCAGATCGTCTGCACCGGCACACCCGGCGCGGCCTGGGCGATCAGCGCGGCCTGGGCGATGAAGTCCACCTCCAGCCGGCGGCCGAAACCGCCGCCGATGAACTGCACCTGCACGTCCACCCGGTCCTCGGCCAGGCCCAGCGTTTGCGCCACCACGGCGCGGGCGATGTCGGGCACCTGGGTCGAGGCCCACACCGTGGCTGCATCGTCACGCACCTGCACCGTGCAGTTGATGGGCTCGAGCGCGGTGTGCGCCAGGTAGGGCGCGCTGTACTCGGCACGCACGGTCTGGGCCGCACCCGCCAGCGCCGCGGCCACATCGCCGCGCTGGAAGTAACAAAAGCCGTCGTCGGCCTCGATGGCCGCACCCAAGGTTTTCATCAGGGCCGCGCTGGAGAGCTCGGCCGCCGGGCCGGCGTCCCACTGCACCTGCACGGCCTTCACGGCCTGCATCGCCTGCCACGGGCGATCGGCGATCACGGCCACGCCGCCGGTGGCCCCCGCCACCTGCGGCGGCAGCACCAGCACCGCGCGCACACCCGGCATCGCCGCCGCGGCGGCGCCGTCGTGCGCCGCCACCCGCCCGCCCAGCGTGGGGCACATCACGACGCTGGCGTAACGCATGCCGGGGCGCACGACGTCGATGCCGAAGCGTGCGCTGCCATCGCTCTTGGCCGCCGCTTCCAGGCGGTGGATGGGTTGACCGATCAGCTTGAACTGGGCCGGGGTCTTGAGCACCGGCGCGTCCGGCAAGGGCAGCGCCGCAGCGGCTTCGGCCAGTTCGCCAAAACGTGCGCTGCGGTTCGACGCGGCGTGTTGCAGCACACCGGCGCTCACCTGCACCTCGGCCGCCGGCACGCCCCAGCGTGCGGCGGCAGCGGCCACCAGCATCGCGCGGGCCGAGGCGCCGGCCTCGCGCATCGGCAGCCACAGGTCCTTGATGCTGGAGGAGCCGCCGGTCAGCATCAGCCCGAACTCGCGCACCAGCTTGGCCGTCAGGCGCTCGGTCATCGCGCGCGCAGCGCTGTGTTCGTCGGGGTGGAAGGGCAGCGCGTCCACCGCGGTGGCCACGTTGTTGTAGATCGCGTCCACCGGCGAGGGCTCGATGCGCACCCGGGCCCAGTCGGCATCCAGCTCGTCGGCCAGCAGCATGGCCAGGCCGGTGTGGATGCCCTGCCCCATCTCGCTCTTGGCCACCACGACGGTGACGCTGTCGTCGGTGCCAACGCGCACCCAGCCGTTGAAGGCCAGGCGCTGCGGCAGCGCGGGCAGTGGCGTGGCCCCGGTGAGGCGCTGGCGCGGCGGCAGCAGGCCCCAGCCCACGGCCAGCGCGCCGGTGCCGGCCAGGGTGGCGAGGATCAGACGTCGGCGGGTGGGCATGCGGCAGGCGATGGGCAGGTGGTGTCGGCTGCGCAGTATGGCTGCAGCGCCCGGTGGGCGGGGCTGTCCCACACCACGGGCCGCTGGTTCCGGGCCTGCAGGTAGTGGTGCGTGAACACGTCCAGGTAGACCTCCAGCGCCGATGCGGCGCGTGTGTCGCCGGCCAGGGCCAGGCACAGCGCGGCCACCTCGCTGGTGCAGAAGTGGTCGGTGCGGCGTGAGCGGCGCAGCAGGTACTGCGACACCTCGTCCGGCGCCAGGCTCAGCACCGGCAGTGTGTCCAGGTAGGGGCTGCGGCGCAACATCTTGCGCGCTTCGGTCCAGGTGCCATCGACGAGGATGAACAAGGGGCGGCGCTGTGCGCCGGCCGGTGCCGGCGGCACCTGGTGCACCACACGCTCCGGCGCCACGTACTCCCCCGGGAACACCACCAGCGGCTGCCACTGCGGACTGGCCAGCAGCGCCAGCAGCACCGGGTCGGGCGTGGTGCGCGACCAGCCGAAGGCGAAGGTGTGCGGCACCACGTCGGCGATCAGCCAGCCGGTGTTGCTGGGCTTCAGCGGCTCGATGTCGGCCATCAGCAGGCACACGCCGGCGTGTGTGGGCACCACCGGCCGCAGGCCGCACAGGCAGTGGCTGGGCAGCAGGCGGCAGCCGGCACAGCGCTCGCGCTTGAAGCCGCCACGCGCCAGGAAGGGTTTGCTGCTGGCCGCCAGCCGCGCAGCGTGCAGGCGGGCCACGGCATGGGGTTCGAAGATCGGCGCGGTCACACCGGGTCAGCGCGCCGCCGCTTCGTCGTCGATCGCCTGGCGCACCGCCTGGTAGAAGGCCTCACGTGCGTCGCTGGGCCCCTTGGCCGACGCACCCTCGGCCCAGTTGGCGTTGGAGACGATGACGAGTTCCCGTGCGCGGTCGATGAAGATGCCCTGGCCGA
>CAYTWU010000005.1:9864-35452 GCA_964442175.1 uncultured Rubrivivax sp.
CCGAAGATGCCGCGGGCCGCGAAGCTGCCGTCGCTGTACGTCCACCACTGGTAGCCGTAGCCACGGCCCGGGCGGCCGATGCCGGTGCGCTCGGTCGTGGCCTCGGCCAGCCAGCCTTCGGGCACGATGGCCTGGCCGTTGATCTGCGCCCCGCCCAGGATGAGCTGGCCCAGGCGCGCCATGTCGCGCGGTGCGGCCTGGATGCAGCAGCCGCTGATCTCCTGGCCCGTGCGGCTCAGGATCCAGGTGGCGTCCTGCTGCATGCCAGCCGGCACCCAGATCTTTTCCGACAGGTACTGCGCCAATGGCCGCTTCGTGGCCTGGCTGAGCAGCACGCCCACCAGGTTGGTCTCGCCGGTGCTGTAGTGCCAGCGGCTGCCGGCCGGCGCCTCGCGCGGCAGCTGGCGCATGTAGCTCACGAGCGCATCCACACCTTCTTCCGGCTGGTGCTTGTTGAAGCGCGCGACGTCGGACTGCGGGTCGCCGTAGTCCTCGTTCCAGCGCACGCCGGAGGTCATGGTCAGCAGCTGGCGGATGCTGACGTCGTCGTAGGCCGAGCCTTTCATCTGCGGGATGTAGGTGCTGACCTTGTCGTCCATGCTGCGGATGTGGCCGTCGCGGATGGCCGCACCCACCAGCGTGGACGTCAGCGACTTGGCCACCGAAAAACTCGTCCACCGGCCTTCGGGCCCGAAGCCCAGGCCGTAACGCTCCAGCCGCAGCTGGCCCTTGTGCAGGATCAGCAGCGCGGCGCTGCGCTGGCCGGCCATGTAGGCGCCCACGTCCAGCGGCAGCTTCAGCGGCGGGCCCGGCGGCAGCGGGGATGGCGTGCCGCCGGCCGGCACCACGCGCGCCTGGGCCAGCAGCGGCACGCGGTCCAGTGCGCGGAAGGCGGCGTCGCGCTGGGCCTGGTTCCAGAACAGCAGGTCGCGGTTGGTGGGCAGCGTGGCCAGCAGCGCACGCGCTTCCTTGTCCAGGCTGAACCAGAAGGCGGCGGCGCCGAGCAGCAGCGCGGGCAAGGTCCACAGCAGGATCTTCTTGAGCTTCACGGGTTGTCTCCGGTCAGTCCGTCCACAGGCGAGCCACGAGTTCGCCGACCTCGAGCTTCTGTCCCACCCGGGCCGCTTCGGCCTTCCATTCTTCGGGCGCCGGCGCGCCGCGCGTGGGTGGGCGGCCGCCCCAGAAGCTGGCCTTGAAGGCAAAGACCAGCACGCCGTCCTTCACGGCCGGCGGTGGCACGGCTTCGATGCCGGCGCGCAACAGCTGCTGCGTGGCCGGTGGCAGCGGCGTGTCCAGGTCCAGCCACACGCGCGAACGCGGGCCGGGCTTGAGGGCCACCACCACGAAGCCACCCGCCGGCTTGCGCTGGAACACGTTCGCCAGCGATGCGCCCGCCGCCGCTTCCACCTGCTTGATGTAGGCCGCCAGCGCGGCGGCACTGTCCACCCGGGCCAGCATCAGCGCATCGGGCTGCAGCAGCACGGTGGCGGCGTTGGTGAAAGGCTCGGCGGCCGGCGCGGCGGGCGATACCGCCAGCAGGGCCCAACACAGCAGCAGGCGACGGTGCAAGCTTCAGCTCTCGTTGTGCGCGACGCGGATGCGGCGGCGCGTGCCGGCGGCCACGTCGTAGAGGTTGAAGTCGCTCATCGTGCGGCCATAGAGGTGCAGGCTCACGGCGCGTGGGCGGTCGGCCGGCACGCCGGTGATGTGGATGTGGTCCGGGTTGGGCACGAAGCTGGTGACGGCGCCGCGGTTCAGCAGCACGGTGCCGCCCCGCGCGAGCACGATGCCGTCGTCGGCGCCCCGGTCGGGCGAGAGCCGCACGTAGCTGCGTTCTTCCAGCACACCTTCGAGCACGCCCACCACGCCCCAGCTGCCGTGGTCGTGCACCGGTGTCCACTGGCCCGGCAGCCAGACCAGGGCATAGAGCGAGAGGCTGTGGTCCGGCGCGTCGTAGACCAGGTTGCGTGTGTAGCCGGCCGGGTTGCCCTGCAGGTGCTGCGGCTGCAAAAAACTGCCGGCCTGCGCGATCAGGTCCAGCATCAGCGGGGCCAGGGCCAGCACGCAGTCGGCCGGTTCGGGCGGCTGGGCGGGCGGGCCGCTGCGTGCGACGGCCTGGGCGATGAAGTGCGCGAGGGCGGGCGGGTTCATCGGCGGATTGTGGCCCGGGGCCGCGGGGGTTCAGCGCACGGGTGGAAAGCGGCTGAGGTGCTCGTGCACGATCTGCAGGCCCTGAGGCCCCAGCCGCAGCACACGCGTGCCACGGCCGCGGATCGTGAAGCGCTGCGGGCCTTGTGCCCCCTCCCAATGCCAGGTGTAGGTGGCACTGGCCGACTGCTGGTCCACGCTGAGCACGGTGATGTCGCTGAGGTAGAAGGCCGCCTTGTGCACCGTGGGGTCGCCGCGCCAGCTTTTCTCGAACGCGGCCTGGATCGCGGCGTGGCCGATGAAGTCGCCGTCGCTGAAGCGGAAGAAGGCATCGTCGGCGATCAGCGCCCGGAGCAACTCGAAATCCTCCTGCGCGGCCAGTCGCTCGAAGTGGTGCAGGAACTCGACCACACCGTGGGCGCTGAGGGACATCACATCACCCCTTCAGCTGCACTCAGCGTGTAGTGGGCCTGGTAGAGGCCCTGGGCCACCTGCAGCGCACCCTGGGCGGCCAGGGCCTGCGGCTGGAGTTCAGCTGCGGCCAGCGCCTGCAGCGCGTCGGACTCGTAGCCGGTGCACAACAAGGCCCAGTCCACACCGGCGTCTGCCCCGCGGATGCGCTGCTCTTGTGTCATCTGCGGCGCCAGCGCCCCCTGGAGCAGGTGCACGCTGCCCAGGCCGGGACGCTGCGGCAAGGCGGGCATCAGCGTCTGCTTCAGCCACCCTTGCAGCGCTGATTCCGCGCCCGGCGCAGGCGTGAAGCGTGTCAGCAGGGCCCAGGGGCCGCTGCCCAGGCCCTGGCTGCCCGCCACGGCGCACAGGCCGCGCCGCATGCCGCGGTAGTGCGGCATCATCTTCGCTGTCCACGGTGTCGGCTGGTTCAGGCGGGCCAGGTAAGCGGGCGAGGCCAGCGTCTGCAAGGATTGCACTTCGTACAGCACCAGGTAGCGCGGCATGTCCGCCGACACCGCCACCCAGCGTGTGCCGCGCAGAAAGCCGGGGATGGCCAGCCGCTCGGGCAGGTGTTCGTGTGTGTGCCAGTCGTCGTGTTCGTGCACGGCCTCCGGCGCGATGTCGAAGGACAGCAGCATCGCGGCAGTTCCGAGCAGGGGCATGGCGGTTCCAGCGTTGTGGGTCAGGCACGGCGGCTCAAACGCGCAGCAGGCCGCGGAACCCGCGCGCCGCGTAATACGACTGCGCGCCGTTGTGGTACGTGAAGACCTGGCCGTAGCGTCGGTCGCCGAACAGAGCGCCACCCAGGGCCCGCATCGCTGGCGGTGTGTGCAACCAGCTGGAGGTCTTCAGGTCGAACGAGCCCAGCTGCTGCAATGCGCGGTACTCCGCTTCGGTCAGCAGCGTGATGCCGATTTCGGCGGCCATCTCGGCGGCACTGCGGGTCGGCGCGGCTTCCTTGCGCGCCACGCGCGCGGCCTGGTCGAAACAGGTGCTGCGGCGGCCGGCGGGGCTTTCCGGCGCGCAATCACAGAAGACCAGCTGGCCCGAGGTCGGGTCCACCGCGATGACATCGGGTTCGCCGCCGGTGGCCTCCATGGCGGCCAGGGTGCGCAGCGCATCGGCACGGTCCTGCAGGCGATCCTGCACAGCTGCCCAGGCCAGGCCTTGGTGTCGCGGCATGTGGGCTTCGAAACGGGCCTTCAGCAGGGGGAGCAAGGCGGTCGGCGTTGCAGCGGCAGGGGGCATGGCGATGCAGCTCGGTGGATCACGCCCACTGTACCGCGCGCCGCGCTGGCCTGGCCAGCCGGGCCCTCAGCGTACATGTGTGGCAGGCGCGCAGGTAGATCTATACGAAGCGTATATGTTTCGTATATTCTTGCGCCATGGGCATCGTCAAACTCTCCGACTCCATGCACGAGAACCTGCGCCTGGCCAGCACGGCGCTGTCTCGTTCCATCAACGCGCAGGCCGAACACTGGATGCGCATCGGCATGCTGGCCGAGCTGCACCCCGACCTGCCCCATGCGCAGATCTGCCAGATGCTGATCCGCGCCGAACTGCAGGGCGGGCTGGACCTGGCGCAGCTGGCCCGGCCCGCCCATTCCAAGCCCAGCACCTCCAAGCCCAGCACCCAGCCGCCGGCCAGAACCGCGCGGCGCGTGCAATGAACGCGCGCGTCACGCTGCGCTCGCCGGCCGAGATCGCGCTGGCGCGCGCGGCCGGCCAGCGCGCGGCGGCGGTGCTGCAGATGATCGGGCCCCATGTGCAGGCCGGCGTCAGCACCGAGGAGCTGGACCAGCGCTGCCACGACTTCATCGTGCACGAGCTGCGCTGCGTGCCGGCCAACGTGGGCTACCGCGGCTACAAAAAAACCTTGTGCACCTCGGTCAACCACGTGGTGTGCCATGGCATCCCGTCAACCAAGACGGTGCTGAAGGACGGCGACATCGTCAACATCGATGTCGCCGTGGTGCACGAGGGCTGGTTCGGCGACACCAGCCGCATGTTCTGCGTGGGCACGCCCAGCGCCCTGGCGCGCAGGCTGGTGGACACCACCTACCTGGCCATGCGCGCCGGCATCCTGCAGGTGCGGCCCGGCGCCACGCTGGGCGACGTGGGCAACGCGATCCAGAACGTGGCACACCACGCACGCTTCAACGTCGTGCGCGAGTACGGCGGCCACGGCATCGGCACCATCTACCACGACGCCCCCAACGTGCTGAACTTCGGCCAGCGCGGCCAGGGCCTGCGCCTGGAGGCCGGCATGGTCTTCACCATCGAGCCCATGCTGAACGCCGGCGGCCGCCAGGTGCGCGAGCTGGCAGACGGCTGGACGGTGGTCACCGCCGACCGCTCGCTCTCGGCGCAGTGGGAGCACATGGAGGCCGTCACGGCCGACGGCTTCGAGCTGCTGACCGCCTGGCCCGAAGGCACCGGGGCCTACCCGGCCATCGAACCCGGGCTCAGCGCCGCACCGGCCGGCAGCTGACCGGCGCCCATCGCACCCGCCGCCAGCACTACAGCGGCTGGAAGTCGATGCCGTGTGCCTTCAGCTGCTGCTGCACCAGGCGGGCCCAGGCGCCCTCGGGTGTCCACACCTGCGCCACCGCCTGCCACGCCGGCGCGGGCGGCTCGCGCAGCGTGATCACGCGGTGCAAAAACACCATCGTCGAGGCCCGCAGGTTGATCTGGCAGTGCACCAGCACCTGTTGCGCCGCACGCTCGGACAGCGCGGCCGACACGGCCTGCACATGCCCCGGCGTGGGCGCCGAGAAGGGGATGGGGATGTGCACGAACGCGATGCCCTGGCGGGCCAGGATGGCCGGCTCGTCGGGCACCGCGTCTTCCACCGTGCCGGGCGCCAGGTAGACCACCGCCTGGAAGCCGCGCTGCGCCAGGCCGGCCAGCGCCTGCGGCGTGGGCTGGCCGCTGGTGACCAGGCGGGGCGAGATGGGCACCGGGTTGGGCGCATCCAGCCGCCAGGCCGGGGCCTGGGGCCAGGCGGGCAGCGGCGCGGCGGCCGCGCCCAGCAGCAGTTGGCGGCGGTTCATGCGCAAGAAGGTGGGACCACGCAGCACCGCCGCGGCGTCAGCGGTAATGCGCCAACACCGTGCCCTTGAGCTTGACCATCAGCGGCTGGCCCTTGCGGTCCACGGTCTTGCCCGCGGGCACCTTGATCCAGCCTTCGCTGAGGCAGTACTCGGCGACGTCGAACCGCTCCTTGCCGTTGAAGACGATGCCGATGTCGCGCTCGAAGACCTGGGCGTCGTAGAACGGGCTGCGCGGGTCGGTGCAGAGGCGGTCGGGGATGGGCGGGGGGGAGGTCTCGTCGGTCATGCGCGAGAGTGTGCCACCGGGCCGCCCCGTAAGATCACCGCCAAAGCCCTGGGAGACGTTGCATGGCCCCACGCCGACACCGCAGCACGTTCATCGGTCTGATCGCCGGCCTGCTGGCCGGTGCGGCCACGGCTCAGTCTGCCGCGCCGGCCGGCGCGGGCCTGCGCCTGAACGAGGCGCTGCTGACGCTGGACTACCAGGTCATCAAGGTGCCGGGCGATGAACCGATCGACCTGACCGGCCTGCACCTGCACCACAAGGTGCACGACGGTGTCTACCTCGGCGTGGGCGTGTACGCGCCGCACCTGAAGGGCGGCTACGGCGGCTTCATGGCCTTCGATGTCGGCGCCCACCTGCGCTACCGGCTGGGCGGGCCGTGGCTGGCCACGGCGGATCTTTCGGGCGGTGGCGGGGGCGGCGGGCGCAGCATCGCGCAGAGCACGGTGCTGTCGGGCACGGGCGGCTTCGTCAAGGCCTCGCTGGGCCTGGCCTACGACTTCGGCAGCTTCCAGCTCGGCGCCAGCGCCACGCGCATGCGGTTCCGCCAATCGCTGATCGATGGCACACAGGCCAACGTTTTTGTGTCGGTGCCCTACACCTACCTGACCGGCGCCTTTGCCCGCGACGGCGACCGGCTGACCCCGGAAGAAGACCGCCGCGCCGCAGCCGAGATGGGCGAGAACATGCTGACCGTGACGCTGGACAACTTCCGGCAGATCGACCCGCAGGGCAGCAACAAGGGCACGGTGCGCACGGCCGATCTGCAGTACGCGCACTTCTTCCGGCCCGACACCTACTGGTTCGCCGCGCTGGGCGTGGGCTACAGCGGCCTGCCCATCTACAACCAGATGCTGGGCGGCGTGGGCCAGCGGCTGCAGCTGTCGCCGCGCTTCAACCTGTACGGGCAGGTCGGCGTGGGCTCGGGTGGTTACGCGCCCGAGCTGATCGACACCGGCCCGGGCCTGCTGCTCTACCCCAAGCTGGCGCTGGAGTACGAACTGACGCGCCACCTCGGCCTGCAGCTCTCGGTGGGTTACCTCAGCGCGCCCAGGGCCACGTCCCGCAACCAGACCTATGGCCTGGCGCTGACCCAGCACCTGCGCTCGGGCGGGCCCGACGGCGGCACGGCGGGCGGGCCCGCCAGCTGGCGCGGCTTCCGGGTGAGTGTGTTCCAGCAGACCGAGTTCAACCTGGTCTACAACCAGATCGCACGCAACAACCTGCAGCTGGTGGGCGTGCAGGTGGACACACCGCTGGGCGGCCGCTGGTACCTGCCGGTGCAGGCCGCGGTGGCCTACAACGACTACCTGGGCTTCCCCGGCTACGGTGAGCTGCTGGCCGGCCTGGGGGTGCAGACCCTCACCGGCCCGCAAGAGCGCTGGCAGTTCTTCGGCCAGCTGATGGGCGGCGCCAACGTGCACGGCCTGGGCTACAAGGCCAGCGGCGGCGTGCGTTACCTGCTCAACGACCGGCTCTCGCTGCACCTGGCCGCGGGCCACATCGAGACCCGCAAGTCCGACGGCCGGCGCTTCACCGCACACAGCCTGGGGCTCGGCCTGGACTACCGGTTCTCGGTGCCGATGCGCTGAGCCTCAGCCAAAGGACGCTTCCAGCTCGTCCACCAGCCGCCCCACATGCGCCACCGCCTCGTGGATGGGCTGGGGGGTGTGCAGGTCGACACCGGCCATCTGCATCAGCGCCAGCGGCCCCTGCGTGCCGCCGGCCCGCAGCACCTGCAGCCAGCGCTGCACGGCGGGTGCACCCTCCTGCTGCACCCGCAGCGCCATCGCGGTGGCCGCCACCAGGCCCACCGCGTAGGTGTAGGGGTACAGGCCCATGTAGTAGTGCGGCTGGCGCATCCAGGTCATGCGCGCACCCTCGTCCAGCGTGACGGTGTCGCCCCAGAAGCGGGCCAGGATGGCGCCCTTGCGTTCGTTCAGCACCGCGGCGGTGACGGCGCCGCCGGCCTCGGCCAGGGCATAGACCTGGCGTTGCAGCTCGGCCTCCAGCAGGTGGGTGACGAAGTTGTGGTGGTAGGTGCCCAGCAGCTGCATGATCACCGAGCGCCGCAGCCGGGGCTCGTTGCTGCGGGCCAGGATGTGCTGCGCCAACAGCATCTCGTTCATGATGGACGGCGCTTCGATGAAGGGCATCGCCGGCCGCATGTTGCTGAAGCGCTGGTGCTGCATCGCCAGCCCGAAATGCCCGCCGTGGCCCAGCTCGTGCGCGAGCGTGAACACGTTGCGCATGGTGTTGGCCCAGGTGATCAGGATGTAGGGGTGCACGCCGTGCGGCGACGCACAGAAGGCCCCTGACGATTTGCCGATGTTGTCGGCCCGGTCCACCCAGCGCTGCGTCAGCGCGCGGCGCACAAAATCCACGTAGTCCGGGCCCATCACGGCCAGCGCGTCCAGGATCAGCGCACGGCCTTCCTCAAAGGATACGGGCGGGTTGTAGGCCGGGTCCAGCGGTGCCTTGATGTCGCAGTACAGCAGTTCGTCCAGTCCCAGCACATGCCGGCGCAGCCGCGCATAGCGCTGCATGTGCGGCGCCAGCTCGGCCTGGATGATGTCCAGGATGTTCGTGTAGACGCTGTGCGGGATCTTGTGCGGCTGCAGCAGGAAGGCTTCGGTGCTGGCATGCCGGCGCAGCCGGGCCAGCACGAGGTTTTTGTTGACCTCGGTGGCAAAGGTCGCGGCATAGGTCTGGTTGTAGGCCTTGAGACCGGCGCTGAACGAAGCCCAGGCGCCGCGGCGCACGCTGGTGTCGGCGTGTGTCTCGAAGCTGGACTCGAAGCCGTTGACCGAGTTGGCGTAGACGGTGCCCGCGGCATCGGTGAAGGGCGCGAACTGCATGTCGCCGGCCTTGGAGCGGCTGTAGACCATGTACGGCGCGTTCACCAGGTCGCCCAGCGCAGCCAGCACCTGCTCGGCCTCGGCGCCCAGGCGGTGCGGGCGCTGCGCCTGCAGGTCGTCCAGCCAGCGCCGGAACTCGGCCAGCGCCGGCTCGGCGGCCATGAACTGCTGCAGCAGGCCCTCGGGCATGGCCAGGATCTCGGCGTCCACAAAAGCCGCGCTGGCACCCACCCGCGCCTGCAGCGCCGACACACGCGCCAGCGCCGCCTGGTGTGGCGGGTGTGTGCCGTCCTGCGCGTTGCACAGGTGCGCAAACGTCGTCACGCGCGCCAGCCGCGCCTGCAGTGATTCCAGCGCCACCAGGGCGGCCAGCAGCTGCGTGGCGCCCTGCGCCAGCTGGCCCTGGTGCGCCACCAGCGCCTCGCGCGCGGCATCCACCGCCTCGAACTCGGCGGCCCAGGCGGCCTCGTCGGCAAACAGGTCGCTCAGGTCCCAGGTGGTCTCGACGGGGACGTCGGTGCGGGCGAGGCGGGTGTGCATGGGGGGCGTGTGGCGTGGCAGAGCCCCGGATTCTGGGGCCGGTGCCCGTGCGGCCGTTGCGCAGCAGGTGCAGCACCACGACTTCAAGGCCCCGCCCACCGGCCGAACGGCAGGCAGCGTCCTTTTCAACACCAAGACGCGGAGACGCCAAGCACGCAAAGGTCATCAGAGGCTTCTTGGTGCTCTTGGTGCTCTTGGTGCTCTCGGTGTCTTGGTGGTGATCCGAACTCGGCCACACCTCGTGGGCTGAAGCGGCAGAGAAGTTTCATTTCAGCTACTTCGGGCGCCGGGGCGAGACCTGTGGGGCGCGTTCGACTGAGCTGCCGCACCTCGGCCTGCGGCGGGCTCAGAGCCTGAGAGTCTTTCGGGCGTGCCCGAGCGACGCGCCAGAACGTGCCCGATCAAGGCGCAAAGCGCAGCCATAGCTCGGGCTATGGCGAGCATTTGCAACGCCGAGCGGGTGCGTTTTTGGTGTGGCGAGCGGGCATGTTCGAAAGACTCTCAGGCTCTCAGCCTTCGCCGTCCCAGTAGTCGAGTCCGGTGCCCTTGCGGCCGATGGTGTGGAAGTCCGGCGCGCCCACCAGGTACTTGCCCGAATCGGGGTACTCGCAGATTTCCATCGGTTCGTTGGTGCCGATCGAGAGGTACTTCAACGGCGCGTCCGAGGTGTTCAGGATGTGGTGCGGGTACTCGGGGCCGGGCGGGATGAAGACCACGTCACCCGCGGTGATGGGCAACATCTGCCCGGCCACGCGCAGCGTGCCCTGGCCTTCCAGCACGATGAACATCTCTTCTTCGGCGTGGTGGAAGTGGTAGGGGCAGCTGCGCTTGCCCGGTGGCAGCGTGTCCACGCCCGCGGCCAGCTTCTTGGCGGCGGTGCCCGGCGACAGGCGTGCGCCGTGGCTCTCGTACAGGCTGCCGCGCACGAAGTGCGTCAGCTCGACCGCGTGGACGTTGCGGATCAGGCGGGCTGCCAGGTCATCGGCTGGGGTGCTCATCTCGGGATCTCCTGTCGGCGGGCATCGCCGCTGCTCGGTGCACCACGGAGTTTGCCCGTGCGCTGGGCATCCAGCAGCGCACAGGCGCCATCCATGTGCAGCGGGCCGAAGGTGCCTGCTCACGACCGGCCACTTGCTGGTCCCTTTCGCAGGCTCCTGGTGATGGACGCCCCGCCAGGCCGGTCCATCCTGCCGCGGCTAGACTTGCTCATGCGACATGACTATGCGATGGGCGCGACTGTCATCCGACCCGCAGAGCGTCGTGTCTACCAGCATGGCCAACCCGTGGCACTGGGTGCTCGCGCCTTCGATCTGTTGCTGGCCTTGGTCGAACGCCGCGATCGTGTCGTCGACAAGGGGGAGCTGCTGGCCTTGGTGTGGCCGGGCCTGGTGGTGGAAGAAGGCAACCTGTCGGTGCAAATCAGCGCATTGCGCAGGGCGCTCGGCGATCAGGTCATCACCACGGTGCCCGGGCGGGGCTATCGCTTCACCGCTGCGGTGGTGGAGCAGGCGGCCACCGAGGTGCCAGCCCCCGCGCCACCCACCGCACCGGGCTGGTTGCCGGCGCCGATGACGCCGCTCCTGGGCCGTGCCGCCGCCCTGGAGGAGACGCAGGCGCTGCTTCGATCGACCCGTTGCCTGACGCTGGCGGGCGCGGGCGGTTCAGGCAAGACGCGGCTGGCGCTGGCGCTGGCCGAGGCCGTTGGCAGCCACTACCCGGGCGGCGTCTGGTGGGTGGGCCTGGAGGCCTTGACCGACCCCGACCTGCTGGCGCAGGCGGTGGCCGGCGCCGTGGGCGCAGCCGACCTCCGGACACCGCCCATGCAGGCATTGACGCAGCGTCTGGCCGGACGGCAGACCCTGCTGGTGCTGGACAACTGCGAGCACCTGGTGGAGGGCTGCGCCGACATGGGCGCGCGGCTGTTGCGCGAACTGCCGCAGCTGCAACTGCTCAACACCAGCCGGGAGTCGCTGCGCATCGCGGGCGAGGTGGTGTGGAGCGTGCCACCGCTGGGCGTCCCCGACACGAGCGACGCGCGACCGGAGCAGTTGAGGCGCGTTGCTTCGGTGCAGTTGTTGGTCGACCGCATCCGCCAGCACAGCCCTGGCTTTGCGCTGACGCCCGCCAACGCGGCCAGCCTGGCGACGATCTGCCGTGGCCTCGACGGCCTGCCGCTGGCGCTGGAACTCGTGGCCGCCCAGGTCGGGCCGCGCACCTTGGGCGAGGTGGCTGCGCAACTGGACCGCAGCCTGTCCCTGCTGACGGTCGGCGCCCGCGGCGGCATGCGGCACCACCAGACCATGGCGGCGGCGGTCGACTGGGGCTTCCGCCTGCTCGGCGGGCTCGATCAGATGGTGTTCATGCAGCTGTCGGTCTTTCGGGGCGGCTGGACCCGCGAGAGCGCGGTGGCGGCGTGTGGCGACCTGGAGGTGAGCGCCGGGCATTGGCCCGATGTGCTGGGCCGGCTGCTGCGGTCGTCGATGGTGCAGGCCTGGCCGCCCGCAGACGACCCCATCGGCGAGCCGCGCTACCGCATGCTGGAGCCGATCCGCCAGTTCGGCCTGGCCAAGCTGGAAGAACAGGGGCAGGTGGACGCGGTCAAGCGGCAGGTGCTGGGCTGGTACCTGGGCCATGGCAAGCGCCTGGCGGCACAGCTGGGCGGGCCGCAGCAGGCCGCCGCCTATGCCCTGCTCGCCGCGGACTTCGACAACCTGCGCATGCTGCTGTCATGGAGCAAGACACACGATGTGGCAGGCGGGTTGCAGTTGGCCTCCGACCTGTGGCGCTTCTGGCAGGTGAAGGGCCATGCCAAGGAGCTGCTCGACTGGTTCGACGAGGTGTTGCCGCAGGCCCAGGCCCTGCCCGAGCGTCTGCGTGCCGAGGCCAGCAACGCCGCGGGATCGATGGCACGCACCTGCGGCCAGTACACCAAGGCGCGCAGCCTGTACGAGACCTCGCTGGCGCTGCAGCGCCAGTTGGGCCACCGCAAGGGCGAGGCCGTTGCGCTGAACAACCTGTGCGTGATCGCTCGTGACCAGTACGACCACACCGCCGTCATGCAGCTCGGCCAGGCCAGCCTCGCCATCGCCCGCGAGATCGGCGAACGCAACCTGGAAGCGCTGGCGCTGATGCACCTGGGGACCGCCTTGACGGGCCTCGACCGGCCGGCCGAGGCCGAAGCCAGCTTCCAGCAGAGCTTCGCCATCTTCAGCGACATGGGCGAGCAGCGGGCGCAGGCCAGCTTGCTGAACTTCCTGGGCAACCTGGCGCTGGCCGGTGACCGCTGGGCCGAGGCCGACCGCTGCTACGGGCGGGCTCTGGCGCTGCACCTGGAACTGCAGGACTTCTGGGGCCTGGGCATCTCCTGCTGCAACCTGGCAAAGCTGCACGCAGCGCGGGGCGACGACGGCAGGGCCCATGAACAGCTGCTGCAAAGCCTGGCGCACTACCGGCGCGCCGGCGCACGCCACGGCCTGGAAGCGTGTTTCGAGCTGCTGGCCCGCACCACGCGGCGGCTGGGCGACCCGCTGCGCGCGGCATGGTGCTGGGGTGTGGTCGACCAGCTGGAGCAAGCCATCGGCAAGGTGCTGTCGCCGGCGCAGACCGCGCAGCGCGCGCAGGAACTCGACACCCTGCCCGCGATGCTGCCCGCGACACCTTTGGGGGCCGCCCATGCCGAAGGCCTGCGGGTGACGCTGGACGACGCCCTGGCCAGCGCGCTGCGAAACACCAACGGGCGCTGACCGGGCCGGGCGCCGCGATGGCGCGGCGTCAGGCGGTCTCGTCGAGCAGGCAGCGTTCCCAGGTCGGCGCCTGGGGGTCCACACGCATGGGGAAGGACTCGCCTTCCTCCCGGTCGACCTGCAGCAGCACGTCGGCGTGCGAAGGCAGGCTGAGCGTGAAGCGGCCCTGCACATCGCTGTGGGCATGGCCCAGCAGCCGCCCGTCGGTGGACAGCACCCGGACCGGCGTGCCGGTGGTGGGGATGTAGTGGCGATCAACCACACAGCCCTGCACGGTGAGGGATTGCGGCGGCAGTGCCTTGGCCGAGGACACCGCCAGGCCCGTGCCCGGCTCGTCGCCGCCACCGCCGCAGGCGGCAGCGGCCAGGCTGAGCGTGAGGATGGACACAGCACGCGCCAGGCGCGTGGCGGCGGGGGTCTGCAAATGGGTCATGAAAAGCTCCTGTGGAATGGAGCGCCCATCGTCGGCGTGCGCCGGCTTGAGGTGCTGAGCCGCGGCAGAAGGATGTCCCAGGGAACCCTCAAGATGGCATCGCGGACCGCGTGGGCGCGCGGCGGGCCGGTCAGCCCGGCAGGCGCTCAGTCCGTCTGCAGGCCGATGCGCCGGACGACGGCGCCCCAGGTCTTGAAGTCGGCGGCCAGGCGCGCGGCGCTGGCCTCGGGCTCGTCGGCCACCACGACCTGGTCGCTCAGGCGCAGCCGCTCGACCACATCCGCTTGTTTCAGTGCATCGCCGAGTGCCTTTGTCATGGCCCCGACGATGGGCCTGGGCATGCCCTTGGGGGCGTAGAGCACCAGGGAGAAGCTCGCGTCGAAGCCGGGGTATCCGGCCTCGGCGACCGTCGGCACGTCCGGCAGCAGCAACGAACGTCGGGCACCCGAGACCGCCAGCGCCACCAGCTTGCCTGCGCCCACCTGGGGGAGCACCGTGGGGCCGGCCAGGAAGCCGCAATCGACCTGCCCGCCCATCACATCCTGCATGGCGGGCGCCGGGCCCTTGTAGGGCACATGCGTCATCTCGATGCCGGCCACCCCCTTGAAGAGCTCGGTGGTGAGGTGCCCCGGTGATCCGGCGCCGCCCGAGGCGTAGCTCACCAGCCTGGACTTCGCCAGGCGCACCAGCTCGGCCACCGTCTTCAAGCCCAGCCCCGGGTGGCACACCAGGGTCTGGCTGAACGCGCTGGCCCGCATCACGGGCACCAGCTCGTCGGGGTTGAATCCCAGCTTGCGGTAGACATGCGGGTTCACGGTGACCTGCGTGTCGGTCGTCCACAGCCAGGTCGCACCGTCGGGCAGGGCACGTGCCGCTTCGGCCGTGCCGATGTTGCCCGCGGCACCCGGCTTGTTGTCGATGAGCAGGGGCTGCTTCAGCACGGGCTGCATCTTGTCGATGGCCGCGCGCAGCACGATGTCCGACGGGCCACCGGGCGGCAGCGGCACGATGAAACGCACCGGCTTGTCCGGCCAGCTGACCTGGGCGTGCACGCTCTGGCTGGCCGGCAGGGCCAGGGCCAGTGCGATGGCGATCGTCAAGTGGTGGGTCTTCATGCGGCGTGTCTCCTGCGTTGTTCGCAGGCAGTAGAACACGCGGCTGCCGGGCCGGTAAGATGGGCCCGTCTTGTGGGCCATAACCAGGAGCTATGCGTGAAGCTGGCGCAAGTGCGTGACTTCCTGGCCGTGGTGGAGTCCGGCAGCATCTCGGCGACGGCGCGCAAGCTGGGCGTTTCGCAACCAGGTCTGACCAAGAGCCTGGGCGCACTGGAGGCCGAGCTCGGCGCGGCCCTGCTGCAGCGCACGCCCACGGGTGTGGTGCTCACCCGGCAGGGCCAGGCCTTCCACGTGCGCGCACGCGCCGGCTATGCCGAGCTGGCCAAGGCCCGCGACGAACTGGCGCGGGGCGCCAAGGCGCAGGTGGGCCTCGGGTTCGGCCCCTACTTTGCCGCGCAGATCGTGCCCCAGGCGGTGCTGCGGTTCCGCCAGAAGTACCCCGACGTGCAACTGCGCCTGGTCGAGGGCCTGCGCCACGCCACCGGCCCCCTGGTGCGCGACGGTACGCTGGACATGAGCCTCGCCCCGCGCGCGCCCCATGCACCGGCTGACCCGGCCATCCGCTTCAAGCCCATTGCGCACCTCCAGCAGATCGTGGTGGCCCGCAAGGGGCACCCGCTGGCACGGGCGAGCTCGGCCGCGGAGCTGTCCGCCCCCGAGTGGCTGAGCAACATGCGCCACGACGCGATGGCGGACACCCTGCGCGCCCTGGGTGTGCCGCCGCCGCGGCAGATCACCGAATGCGAGTCGCTCGGCAGCCTGCTGGCGCTGCTGGCGGGATCGGACATGCTGGCGGTGGTGCAGCACCCCTTCCTGGGCATGCCGCAGGTGAGCGCGCTGCTGCAGGAGATCCGAATCGCCGAGCGGGTGCCCGGCCTCACCGTGGGCCTGCACACACGCGCCGACGCGCCGCTGACACGTCCCGCCGCTGCCCTGGCGCGCCTGTTGACGGAGATCGGCCGCACGCTGCTGAAGCGGGGCTGAGCACCACCGGGGCTCACTGCGCCGGCAAGCCCGCTTCGCGCAGCGTGTCGAGCATCTGATCCAGTTGCCCCATGCAGGCCGGGTCGTAGGCGCGCTCCATGGTCACGCGGGCTGCCGCCAGGGTGCCAAAAGCCGGGTGCTCGCGGCGCAGCGTGTCCACCCATTGGTGCGACTGCGTCAGCATGCCCAGCCGCCAGGCGGCCACCGCGCCGACCAGGAACAACTGCCCGTAGGACGGGTTGACCGCCATGCCGCGCTGCGCTTCGCTCAGCGCGGTCTGCGGGCCGCCCGTGGCCAGGGCGGCTTCCGCCCGCACCCAGTGCCAGATCACCCGCAGCGGCTCCAGCGGGCTCAACTCGAAGGCCTTGTCGCACAGCGCCCGGGCCTCGTCATGGTGGCCATGCCGCTCGGCCGACATGGCCAGCAGCCCATAGGCGGGCGCGTACGACGGCGACAGGCGCAGGCAGTGGCGCAGGACTTCGGTGGAGCGCAGGCGTTCGCCCCGGCTGTAGCCGGCCGAGAGCGCCAGCACGTAGTGGGCGTCGGGGTCGCGTGGGTCCAGCATCACCGCGCGTTCGGCCTCGGCCAGCGCGCGCGCCAGCTGTTCGTCGCGCGGCTCGTCGCTCCAGCGGTAGTGGCCGGCGCGCCAGTCGGCATAGGAGAGGCACATCCAGCCCTGGCTCAGCTCCGGGGCCAGCGCCACGGCCGAGCGCGCCAGCCGCGTGGCGCGCTGGTTGGTGTCGGGCGTCTGCAC
Organism: uncultured Rubrivivax sp.; assembly: GCA_964442175.1. GTDB lineage: Bacteria > Pseudomonadota > Gammaproteobacteria > Burkholderiales > Burkholderiaceae_C > Rubrivivax. Next base: position 26,229 of record CAYTWU010000005.1, read on the forward strand.
GCGGGCGAACAGCTGCACCCAGGCCTGTGCGGCAAAGGCGCGTGCCTGCACCTCGGCATCGCTGGCCGGCGCCAGGGGTTCCTGGCTGGCCAGGTCGTTGAGCTCAAAACGCAGCGCGCGTGCCAGGCGGCCCACCACCCCTTGGGCCGTGGCGTGCCAGGCGTTGGCCGGCAAGGTCAGTTCGTCGGCCCAGGTCTGCGTGCCGCGGCGGCCGTCGACCACCTGCACGCCCACGTGCAGCGTGTCACCGCGCTGCTCCAGCTGGCCGTCGACGACGTAGCGCACGCCGAGTTCGTCGGCCAGCAGCTGCGGCGGCGGGTGGCGCTGGCCGAAGGTGAGCATGGTGCCCAGCGCCACCACGGTGAGGCCCGGCTGGCGTGACAGCTCGAAGATCAAGGCGCCGGTGAGGCTTTCGCTCAGGAACGACAGCGGCTCCGGCAGCCCGCGCATGACGAAGGGCAACACGGCCACCGAGCGCGGGCCCAGGCGCGGCTCGGCGGCGGGGGTGGCGCCGCTGGCCGCCCGCGTCGGCACCGCGGTCGCGGCCGGCGCGGCGGACACGACAGGCACGACGGGCGTCGACAGCCGGTAGCCCTTGCGCGGCACGGTGGTGATGTGCTCCTGCCCCAGCACCTTGCGCAGCTGCGCCACGGCGTCGTACAACGAGCTCGGCGTCACCACCAGGCCCGGCCACACGGCATCCAGCAGGGCGTCGGCCAGCACCACCTCACCACCGGCCTGGGCCAGCACCGCCAGCAGCCGCATCGTGCGGGGCTCGAGCTTGTGCACCACCCCGTCCGCTGTGTCCGGGCCCGGGCCGGTCACTTCGTCCAGCGACACCTTCACCTGCCAGGGGCCCAGGCTGAATCGGTCGGGCAGTGGGTCGGCGTGGGTGGTTGTCACAGGGCGTGATGTTGCAGCACGAGAGCGCTGGACACGACTTGCGGCGCCCGCGTTTCGGAACGTTTTGGATCGCTTAAGGCCCGGCTGGCGGACCGGACGCCAAACTGGCATGTCGCGTCACCGGGCTGAGAAATCCCCCAGAACTCCTTGAGCTGGGGCTCAGCCCGCGCGGCAAGTACCGGGCCACGATGCCGTCACCCCCACACGAGGAGATCGACATGCACCGCAGAACCCAACTGATGGCCGCCGCCGCGTCGGCGCTGCTGGCCCTGTCCGCCGGCGTTGGCACCGCCTGGGCGCAGACCCCGGCCGCCTACCCCGGCAAGCCCATCCGCCTGGTGGTGCCCTTTCCCGCCGGCACGGCGCCGGACGTGCTGGCCCGCCTGCTGGCCCCGGCCCTGAACGAGTCGATGTCGGCGAACGTGGTGGTGGAGAACGTGCCCGGTGCCGGTGGCACCATCGGCGTCGACCGCGTGGCCAAGGCCGCGCCCGACGGCCACACGCTGCTGATGTCGGGCGACGCCGCGCTGGTGCTCACCGGCGGCGCCTTCGGTGTGAACCCGCCCTACGTGACGCTGCGCGACCTGGCCCCCATCGCACAACTGATCATCACGCCCAATGTGCTGGTGGTGTCCAACGACGTGCCGGCGCGCACGGTGCAGGAGCTGGTGGCGCTGGTGCGCAGCCAGCCCGGCAAGTTCAGCTACAGCTCCAGCGGCATCGGCCTGTCGCAGCACCGCGCCGGCGAGCTGATGAACAGCATGGCCGGCCTGGACATGGTGCATGTGCCCAACCCCACCAACCCCTGGGCCGACGTGATCGCCGGGCGTGCGCAGCTGATGTTCGGCAACATCGCGGCCGCGCTGCCGCTGATCAAGGACGGCAAGGTGCGCGCGCTGGCGGTGACGTCCACGTCGCGCGCCACCGCAGCACCGGAGCTGCCCACCGTCAGCGAAAGCGGCTGGCCTGGATTCGAGTCCTTGGCCTGGTTCGGGATGCTCGCGCCGGCGGGCACACCACCGGCAGTGCTGCAAAGGCTGGAGGCCGAACTGCAGAAGGCGATGAGCACGCCGGCCATCAAGGAACGCGTGGCCATGATGGGCGCGATGCCCGGGGTGATGAACCAGACCGGGTTGACGCGTGTGATCGAAGCAGAGACCCGGCGCTGGGCGCCCAAGTCCGGCGTGGCGGGCACGGCCGTGGGGGCCACCACCACGGCCCAGAAGCCCTGAGCGCAGCAGGCCGCACCATGCTGCTGTCTCTGGGCCATGTCACGGTGCTCAGCACCGACCTGCCACGTACGGAGCGCTTCTATTGCGCCCTGCTCGGCCTGCGCGTCGGCCCGCGCCCGGCGATTCGCATGCCGGGGTGCTGGCTGTACCTCGGGGACCAGGCGGTGCTGCACGTGCTGGCGCGCCAGGTGGCGCCGTCGCCGGGCGATGCCCCTCCCGTCATCGACCACTTTGCGCTGGACGCCAGCGACCGCGCCGGTTTCGAGCGCCGGCTGCAGGCCGCCGGTCAGCCGTTCGAGCGCCGGCGCCTGGCCGACAGCGGGATCTGGCAGATCTTCCTGACCGACCCGGACGGCGCGCGCGTCGAGCTGAGTTTCGCGCCGCCGGATGGGGGTGGCGCTTAAGAAGGTTTTGGACGGCTACAGGACGCGGCCGGTGCCGCACGCGCACATTGCCGCCATGTCCGAGAGCCTGACTTCAGCCCCGAACCTGGAGCAACCATGAGTGCCTATGTGATCTTCGACGTCGAGATTCGCGACCCGGCCCAGTACCAGACTTTCATGCAGGGCGTGAAGCCGGCTCTGGAAGCGGCGGGCGCGCGCTACCTGGCGCGCGGCGGCGCCCACCAGGTCCATGAAGGCGACTGGGTGCCGCGCCGCATCGTCCTGATCGAGTTTCCGTCCGTCGCCGCCTGGGAAACCTTCTACCGCGGCGATACCTACCAGGGCCTGAAGGCCATCCGCGACGCCTGCAGTTCGGCGCGCCTGGTGTCGGTGCAGGGGTTGGAACCATGACGCCGCTGCGCATCACGGTACTGGGCAGCGGGTCGGTGGGCCTGGCGGTGGCCGCCAGCTTCGCCCAGGCCGGGCAGCAGGTCACGCTGCTGGCACGGGGAAGCGGCCTTGCGTTGCTGCGGGAACAGGGCATCCAGGTCACCGGCGTGTGTGGCGAGCACCACATCCCGGCACGGGCGCTGAGGGTCTCCGACGCCGCGCAGCCCGATCCCCAGGACCTGGCCTGCGACCTGCTGATCGTGGCCACCAAGGCCTACCAGGTGGCCGAGGTGCTGCAGGGCTTGGTGACACCGACCTCGCAGGCGCCGAAGGCGGTGCTGCTGCTGCAGAACGGCTGGGGCTCGGCCGACGAAGCCCGGGCCGCGTTGCCGGCCGGCGTGCCGGTCTTCTCCAGCATCATGATGATCGGCATCGAGCGCCGCAGCGCGGCGCACGTCAACGTCAATGTGCAGGCGAGCCCGGTTCGCGTGGGCACCTTGTTCGGTGCCGAGCCAGGCCCCATGCGGGACGCCGTGGCGCGGGGCCAGGCCGGCTTCCTGCCGATCCGCTTCGAGGACGAGATCGAGCCCGCGATCCTCCACAAGTTCCTGTTCAACACCTGCCTCAACGCCATCGGCGCGATCACGCGCATGAGCTATGGCGAGTTGGTGAGCAACGCCCACACCCGGCACCTGATCACGCAGGTGGCCGACGAGACCATCCGGGTCGTCTTCGCCGAACGGCAGTTCCCGCTGGCCACGGACGGCGCCACCTTTGTCGACCAGACACTGACGCCGTTCGTGCTGCCCAAGGCGGCTGCGCACCGGTCCTCGATGCTGCAGGACGTGGAAGCCGGACGCCGCACCGAGATCGACTACCTCAACGGCGCGGTGGTGCGAATGGGCCGACGACACGGCATCGCCACGCCCTTCAACGATGCCGTGGCGAGCCTGCTGCGGTCGCGCGAGCACGGCGCGGACCTTCTTCGATCAACCACCGACGAGGTGCAACCATGAGCCTGCCACCCCCACCCGTCCGGGGCCATGTCGTTCAGGGTGCAGGCAGCTACACCAGCCCGCAGGGCTCGGTCTATGCGCCGGGCATCAGCGCCGACACCGTCGGCGCGCGAGCGGTGTTCCTGGGCCAGGTGACCATCCCGCCAGGTGGGCGCACCAAGGCGCACCTGCACGAGTTCCACGAGTCGGCCTTCTACCTGCTCAGCGGCAACGCGGTGGAACTCTGCACGGGGCCGCGGCTGGAGCACCGCGAGACAGCGGGCGCCGGCGACTACCTGTTCATCCCCGCCAACGTGGCGCACGTGGCAGTGAACCGCGGCATCGAGCCCGCCGTGTTCATCGGCGTGCGCAACGAGCCCACCGCGCAGGAGAGCGTGGTGATGCTGCCTGAGCTGGACGATCTGGTTCCCTAGCACCCCACCATGCCGGCTGCCGCCGCCACGCCCGAGGCCGTCATCGCCTTCTGGTTCCCCGATGGCGATGCGCCGGATGCCCGGGCGCACCAGCGACTGTGGAACTGGCGGCTGCGCGGCGGCGCGTACCACGAGGTGGTGGCGCAGCACGCCACGCTGACGGCGCGCGCGGTCGGCGGCGAGCTGGATGCCTGGGCCTGCCATGCCCTGGGCCGGCTGGCCTTGATCGTGGTCCTGGACGCCTGGGCGCGCATCGTGTGGTCGGGCACACCACGCGCCTGGACCGGCGGGCCGGCAGCGCAAACCTTGTGCCTTCAGGGGTTGGCCAGCGGCCACTTCGACACCCTGCCCCGTGTCTGGCACCAGGCCGCGTTCCTGTCGCCGCTGGTCCACGTGGAGTGCGACGAGCCAGCCCGGCACCTGGCCTGCCTGGACACCGCCATCGCCCTCGCGGACCGCCTGATCCAGGGGGCGCCGGCGGCGCTGCAGCCTTGGTATGGCAGCAGCGCCGACCAGGTGCGCCGGCACCGCGCCGTCATCGCGCAGTTCGGCCGCTACCCGCACCGCAACGCGCTGTTGGGACGCCAGAGCACGCGCGAGGAACTGGCCTACATCGCCAGCGGCGACCTGCCGCGCGGGCCCTGGCTGGCGGACCCCGACGCACCACCCCCATTCACACGAGGAGCGCCCGATGATCGCCGTGCTGCACGCTGAAACACCTGCCGACATCGAGGCCGTGCGCGGCCTGATGCGCGCGTTCAACCGCTGGGTGATGGCCGGGATCGGCGCCAGCGACAACCCCTCGGTGTTTGCCGACTTCGAGGTCGAACTGGCCGGCCTGCCGGGCCGCTACGGGCCCCCTTCGGGCGCGTTGGTGCTGGCACGGCTGGGCGGCGAGCCGGCAGGATGCGTGGCCTTCTACGCGCACGACCCCACCACCGTGGAGATCAAGCGGATGTTCGTGGCGCCGCGCGCCCGCGGTCACGGCGTGGGCGGCCGCATGCTGGAGCTGCTGCTGTCGCAGGCCCGCGCGGCCGGCTACCGCAGGGCCGTGCTGTCCAGCCACCACAGCATGCACACGGCCCACGCGGTCTACCGCCGCGCCGGCTTCAGCGAGGTACCAGCGTCGGACGATTTTCCCGGCGTCGTGGCCGGCGTCGACGTGTGCATGAGCCTCGCGTTGAGCACCAGGGCGAGCGCATGAGCATGGGGTACTGTGGTCCCGCACCCACGGACCAACGAGGCCGCCATGGGCAGCGGTTGGAGATCAGGCAGGTGGGGCGCGCAGAACAGGCTGAGGGACGCGGGCTGGCCGTCTGCGTCATGTTGCAGACCAAGTATTGGCGGCTGCTTTCGGCCGATTGCCGCAGCAGGCAAAGGCCGGCTTGCTGAAGTCCCACGGGGGCATGCCCGCGCCGCGGGCCCTGGGGTGGCTCCTCCGTGGCTGGTCAGGCCCGCCGAACACTCCGGCATCGAGGACCGACTCCGACAGGGATGGGCGACGGCTTGAGCGGCGGGCGTCGCCTCAGCTTCGGTCTCCCCTCCAAACGAATGACGTTGTTCGATCTCAGTGGTGAGACTCCCAGTCGAGTTGATCCAGATCCCGCAACAGCACACGAGCCGTCATGAGCAGCGACTCAGCCCGCGCAAGGCTGTCACTGACTTCGCACAGGATGAACCCGTCAAACCCGCCTCGCGAGAGTGCCTGCGCCAAAGACCAGCGCTCGGTATCGTGCAGTCCCGAGCCCAGACGGCAGTGCGCAGCCTCGTTGACGAGGATGAACTGCATACCGAGCCGAATCGCCTCCGCCTTGATCGCCGGTCCTCTTTCGCCTGTTGACGTTGAGTGGTCCATGGCCACCAAGCGAAATCCGGCCTCCGCGGCCACGGACAGGCAGGTCTTTGCCACGGCACTCCCGCACGCGAACGCTTCGACCGTCAGCAGCCAGGCAATGCGCCGGTCGTCTGCCGCCATGTCACACCGCCAGTTGCTGCATCAAGGCCTCGCGATCGGCGGCCTTCGTGCCGTCGCCCGCCATCACCACGGCGCCGCGCTCCAGCACGTAGAAGCGCTGCACCAGGCCTATGGCGCGGTGCATGTTCTGTTCAACCAGCAGGATGGGGATGCCATCGCGACGCAAGCCCTCCATCAGCATGAAGATCTCGTCGACGATCTTCGGCGCCAGGCCCTCGGTGGGCTCGTCGATGAGCAGTAGGCGTGGCTGACCCACCAGCACCCGCGCCATCGCCAGCATCTGCTGTTCGCCGCCCGACAGCGTGGTGCCCATCTGCTGGCGCCGTTCGCCCAGGCGCGGAAAGCGCGTGTAGGTGGCGTCGAGCTGGCGCCGGTCTTCGGCGCGGCTGCGGCCGGGACTCTGCATGAAGCCCAGCACCAGGTTTTCCTCGACCGTCAGGCCCGGGAAAATGCGGCGGTCCTCGGGCACGAAGCCAATGCCCTGGCGGCAGATGCGTTCCGAAGCCACGCCGCCGATGACCTGGCCGTCGAACAGCACCGTGCCCTGGCTCGGCGCCACCCAGCCGGCGATGGTCTTCATCACTGTCGTCTTGCCGACGCCGTTGCGGCCGAACAGCCCAACCACCTCGCCCGCGCCCACGCACAGGCTCACGCCCTGCAGCACATGGCTCAGGCCGTAGTGCGTATGCACACCGTTCAGTTCAAGCATGGTCGGCCTCGCGCGCATCGCCGAAGGAATCGCCGAAATACGCGGCCTGCACCGCGGGGTCGGCGCGCACCTGCAGCGGCGGGCCCTCGGCAAGCTTGGCGCCCTGGTGCATCACCACCACATGGTCCGACAGGTTCATCACCAGCTCCACGTCGTGTTCTACCAGCAGCAGGCTCAGGCCCTCGGCGGCCAGGCTGCGGATCAGGGCCTCGGTCTCCTGGGTGTCGGCATGGCTCATGCCCTGGGTGGGTTCGTCCAGCAGCAACAGCTGCGGGCGCGCGGCCAGGGCCACGGCGATCTCGAGCCGGCGCTGCTCGCCATGCGACAGGAAACCGGCCAACTCGTCGGCCCGGGCCTGCAAAGCAAAGCGCTCGATCAGCGCGTCCACACGCGCCAGCGCAGCACGGCTGGCGGCGATGCCGCGGAACAGGCCGCGCCCGTTCTCGACGAACTGCGCCGCCAGGCGAAGGTTTTCGCGTACCGGCAGTTCGAAGAACAGGTTGGTGATCTGGAACGAGCGCGCCAAGCCGGCGGCCAACATCTTGTTCGGCCGCTGGCCGGTCATGTCGCGGCCTTCGAACAGCACCTGCCCGGCGCTGGGCCGGATGGCGCCGCTGATCAGGTTGAACAGGCTGCTCTTGCCCGCGCCATTCGGTCCGATGACCGAGGTGACGTGGCCGCGCTGCGCGTCGAAGCTGACGTCGTTGACGGCGACCAGCGAGCCGAAGCGCACCGTCAGCCCACGCACGTTCAGGATGGTGTCGTCGTTCATGCGCGCTTGCTCCGCCAGCGCTGCAGGGCCGGCGCCAGATAGCCCACCAGGCCCTTGGGGAAGAAGATCACCGAGATCACGAACAGCGCACCGATGACGATGGCGTGGTGCGCCGTGAAGCTGCCCACCACCGACTTCAGCACCGTCAGCAGCGCACTGCCGTAGAGCGCGCCCACCAGCGTACCCGTGCCGCCGACGATGACATTGATGACGGCGTTGCCCGACACCTGGAAGAACATCAGTTCCGGGCTGACGAAACCGCGCAGCATCGGGTACAGCGCGCCGCTGAGGGCGGCCACTTGCGCCGCCAGCACGAACACCGCAAGCTTGTAGCGCCACGGGTCGAAGCCCAGAAAGGGCAACCGGTGTTCGTTGGTGCGGATGGCATCCAGCTGCCGGCCGAACGGCGTGTTCATCAGCCACAGCAGGAAGGTCAGCAGCGCCACCATGCCCACCAGCACCAGCAGGAAGAAGCTGGGTGCGTGTGCCGTCTCCAGCCCCAGCCACACCGGCGCCGGCACGCCGATGAGGCCGTCTGATGCCCCCAGTTCCCGCGTGTTAAACACCACCTTGCTGACCACCTGCGCCAGCCCGAAGCTGATGAGTGCGAAATACACACCCTTGGCGCGGATGGCGATGACACCGCCCACCAGGCCAACCACCGTGCTGCTGAGCAGCACGATGGCCAGCGCCAGCGGCAGTGACGGCGCCATGTGCTTCAGCACCAGGGCCGAGACATAGGCGCCGAAGCCGAAGAACAGCGCCTGCCCCAGCGGCAGCAGGCCGGTGCGGCCCAGCAGCAGGTCGACGCTGAGCGCCAGGCCGCCGAAGATCAGCGCCTCGGTGGCCAGGCGGAAGAAGAACACGTCGTCCAGCAGCCAGGCCACCCCGGCGAACACCAGCGCGAAGGCAAAGAAGGCACCGGCCAGGAGCCTGACCGCACGAACCCCGGATTCAGCCATGACCCAGCCTTCCGAACAGACCGTGCGGGCGCCACATCAGCACCCCCACCATGATGGAGAACAGCAGCGGATCGCTCCACACCGGCGAGATGAACAGGCTGCTGATCGACTGCACCTGCGTCAGCAGCAGTCCGGCGATGACGGCGCCCTTGATCGACCCCATGCCGCCAATGATCACGACGCTGAAGGCAATCAACACGAAATCGCGCCCCATCGTCGGGAAGACCGAATAGATCGGTGCCAGCAGAACCCCCGACAGCCCCGCAAGCGCCACGCCGAAGGCGAATGTGCCGGCGTACACCACGCCCACCGGCACGCCCAGCGATGCGGCCATGTGGCGGTCGAAGGCGGCGGCACGCACCATCGCCCCCAGCCGCGTGCGAAAGACGACGATCCACACCGCGCCGATCACAAGCGCGCCCACCGCCATCAGGAACAGCCGGTAGTTCGGGAAGAACAGGCCGAACAT
>CAYTWU010000006.1:0-34937 GCA_964442175.1 uncultured Rubrivivax sp.
GTGGCGCTGCGGTGCACCGGGTGCAGCACCAGCGGCCGGCCGCGCAGCGCCGGCACGTCGACGTGCTGCACGGCCGTGTCCACGTTCACCATGTAGACCAGGTCGCGGAACGCCGCACCCGGCAGGCCTTCGCCGTTGAGTTGCCCCACCAGCACCTGCGGCACCTGGCCCGGGCCGGTGTTGGGGAACTGCAGACGCTGCTGGATCAGGGCCGCGCTGGGCAGGCGCAGCAGCGGCGTGCTGGCGCGGATCTTCAGCAGGTCCTCGAACTGCCCGCGGGCAAAGGCGATGTCCGCCGGGCGGGGCTTGATCGCCGGGTCGGCCAGCAGCGGCGCCATCAGCGGCCAGCTGTCGCGGTTGTCCCAGGCGGGTGGCAGGCCGGTGCCGAAGAAGTTGTCCTGCCCGGTCCAGTCGATGCGGTTGAACCAGTCGCCGCTGTCGTAGCTGTTGCGGTCCATGGACTTGCTGCGCAGCAGCTCGCCGCCGGCGTGGAAGTAGGCCACGCCCTGGCTGAACATGTTGATGGCCATGGCCAGCATCTGCACCCGGGCGCGGTCTTCGGGGCTGGTGTCGCGTGGCAGTTTGAAGACGTTGACGTCGAACAGCGTCTGGTTGTCGTGGTTCTCGACGTAGTTCACCACCTCCGACGGCTCCTGCACATAACCCGCCGGCTGCTGGCCGCCGTAGCGCATGTCCTGCAACGCCTTCCGTTCACCCGTGGCCGTGGTCTTGCGGAAGCCGCGCAGGCTGCCGGCCAGGCCCACCCGCACCATGTCGGCAGTGGCGGCGTCGGCGCCGCCGTTGATGTAGCCCTTGCGCGTGACCTGGGCCTCGCCGCTGTCACCCGCCCCGCCACCGCGCACGGCGTCGCGCGCCCGGTCACTGAAGGTGGCGATGCCGCTGCCGTTCAGTTCCAGTTGCGAGGCCTGCACGAAGCGCGCGCCATCGGCCACCTCGCCGAAGTTCCAGCCCTCGCCGATCAGCGGCACGGCGCGGCCGGTCTCGCGCCGCAGCCGTTGCTGGATCGCCAGCATCGCGTCGCGCGGCTGGTGGCCCATCAGGTCGAAGCGGAAGCCGTCGATGCGGTGGTCGCGCGCCCAGGTCAGCACCGAGTCGGACATCAGCCGCGCCATCATGCGGTGCTCGGTGGCGGTGTTGTCGCAGCAGGTGCTGCGTTCCACCTGGCCCTGGGGGCTGAGCCGGTGGTAGTAGCCCGGCACCAGGCGGTCCAGCACGCTGCGCACGTCTTGCCCGGCGGCGCTGGTGTGGTTGTAGACCACGTCCATGCCCACGCGCAGGCCGGCGGCGTGCAGCGCCAGCACCATCGCGCGGAACTCGCGGATGCGGCCGGGCGCGTCGTCGGGGTCGGTCGCAAAGCTGCCCTCGGGCGCGGTGTAGTGCCAGGGGTCGTAGCCCCAGTTGTAGCAATCGCGGTCTTTCACGGCGGCCACGGCGGCCTGCTGCGCGGGGCTGTCGGGTGCGCCGGTGATGGTGGGTGACAGGCAGCCGGTCTCCGGCACCGTGGCCAGGTCGAACACCGGCAGCAGGTGCACGTCGGTCAGACCGGCGGCGGCCAGGGCGCGCAGGTGGCGCATGCCGTCGCTGGCGGGCTCGGTGAAGCCCAGGTACTTGCCGCGCCAGGCGGGGCGCACGGTGCCGTCGTCGCGCGAAAAGTCGCGCACGTGCAGCTCGTAGACCACCATGTCCGTCATGTGGCGTGGTGGTGCGGGGGCGCGTGCCGTGCGCCAACGCGGCGGCTGTGTGCGCGGGTCGTCCAGCGTGCCGATCCAGCTGCGCTGCGAGTTGGCGCTCAGCCCGATGCTGTAGGGATCGGTCACGCGGTTGCGCACCCAGCCGTGGCCGGGCACGTGCACGTCCACCAGGTAGGTGTAGAAGCCGTCGCGCACGCCGCGTGCACGGGCTTGCCACAGGCCGGTGCGGGCGTCGCGCTGCATGGTCAGCAGCTGGGGGGCCGGGCCGTGCAGGCACAGCGCCACGTGGCGCGCCGTCGGTGCCCAGACCCGCATGCGCGCGCCGCTGCCGTCCAGCGTGACGCCCAGGCCGGGCGCGGTCTCGGCGGCCGGGTACAGCGCGTCCAGCGCCGCGGCGTGCTGCACGCGGGTGTGGGCCAGCATGCGGCCTTGCGCATCTTCGCGGGTCAGCAGCAGGTCGCCGCGCAGCAGCGGGCGCAGGTCGGTGCCGGGCGGCAGCACCGCCTCGCGGCCGGCGCCGACCCAGCGGAAGCGCTGCGCCACGGCCGGTGTCAGCGGTTGCGCGGCCGGCTGCAGGCCAAGCACACCGTCAGCGCCTTGCACCGCGCCACCGTCGCCCACCGACAGCGTGCCAGTGGCCGCGTGGTGCAGCCGCAGCACGCCGTCCTCGGGCTGGCCCGGCCAGCGCAGGCGGCGGCCATCCAGCCAGACGGCACGCGCTTCGACACCGGGGGCGGGAACCTTCGGGGCCACGAGGGTCTGCACCGCCGGTGCCGTGCAGTCGGCCACCGTGGCGGGTGAAAAAGCGGCGGCCGGCAGCGCACTGCACACCAGCAGCCAGGCCCAGAGCGGGGAGGGTCGCATGGCCCGATGGTATTGGAGCAAAACTACAAACTGATCGGCAAGTTCCCTGATGAAGGTTCACCCGGATTGAATCCAAAGACGTAGTTTCACTACATTCATCCCATGAAACCCCTGTTGATCGCCCTGGCCCTGGGCGCACCCGTGGCCGCCCAGGAACCCGACCGCAGCCCGGTGCCCCTGCGCGACCCGGGCAGCACGCTGGCACACGACTGGCACCGCGGCGCCTTCATGGAGGTCTTCGTGCGCGCCTGGAAGGACAGCGATGGCGACGGCATCGGCGACCTGCGCGGGCTCACCCAGACCCTGCCCTACCTGCAGGCCCTGGGCATCCGCGGCCTGTGGCTGATGCCCATCACCGCCAACGCCGACGGCGACCACGGCTACGCCACCACCGACTTCCGCGCCATCGCGCCCGAATACGGCACGCTGGCCGACTTCGACGCCTTCATCGCCCGCGCCCATGCGCTGGGCATCGGCGTGGTGATGGACTACGTGATCAACCACAGCGCGGCCCAGCACCCCTGGTTCGTGGCCTCGCGCGAAGACCCGGCACACCCCAAACGCGACTGGTACGTCTGGGCCAAGGACACCCCCACCGGCTGGGACATCTGGGGCAAGAACCCCTGGTACCACGCGGCGACCAAACCCTGGGACTTCACCGGCGACCCGAAGACCATCCCGCCGCCGACGCCGGGCGCGCAGCAGCACTACTTCGGCACCTTCGGGCCGCACATGCCGGACTTCAACCTGCAGAACCCCGAGGTCTGGCGGTACCACGAGGACAGCCTGCGCTTCTGGCTCAACCGCGGCCTGGACGGGTTCCGTCTGGACGCGGTGCCGCACATGGTGGAAGGCGACGCGGTGCGCTGGAACGACCAGCCCGAGAGCCGCCAGCTCACCAAACGCCTGCAGGACCTGATCCGCAGCTACCACCACCGCTGGGCGGTGTGCGAGGCCACGGCCGAACCGCAGGCCTATGCCGACGAGTCGGTCTGTGGCGCCGCCTTTGCCTTTGGCTATGTGGAGCACTACGTGAAGGCGGCGAAAGGCGATGTGGCCTCGGTGCAGGCGCTCACGGCGCCGCACCCGCGCCGCAGCGAGCGCCTGGCCACGATGGTGTCCAACCACGACATCTTTGCCGGCCAGCGGCTGTGGGACCAGGTCCACGGCGACGAAGCCCGCTACAAGCTGGCCGCCGCCGGCTACCTGCTGCAGCCGGGCACGCCGTTTGTCTACTACGGCGAAGAGGTCGGCCTGGCCGGCCTGCCGGGCCTGGCGGGTGACCTGCCCATCCGCGGGCCAATGAGCTGGACGGCCGACGGCGGCTTCACGCGGGGCACGCCCTTCCGCCCGCCGGCCCCCAACCGCGCCACGCACAACGCCGCCGCACAGCAGCGCGACCCCGATTCACTGTGGCACTTCTACCGCGCGATGATCGGCCTGCGCAACGAACACGCGTCGATCCGGCGCGGCGCCTGGCGCCACGGCCGCAGCGATGGTCTCGTCGCGCAATGGCAACGTGAAGCAGACGGCGACCACACGCTGGTGCTGATCAACTACGGCACGGCCGGCACCACGGTGGTGGCCGATGCCTTGCCCCCCGGCGCGCGGCTGTTGGCCGCCTGGCCCCGCTGGGCGGCACCGGCCCAGGCCGATGCGAAGGGGCAATCCCGGCTGCACCTGGGGCCGCAGTCGGTGCGGGTGTACCGTGTGCAGCCATGAGACGTTTGTCATCCCCCACCGGCCTGGCGCTGCTGCTCGCGCTGCAGGCCGGGCCCAGCGCCGCACAGCCGCCCGCCGCCGGCCTGGACTGGCAGCCGCTGTCAAGTTTCCTGATCGCCCGCAGCGAGACCACGGTGGCGCAGTTCCGCCGCTTCGTGCAGGCCACCGGCCGCGTCACCGAGGCTGAAAAACGCGGCGGGGGCCAGGAGTACGTTGGGGGCTGGGTGCAACGCCCAGGCTGGACCTGGCAAGCGCCCTTCGGCCGGCCCGCCGCAGACGACGAGCCCGCGGTGCACCTCACCTGGCACGAGGCCCGCGACTTCTGCCGCTGGGCCGGCGCACGGCTGCCAACGGATGCCGAGTGGGTGAGCGCCGCCTACACCGAGCAGCGCGACACCCCGGCCGCACCCTTCCGGCGCGGCCAGACCTATCCCTACCCCGCCGGCAACAGCCCCCAGGGCGCGCAGTGTCGCAGCGATTGCGGCGGCGCCGATGTGCAGCGCCACCGCGCCGCGGGCGTTGGTGTACCCGGCGTGAACGGCCTGTTCGACATGGGCGGCAACGCCTGGGAGTGGGTGGACCAGGGCAACGACGACGACCGCCGCACCCGCGGTGGCTCCTGGTGGTACGGCGCGGCACAGATGCGCGCCGAGCACCTGCAGGGCAAGCCGGCGACCACCGCGGTGGTCTACATCGGCTTCCGCTGCGCGCGCGACTACGTGCGCTGAGACCGCGCGCCGCGCGGTCCCTCAAATCCCTTCACGGTGATCCCGGCCACTTCCAGCCAGTTGTCGGCGCGGTGCACCGCGTCGACGTTGGTGCGCGCAGCCCAGGGGATGACCTGGCGGTGCAGCGGCAGCAGGTGCGCCTGCTGCGTGTACTCGCGCAGCGCGGCCTTGACCAGCTCTTCCCGCTTCTTGGCATCGGGCTCGACGCTGGACTGCGCGGCGATGGCGTCGAACTTGTCGTTCTTCACGCGGCCGTAGTTGTACAGGCCCACGCCCTTCTCGCCCAGGTTGCGCAGCACCGGGGTGATGGTGGTTTCGGCATCGGTGACGGCACCGCCCCAGCCCAGCATGTACATGCTGGTGTCGTGTTTTTCCAGCTTGGGGAAGTAGGTCGCACGCGGCATGCCGTTGACCTTGACCTTCACGTTCAGCCGCGCCCACATCGAGGCCAGCGTGATGCAGATTTCCTCGTCGTTGATGTAGCGGTTGTTCGGGCAGTCCAGCGTCACCTCGAAGCCGTTGGGGTAACCGGCCTCCACCATCAACGCCTTGGCCTTGTCCAGGTCGTAGGGCAGCCGGGCCTCGATGGACGGGTCGTTGTAGCTGGCCAGCGACGACGGCGTGATGCCACCGGTCGGGAAGCTCTGCCCGTTCATCAGCTTGGTCTTCATGGTCTGGATGTCGATGGCGTGGTACAGCGCCCGGCGCACACGCACATCCTTGAACGGGTTCTTGGTCTTCTCGCTGCCGTAGAGCAGCTCGTCACGGTGCTGGTCCATGCCGATGAAGACGATGCGGTTCTCCGGGCCGTCGATGATCTTCACGCCCGAGATGCCGCGCAGGCGGGCGATGTCACGCGGCGCGGGGTCGAGCACGAAGTCGATCTCGCCGGAGATCAGCGCGGCCAGGCGGGTGGCGTCATTGGCGATCTGCGTGTAGACGATCTCCTGCACGTTGCCGCTGGCTTTGTCCCACCACGCGGGGTACCGCTTGTAGACGGTCTTCACGCCCGGTGCGCGGCTCACCAGCATGTAGGGGCCGGTGCCGTTGGCGTTGAAGCTGGCGAAGGACTCTTCCTTGTTCTTGAAGTCCAGCGGCTTGGTGACCTTGTTCTTCTCGGCCCAGCCCTTGTCCAGGATCCACAGCGCATCCAGGTGCTGCAGGAAGATGGGGTTCACCTTGTCGAGGCGGAACTCCACCGTCAGCGGGTCGATGGCCACCGGCGTGCCCACCGCGTTGGCGTAGACGTTCACCTGCGACGTGGGCTCTTTGCCGCGGTTGATCGAGAAGACCACGTCTTCGGCCGTGAACTCCGAGCCGTCGTGGAACTTCACGCCCGGGCGCAGCTTGAAGCGCCAGGTCAGCGGGCCAGTCTGCTGCCACTCGGTGGCCAGGCCGGGCACGATGTTGAGCTGCCGGTCGCGGCGCGTGAGCCGCTCGTAGACCTGGCCGTTCATCAGGTTGGTCATGGACTCGTTCTGCGAGTGCGGGTCCATGGTCTGCGGGTCGCCCTGGCTGGCCCAGCGCAGGGTCTGGGCGGCGCTGGCGCCGGCCAAGGCGGCCAGCAAGGCCGCGGCGATCAATGATTTCATCAACAAACTCCCGCGCCCGATGGGCGCTCCGATGGTGCGCGGAAGTGTAGGCAAGTGCCGTGCCGGATCACACCGGGTCAGGCCGGGGGATAACCCTCTTCGGCCAGCGCGGCCTTGAAGTCCTCGGCCGGCCGGGCCGACTGGATGCTGACACGGTGCGTGGGCAGGTCGATGCTCAGCTGCGCTGCAGCATCCACCTGCTGCACCGCCTGGGTGACGGCCCTCACACAATGGCCGCAGGTCATGTCGGGCAGGGTCAGTTCAATCATCGTTTTCTCCGGATCGTGGGGATGCGTAGAGTCTGCCGCTTCCCACGGGGGCAAGGTCAAGGGCTTGACTCTGACATCATGTCAAGCTTGAAGCTGGCGCCATGAACACGACCCTCCCCCTGAACCCGGTCAGCCTGTCCATCGGCGGCATGACCTGCGCCAGCTGTGTCAGCCGCGTCGAGAAAGTGCTGAAAAAACAGCCCGGCGTGCAGTCGGCCAGCGTCAACCTGGCCACCGAACGGGCCGAGCTGCAACTGGCGCCCGGTACGCCGGTGGCGCCCTTGCTGGCCGCGGTCGAAAAAGCCGGCTACACCGCGCAGGTGCACCAGGCCGAACTGCCGGACCTGCCGCAGGCCGCCACCCACGAGGGCTGGAAGGTGCTGATCGGCGGGCTGCTGTGCGCACCGCTGGTGCTGCCCATGCTGGGTGATCTGGTCGGCCGGCACTGGATGCTGCCGGCGCTGTGGCAGTTGTTGCTGGCCGCGCCGGTGCAATTCTGGCTGGGCGCGCGCTTCTACCGCGCCGGCTGGGCCGCGCTGCGCGCCGGCAGCGGCAACATGGACCTGCTGGTGGCGCTGGGCACCAGCGCCGCCTTCGGCCTGAGCCTGTGGTTGTGGGCCCAGGACCCGCAGGGCATGCCGCACCTGTACTTCGAGAGCGCGGCCGTTGTCATCACGCTGGTGCGCCTGGGCAAGTGGCTGGAGGCGCGCGCCAAACACAGCACCTTGCGCGCCATCGAGGGCCTGCGCGCGCTGCGGCCGGACACCGTGCGCGTGCGCCGCAATGGCAACGTCAGCGAGCTGCCGATTGCCGCCTTGCGCGTGGGCGATGAACTGGTGGTGCGCCCCGGTGAACGCGTGCCGGCCGATGGCCTGATCGTCGAAGGCCACACGCAGCTGGACGAATCGCTGCTCACCGGGGAAAGCCTGCCGGTGGCACGCGGGCCCGGCCAGACTGTCACCGGTGGCGCCCTGAACGGCGAGGGCCTGATCGTGGTGCGCACCACGGCCGTGGGCGCTGAAACGCAGCTGTCGCGCATCGTGCGCCTGGTCGAGACCGCGCAGGGGCAGAAGGCGCCCATCCAGCTGCAGGTGGACCGCATCAGCGCGGTCTTCGTGCCGGTGGTGGTGGCCATCGCGCTGCTCACCGGCCTGGGCTGGGCGCTGGCCGGCGTGGGGGCCGAGACGGCCATCGTGCACGCGGTGTCGGTGCTGGTGATCGCCTGCCCCTGTGCGCTGGGCCTGGCCACGCCCGCCGCGCTGATGGTGGGCACCGGCCTGGCCGCACAACGCGGCGTGCTGGTGCGCGACCCCCAGGCGCTGGACCAGCTGCGCCACGTGCAGGTCATCGCCTTCGACAAGACCGGCACCCTGACCGAAGGCCGGCCGCAGGTGGTGGCCTGGCAGGCGATGGGGGGCGACGACACGGCACTGCTGGCCGACATGGCCGCGCTGCAGGCCGGCAGCGAACACCCGCTCGCGAAGGCCGTGACGGCCGCTGCCCAGGCCCGCGGCCTGGCCGTGCCGCCTGCCCGCGCGGTGCGTGCCGAAGCCGGGCGTGGCCTGGAGGGTGAGGTCGAAGGCCGCCGCCTGCGCATCGCCAGCAGCCGCTGGGCCCAGGAAGGGGGGCTGGACACCGCGGCGGGCGAAGCCTGGCAGGCCGAAGGCCGCAGCGTGTCGTGGCTGCTGCAGGCCGAGGGTGACAGCTGGCAGCTGCGCGGCGGCGTGGCCTTTGGCGACGAGCCCAAGGCCGGCGCTGCAGAGGCCATCCACGCCCTGCAGGCCGCCGGCCTGCGCACGGTGCTGCTGAGCGGCGACAACCGCGGCGCGGCCGAGGCCGTGGGCCGCCGCCTGGGCATCACCGAGGTGCGCGCCGAGGTGCTGCCGGGCGACAAGGCCGCTGTCATCGCCGCCTTGCGCGCCGGTCTTCCACCGGGTGCGCGCGTGGCCATGGTCGGCGACGGCCTGAACGACGCGCCCGCCCTGGCCGCCGCCGACATCGGCCTGGCCATGAGCACCGGCACCGACATCGCGATGCAGACTGCCGGCCTGACCCTGATGCGCGGCGACCCAGCGCTGGTGCTGGAGGCGCTGCAGCTCTCGCGCGCCATCACGCGCAAGATCCACCAGAACCTGTTCTGGGCCTTTGCCTACAACGTGGTCGGCATCCCGCTGGCCGCCTTCGGGCTGCTGAGCCCGGTGGTGGCCGGCGCTGCGATGGCGCTGTCCAGCGTCAGCGTGCTGGCCAATGCGCTGCTGCTGCGGCGCTGGAGACCGCATTGATGAACATCGGCGAAGCCGCGCGCGCCACCGGCGTCAGCGCCAAGATGATCCGGCACTACGAGGCCCTGGGCCTGCTGCCGCAGGTGGCCCGCACCGACGCCGGCTACCGGCAGGTGGACCCGCGCACGCTGCACACGCTGCGCTTCATCCGCCGGGCGCGTGACCTGGGCTTCAGCCTGGACGAGATCGAGCAGTTGCTGGCCCTGTGGGCCGATGGCGGCCGGGCCAGCGCCGAGGTCAAGGCCCTGGCGCAACGCCATGTGGACGACCTGGCCGACCGCATCCAGCGCATGCAGGCCATGCAGCGCAGCCTGCAGCACCTGGTGCATGCCTGCCATGGTGACGGCCGGCCGGACTGCCCGATCCTGGACGATCTGGCGTCGGACCGCAGGGACTCAGCCGCCGCGTGAGCGGCGCATCACGTCGCCTTCCACCCAGAGTTCGTCGATCTGCGTGAAGCCCCACTTCGCGGCGCTTTCGCGGCCGACGATGCGGTCGCTGCAGCCCGGGCGGGCCAGGTCCAGCAGCACCGGTGAGATCGGCAGGTTGGACTTGATCGAAAAGAACACCTTGACGATGGGCGCCACCAGTTTGTCGACGTTCTGCTCCACCACCACCGCCAGCTTGTCCGAGGCCAGCCGCACCAGCGAACCCACCGGGAAGATGCCCAGGCTGCGCACGAAGGCCTGGAACACGGCCTCGTCGAACTGCCCCTTCCAGGAGGCCATCAGCGCGATCGACTCCGCCGGGTCCCAGCCCGTCTTGTAAGGGCGATTGGAGGTGATGGCGTCGTAGACGTCGCACACCGCGCCCATGCGGGCCATCAGGCTGATCTGCTCGCCGGCCAGGCCATGCGGATACCCGCGGCCGTCGGGCCGTTCGTGGTGGTGCAGGCAGACGTCCAACGCCGTCAACGGTGCACCCCGGCCTTCGACCAGCATCTCGTGCCCACGCACCGGGTGTGTTTTCATGACGCCGTACTCCTCGGCGGTCAACTTGCCGGGTTTGTTCAGCACGGCCAGCGGCATGGCAGCCTTGCCCAGGTCGTGCAGCAGGCCGGCCAGACCGGCCTCGCGGCAGGCGGCTTCGTCGTGGCCCAGGCTGCGGGCCAGGGCCACCATCAGCGCGCAGACCGCCACCGAGTGCATGTAGCTGTAGTCGTCCTGGGTCTTCAGACGCGCCAGGCTGACCAAGGCACCGGGGTTGCGGTAGACCGACTCCGACACCTCCTGCACCAGCGGCAGGCAATGTTCCGTGTCCACGGCCTGGCCGAGCCGGGCCTCGCCGAACATCTTCAGCACGGCACCCCGGCCACGCTTGCAGATGGCCGCGGCCTGGTTCAGCTCTTCGCCCATGGTCCGGGTGGCCGGCGGCGGCTCGGCGGCCGACGGGCGGGGCATCGTCGGCGCCGCCGCGGCCACGGCCCGCACCGGCGCCGGCAGGTCGGCATCCGGCGGCAGCACGTCCAGCCCCAGCGCATCGTCGATCCACAGGAAGGGCACGCCGCTGCCCTGCAGCTTGCGCAGGTCGTCCGGGTCGGTGATCGTGAACTTCGTCTTCCAGAAGGGATGGTTCAGCCAGGCACCTTCCAGCTTGTGGAGGTGCATGCCGACACGTGCCTGCGAGACGGGGATCTTTTTCAGCATGAGGTCACCTGTGCGGTGCTATCGGCCGGCCCCCATGTGCGCTGAAGCGTCCGGCCACAAAAAAGCCGCCCGGAGGCGGCTTCCTGCGCAAGAGCCTCTCGCGGCTCAGCGGAACTTGCTCTGCGGCACCGTGGCCAGCGAGCCCGGCATGCTGCCGATGTGGTTGGCCAGGGCCTTCAGCTCGGCCGGCTTGAACTGCTTGGCGATGCCGCTCATCACCGCGTTGTTGCGGCCGACCTGCGGGTTGCCCTCGGTCTGGTAGGCCTTCAGCGCCACGTAGAGGAAGTCGGCGTGCTGGCCGGCAATCTTGGGGTAGCTGGGGTCGATGGGTTTGTTCAGGTCGGCCCCGTGGCAGGAGGCGCAGGCGCCCTTGGTGAGCAAAGCGTTGACTTCGGCCGAAGGCTCGCGTGCGGCCACGGTCTTGACCGAGGCGGCGGCACCCTGGCGCTCGTAGAACGCGGCCACGTCCGCCATGTCCTGCTCACTCATGGTCGTGGCGATGCCGCGCATGGTGGGGTGCTTGCGGTCGCCCTTTTTGTAGGCGTTGAGCGACGCGACGATGTACTTCGCGTTCTGGCCCGCGATCATCGGCACCTTGTGCACTTCAGGGAAGCTGGCCTGGTAGCCGGGGATGCCGTGGCAGCCGATGCACTGCGACACCTTGTTGGCACCGGCGTCGGCGTTCTGCGCGTGGGCAGAGGCCAGGGCCGAGGCGAGGCCGAGGGCCAGGGCGAAGCGGGCGGCAAGCTTGAGCGTGGAAGTCATCGTGCGTCGGCTGAGTTCGAGGTCAACCGCTGATTATAGGCACCGACTTATACTGATTCGGACGCCTCTCCAGCACAGATCACGATGAAATTCCATGGCTCTGATCAATACGTCGCCACACCCGACCTGATGCTCGCGGTGAACGCGGCGGTCACATTGCAGCGCCCGCTGCTGGTGAAAGGCGAGCCCGGCACCGGCAAGACCATGCTGGCCGAGCAGGTGGCGCAGGCCCTGGGCATGCCGCTGCTGCAGTGGCACATCAAGAGCACCACCAAGGCCCAGCAGGGCCTGTACGAGTACGACGCCGTGAGCCGGCTGCGCGACAGCCAGCTCTCCGGCCAGGGCGACGAGCGGGTGAAGGACATCCGCAACTACATCGTCAAGGGCGTGCTCTGGCAGGCCTTCACGGCCGAGCAGCCGGTGGCGCTGCTGATCGACGAGATCGACAAGGCCGACATCGAGTTCCCGAACGACCTGCTGCGCGAAATCGACCGCATGGAGTTCTACGTGTACGAAACACGCGAGCTCGTGAAGGCCAGGCACCGGCCCATCGTCTTCATCACCAGCAACAACGAGAAGGAACTGCCGGACGCCTTCCTGCGCCGCTGTTTTTTCCACTACATCAAGTTCCCCGACGCACAGACCATGCAGCGCATCGTCGACGTGCACTTCCCGACGCTGAAGAAAGACCTGCTCGGCGCGGCGATGAAGACCTTCTACGACGTGCGCAACCTGCCCGGCATCAAGAAAAAACCCAGCACCAGCGAGCTGCTCGATTGGCTGAAGCTGCTGGTGGCCGAGGACATCCCGCTCGAAGCGCTGCAGAGCAGCGACGACAAGGTGGCCGTGCCGCCGCTGGTGGGCGCGCTGCTGAAGAACGAACAGGACGTGACGCTGTTCGAAAAACTGGTCTTCATGCAACGCCACAACCGATGACGCCCTGGGTGCAGCCGGTCACGCTGGCACGTGGCCCGGTGCGGCTGGAGCCGCTGTGCCCGGACCATGCCGATGGCCTGGCGGCCGCCGCGGCCGACGGCGAGCTGTGGAAGCTCTGGGTCACCTCGGTGCCCGACCCGGGCGACGAAGGCACCTACATCCAGACCGCCTTGCGCATGCGGGCCGAGGGCCACCGGCTGGCCTTTGCCGTGGTCGAGGCGGCCACCGGCCAGGTGATCGGCAGCACCAGCTACCACGACATCGTGCCCGCCATCCGGCGCCTGGAGATAGGCTACACCTGGTACGCCAGACGCTGCCAGCGCACCGCTGTCAACAGCAGCTGCAAGTGGCTGCTGATGCAGCACGCTTTCGAGACCCTGGGCGCGCAGCTGGTGGGCTGGCGCACCGACGGGCAGAACTTCGCCAGCCAGGCCGCCATCGAGCGCCTGGGTGCGAAGAAGGACGGTGTGCTGCGCCACCACGCGCTGCGCCGCGATGGCACGGTGCGCGACACCGTGATGTACAGCATGACCCCGGACGAGTGGCCAGAAGCCCGCGCCCGGCTTGAACGTGCGCTCGATCCAGCGCGCTGAACCCTGGAGACACGATGGCCAAGAAGCAGAACATCACGGTCGAGCACCTGTGGCAGATCGCCCGCATCGGCGCGCCCAGCCTGGCGCCCGACGGCGCGCAGGCCGTGACCGCCGTCACGCGCTACTCGATGGAGAAGAACAGCAGCGAGAGTGCGCTCTGGCTGCTCTCCACGCTGGGCGGTGCGCCACGTGCGCTCACGCAATGCGGCGACAAGGACGGCCAGCCGCGCTGGAGCCCGCGCGGCGACCGCATCGCCTTCGTCGCCAAGCGGGAGCAGCAGGGCGAGAAGGACGGCACGCCACAGCTCTACCTGATCGCCCCCGATGGCGGCGAGGCCCGCCGCGCCGCCAGCGTGGCCACCGGTGTCGAGGCCTTCCGCTGGTGCGCCGATGGCCGACGCCTGGTGTTCGTCTCCTGGGTGCGGCCCGAACTGAAGGGCGTCAAGGCGCAGGCCGATGCACACAAGGCCTTCCAGGAGCGCAAGGAAACCGGCTACGTCACCAGCGAGGCGCAGTACCGCTACTGGGACCACCAGATCCCGATGGACCGCGTGGCCCACCTGCACCTGCTGGACGTGGACACGGGCACCTGGCGCGACCTGTTCGAGGGCACGTCCTACGAGCTGTCGCGCGCCGAGCCCGATGCCGGCTGCTTCGACGTTTCACCCGACGGCAAGCGCCTGGTGTTTGCCTTCGACCCGGCGCCGGAGAAACGCCTGGAGAACTGCTTCGCGCTGGCGGAGATGGAGCTGAAAAGCGGCCGCGTCCAGGTGATCGCGCAGGACGCGGGCTGGGACCTGGGCCAGCCGCGCTACAGCCCCGACGGCCAGCGCATCGCCTGCGTCGCCCAGCACCGCGGCCTGAAACACACCATGCCCGAGCAACTGGCGGTGTGGGAGCGCGACACCGGCCGCTGGGAGGTGGTCAGCGCCGAGTGGGACCACGAGGTGCACGCGCCGCTGATGTGGGAGGCCGATGGCCAGGCCCTGCTGTTCACCACCGAGCAGCGCGGCCGCCAGCACCTGTGGCGCTTCGACCTGCCCGACCGGCGCGCCGAGGTGCTGGTGGCCGGCGGCTGGGTGCAGGCCTTCGACAAGGCCGCCGGCACGCTGGTGACCCTGGCCGACGCGGTGGACCACCCGCCCGAGCTGCACGTGCAGTTGCCGGGCGAGCCGGCGCAGCGCATCGAACACTTCAACGACGCGCTGATGGCCACGCTGGCCACCGGCCGCACGGAAGAGATCAGCGTGCGCGGCGCGCTGGGCGACGACGTGCAGGTCTGGCTGACCTACCCGCCCGGCTTTGACGCCAAGGCCAGGACCAAGTGGCCGCTGATGCAGGTGATCCACGGCGGGCCGCACACGGCGTTTGGCGACGCCTGGCACTTCCGCTGGAACGTGCAGGCCTTCGCAGCCCAGGGGTATGTGGTCGCGGCGGTCAACTACCACGGCTCGTCGAGCTTCGGCTACGCCTTCAAGGACAGCATCACGCACCGCTGGGGCGAGCTGGAGCTGCAGGACGTGGAAGCCGCCACCGATGCGCTGCTGAAAAAACCCTGGATCGACAAAAAACGGGTCTTCGCCACCGGCGGCAGCTATGGCGGCTACATGGTGGCCTGGATGAACGGCCACGTGAAACCCGGCCGTTATGCCGCCTATGTGTGCCACGCCGGCTGCTTCGACTGGACGGCCATGTTCGCCGACGACGCCTACACCTGGCACGCCAAGGAACTGGGCGCCTGGTACTGGGACGACATGGCCCGGGTGCACGCGCAGAGCCCGCATGCCTTTGCCGCCAACATGAAGACCCCCACGCTGGTGGTGCATGGCGCGCTGGACTACCGCGTGCCCGACCAGCAGGGCCTGGCCTACTACAACACGCTGAAGGCGCGCGGCGTCGACGCGCGGCTGCTGTGGTTCCCGGACGAGAACCACTGGGTGCTCAAACCCCGCAACAGCCGGCTCTGGTATGGCGAGTTCTTCAGCTGGCTGCAGCGGCACGACCCGGGCGCCCGGCCAGCAGCACCGAAGCGGCCACGCTGACGCGGTTGCGGCCGGCGTGTTTGGCCGCATACAGCGCACGGTCGGCGCGGCCCAGCACCTGGTCGGCCGATTCCTCGGCCGATGTGCAACTGGCCACGCCGATGCTCACCGTGAGTTGCAAGGCCGTGGCCTCGCCGTCGTCGGTACTGGCCAGCGGCGCCTGCGCCACGGCCTGGCGCACACGCTCCGCCAGCAGCTGAGCGCCGTCCAAGCCGGTGCGCGGCAGGACGATGCAGAACTCCTCGCCACCCATGCGGGCCACTTGGTCGAGCTCACGCGCCTGCGCCTTCAGCAGCGCCGCCACCGTCACCAGCACATGGTCACCCGCGGCATGGCCGTGTTCGTCGTTGACACGCTTGAAGTGGTCCAGGTCCAGCAGCAGCAGCGACCAGGGTTCGCCGTGGCGCAGCAGCGCCTGCTTCTGCTCGCGCAGCACCTGCATCAGCCGGCGGCGGTTCAGCAGGCCGGTCAGCGGGTCGTGGTTGGACAGGCGCTGCAGCTTGCGCACCAGCCGCAGCAGCACCAGCACGGCCAGGCTGGCGTTGATGGCCAGGTTCAGCACCAGGATGGTCAGCACCACGCCGATGTTGAAGCTGGTGTCCACGTTGACCGGGCGCGCCACCTGCGCGGGCAGCACCAGGCCCAGGCCAAACCGCAGGCTGAACAGCAGCGTGCCCAGGGCATAGGGCCAGGCCACCAGCCAGGCGCCCGCTGCACCGTACTCGCGCCGCAGTGGCGCCAGGATCTCCAACGTCGTCCGGCCCAGGGTCCAGGCCACGCAGACCGAGGTGGCGATCACCGCGCCGGCCGGCCAGCCGCCTTGCGGGCCGGCCCAGGCCAGGTTGAAGCCCGTGCACAGCAGCAGGACGGCCAGACTCTCGCGGTCGCGCAGCGGCAGGCGCAAAAAGGCCTGCAGGCCGCGCCGTATCGTCATCAGCGCCAGCAGCGACAGCAGGTTGGCCACCGGGTGCGCCAGCAGGTCGGGCGCGCGGCCACGCAGCAGGAACAGGATCAGCGCCGCCGCGATCAAGGCCGCCGAGACGCTCCAGTTCAGCGCCGGCCGCGGTGCCAGGCGCAGCAGCCAGGCGCTCGCGGCCCAGCCCAGGCCAAAGAAGGCCTGCAGCACCAAGACCACGGCCATCAGGATGTCGGCATGCCCCATGTCGTCGCCTGTATCGGCCGTGACAGGCCGGCCTTGAACCCGGGCCCGGGCAAGAGGCCGGCCAAGGCCTCAGAATGCACGGCAGTCGAGGGCCCGTGATGCTGATCAACTTCTTCTACACGCTGCGTGCCGCCAAGCTGCCGGTCTCGGTCAAGGAATTCCTGACCCTGCTGGAGGCCTTGCAGGCCGGTGTGATCGACAGCTCGGTCGATGATTTCTACTACTTGGCGCGCACCACCCTGGTCAAGGACGAGGCCCACTTCGACAAGTTCGACCGTGCGTTTTCGGCCTACTTCAAGGGTGTGGAAATGCTCACCGATTTCAGCCGCGACCTGCCGCTGGAATGGCTGCGCAAGACGCTGGAGCTGGAACTGACACCCGAGCAGAAGGCGGCCATCGAAAAGATGGGCTGGGACGAGCTGATGAAAACGCTGAAAAAACGTTTCGAGGAGCAGAAGGAACGCCATGAAGGCGGCAGCCGCATGATTGGCACCGGCGGCACCAGCCCCTTCGGTGCCTACGGCTACAACCCGCAGGGCATCCGCATCGGGCAGGACAAGGGCCGCAACAAGAGCGCGGTCAAGGTCTGGGACCAGCGGGCCTACAAGGATTACGACGACACCAAGGAACTGGGCACGCGCAACATCAAGGTGGCGCTGCGCCGGCTGCGCCGTTTTGCACGTGAAGGCCAAGAGCTGGAACTGGACCTGGACGACACCATCCACCGCACCGCGGCCAATGCCGGCCTGCTGGACATCGCGATGGTGCCGGAGCGCCACAACAAGGTGAAAGTTTTGTTGCTGATGGATGTGGGCGGCACGATGGACGAACACATCCACCGCGTGGAAGAGCTGTTCAGCGCCACCAAGACCGAGTTCAAGCACCTGGAGTTCTATTACTTCCACAACTGTGTCTATGACTTCATGTGGAAGAACAACCGCCGCCGCTTTAGCGAGAAGACCCCCACCTGGGACATCATCCGCAAGTACAACAAGGACTACAAGCTGATCTTCGTCGGTGACGCGACCATGAGCCCCTACGAGATCCTGCAACCCGGTGGCAGCGTGGAATACAACAACGAAGAGCCTGGGGCCGAGTGGCTGCAGCGCCTGACCAGCGCCTTCCCGCGTTTTGCCTGGATCAACCCCGAGCCGCAGGGCGTCTGGCAGTACCGCCAGAGCATCGCCATCGTGCAGCAGCTGATGAACCAGCGCATGTTTCCGCTGTCGCTGGCGGGGCTCGAAGGGGCGATGCGGCTGCTGAGCAAATGATCCGTTGTTTGATCCTGCTGCTGGCAGCGCTGGCCAGCGGCTGCGCGCTGCTGCCGGGGCTGAACACACCAGCAGCCGACGCCACGACGGCGACCGCGCCGCTGCCGGTGTCACCGGTGAAGGTGACGATCGACGCCCCTGACGACCTGGCCGAGCTGCTGCAGCGCCACCTGGACATTGCGCGCCTGGCCACCCTGGTGGGCGACGACCGCATCGCCGAATCCGAGCTGGCGCGGCTGCTGGCGGCGGCCCCGGCCCAGGCCGCACAACTGCTGCAGACCGAAGGTTTTTTCGACCCCGAGGTCACGCTGCAGCGCAACGGTGACCAGGTGCGTGTCAACGTCAAACCCGGCGCCCGTGCGCGCATCGGCCGCTTCGACCTGGAACTGCAGGGCGAACTGCAGGACCGCATCGAGCGCGGCGATGCACAGGCCATCGCGCTGGCCGCACGCCTGCGCGCCGGCTGGGACCTGCCGGTGGGTGCGGCCTTCCGCAACGGCCCCTGGAACGACAGCAAGGCCGAGCTGCTGACACGCCTGCGCGCCGCCGGCTACGCGGCAGCCAGCTGGATCGGCACCGCGGCCGACGTCGACACCGCCACGCGCCGCGTGCGCATCTTCCTGGTCGCCGACAGCGGCCCGCTGTTCCTGAGCGGCCCGCTGGTGGTGGAAGGGCTGCAACACCACGACAAGACCACGGTTGAGCACCTGGCCGGCTTCCCCGCCGGCACACCGCTGACCGAGACCCTGCTGCTGGACTTTCAGGACCGGCTGCGCCTGGCCGGGCTGTTCGACGCCGTGGCCGTCACCTTCGAGCCCGACGCCACGCGGGCCGCGGCCACGCCGGTGGTGGTGCGGCTGCGGGAGTCGCCGCGCCAGGTGTGGACGCTGGGCACGGGCTACAGCGCCAACGTCGGCCCGCGCGCCTCGGTGGAGCACCTGCACCGGCGGCTGTTTGGCCAGCCGCTGGTGGCGCGCAACAAACTCGAATGGGCCCAGCTGCGCCAGGCCTGGGATGGCGAGATCAGCACCCACCCGCTGCAGCGCCAGTACCGCTGGCTGCTGGGCGGCGCCATCGAGCGCCTGCAGAGCGACGACGACATCGTGCTCTCGCAGCGCCTGCGCTTCGGCCGCACACAGAGCACGCCGCGCATCGACCGGCTGCTCTACCTCGAGACCGAACGCGCCAGCACCGAGTACCTGGGCGCTGCGCGCACGCTGCCCGACACCACCGAGCTGGCGGTCTCGGGCAATTTCCACGGCGTGTGGCGCCGCCTGGACAACCCCATCCTGCCGACCGAAGGCTGGACGCTGTCGCTGCAGACGGGCCTGGGCCGCGCCCACAGCACCAACGGCGCGAGCGGCTACTTCTCGCGCCTGTACGGCCGCATCACCGGCTACACGCCGCTGCCCGGTGGCTGGTACGGGCAGGCGCGGCTGGAAGTCGGACAGGTGCTGCGCCCCGACGGCGTGGCCGTGCCCGACTCGCAGCAGTTCCGCGCCGGGGGTGACGATTCGGTGCGCGGCTACGGCTACCGCAGCCTGGGCCCGATCGTCGACGGCGCGGTGGACAGCGGCGATGCCCTGGCCACCGCCAGCATCGAGCTCGCTCGGCCGCTGCTGCGCCGGCTGCCCTCGGTCTGGGGCGCGGTCTTCATCGACGCCGGGCGCGCGGCGGACAGCTTCCGGGGCTTCGACCCCGCCATCGGCGCCGGCATCGGCCTGCGCTGGCGCAGCCCGGTCGGCCCGTTGAAGATCGACTGGGCCTATGGCGAGGAAGTGCGCAAGGCACGCATCCACTTCAGTGTGGGCATCGCGTTCTGATGGACCGTCCGGACACGCCCGACATCCCGGCGCCAGCACCCGCCGCCCGCCGACGCGTGGGCCTGTGGATCACGCTGGCCGCGGTGGTGGCGCTGGTGCTGGCCGCCATCGCGCTGCCCCCGCTGTTGCTGCGCAGCGAAGGCGCCAGCGCCTGGCTGCTGCAGCGTGTGCCCGGCCTGCAGGTGGACGCCCAGCGCGGCGCCCTGCTGGGCGACGACCTGGGCGCCGAACGCCTGGTCTGGCAGGGCACGGCCGGGCGGCTGGAACTGCAAGGCTTGCAGATCCGCCAACTGCGCTGGCAATGGCGACCGGCACCGAGCCAGTGGCTGGGCTTGCGCGTCGACAGCGTTACGCTGCGCGCCTTGATCTGGCGCAGCGGCGAAACCAGCGCCGAGCCGCTCAGCGCCCCCACCACGCTGCGGTTGCCGGTGTCGGTGCAGACGCCGCTGCAGGTGGGCCGGGTGCAGATCGACGACCAGGCCCCGGTGCTGGACCTGAGCGCGCGGCTGGACCTGGGCAGCGCGGCAGGGGCCGAGCACCGCATCGAGGCCCTGCGTTTCCGGCGCGACCAGCTGCAGGCCGAGGCCACCGCCCGCATTGGCAGCGACGCGCCCTTCCCGCTCAGCCTGCAGGCCCAGGCGCTGGCCCTGCCGACCGCACCCCTGCCCTGGCGCGCCGCGCTGCAGGCCCAGGGCCCGCTGGACCGGCTCGCGCTCACCGGCACGCTGCGCGGCGAGGCCGACGACGCGGCGCTGGACCTGCAAAGCACACTCACCCCGTTTGCGCCCTGGCCGCTGGCCGCGCTCTCGGCCCGCACCCGCGACCTGGACCTGGCCACCCTGGCCAGCGGCTGGCCGCAGACCCGCCTGGATGGCGAAGCCACGCTGCGCAGCAGCGCACGCGAGGCCCCGTTTCACGCCGAGCTGAAGCTGTCCAACCGCCAGCCCGGCCGCTGGAACGAAGGCCGGCTGCCACTGCGCGAGGCCGAGCTGAAGCTGCAGGCGCGGCTGGCCCAGCCCGACCAGGTCCGCATCGAGACCTTCACGCTGCAGCTGGCCGACGCCAGCGCAGCCGCCGGCCGCTGGGCCGGCAGCGGGCAATGGCAGGGCCACACGCTGACGCTGGACACGCGCGCCGACGGCCTGCAACCACAGCGCCTGGACGGCCGCGCCGCGGCGATGCAGCTGGCCGGTGCCTTGCAGATCCGGCTGGACGGGCTGCCGTCCCCCGACCCCCAGGCCAGCCCGCCGCCCAGCGCCTGGCAGGCCACGGTGAAGGGCGGTCTGGAAGGCCGGCTCAACGCCGCGCCCACGCCCGTGCGCCTGCAGGTGGACGCCAGCGCCAGCGCCACCGAGGTGCAGCTGCGCAGCTTGCAGGCGCGCACCGGCACTGCCAGCGCAGAGGCCACGGCCACGCTGCAGCGCACCGCTGCCGGCTGGAGCCTGGCCAGCGAAGGCCGGCTGGCCGACTTCGACCCGCTGCCCTGGTGGCCCGGCCCGGAAGACAGCCCCTGGCGGCGCGGCCCGCACCGGCTGAACGGCGACTGGAACCTGGCGCTCGCGCTGGGGGACCGGGCACGGGCCCAGCCCGAGGCCTGGCGCGCCGTGAGCGGCCAGGCCCGGCTGCGCCTGGAACCCTCGCAACTCGCCGGTGTGCCGCTGCAGGGCACGCTGAGCCTGGGTGAAGGCGCGGCGGTGCAGGCCGCGCTGGACCTGGCCGGCAACCAGCTCAGCGCCAGCGGCACGGCCGACCCGCTGGCCGACGGCCGTGGCGACCGCTGGCAGTTCAGCCTGCTGGCCCTGGCGCTGGCGGCGCTGGCCCCGCTGGCGGCGCTGCACCCGGCCCTGGCCGGCTGGGCGCCACGCAGCGGGCTGGCGGAAGCCGAAGGCACGCTGCAGGGCCGCTGGCCTGCGCTGGCCGGCAGCGGCAGCGCACGTCTGCAGGCGCTGGGCGCCGGGCCGCTGGCGCTGGGCCAGGGCACGGCGCAATGGCAATTTGCCGTCGATGCCGCCGGCGGCACCGACCAGGCGCTGAACACCACGTTGACGCTGACCGACCTGGCCTGGCGGGGCCAGAAGCTGCCCGTGGCCACCGCGGCGCTGGAAGGCACGCTGGCCCGCCACAGCCTGCGCGTGGACACCGCCTTGCCGCTGGTGCCGCCGGCCGCGCTGGAACACACGCTGTCTCTGAAGACGCAAAAGGGCACGCGCCTGGCGCTGCGCGGCCAGGGCCAGGCCCAGCACGGCCCTGAAGGCTGGCGCTGGAACGGTCAGCTGGAAAGCCTGAGCGCCGGCGGCTGGGACGGCCGTGTGCCGCTGGCCGGCAACGCCCCGCGCGACTGGCTGGACGCCGGCCCGATGCAGGCCGAGCTGGCGCTGGATGCCAACGGCCAGCTGCAGCGCCTGCGCGCCGACGCCGGCCGGCTGAAGCTGGCCGGCGACATCGCCCTGGCCTGGGACGAGGTGCGCTACGACGCCGGCGCACTGCGCCTGCGCGCCCGGCTGGAGAGCCTGCGCGTGGCGCCGCTGCTGGCGCGCTGGCAGCCGGACATGGGCTGGGACGGCGACCTGCGTGTCGGCGCCACGCTGGACCTGACGGCCGGCGAACGTTTTGATGCCGACCTGGTCTTCGAGCGCCAGGGCGGCGACCTGCAGGTGCGCGACACCGCCGATGCGCCGCTCGCCCTGGGCCTGACCGACCTGCGGCTGGCGCTGAACGCCCACGACGGCACCTGGACCTTCACCCAGGCCCTGGCAGGCCGCACCCTGGGCGCGGCCGGTGGCCTGCTGCGTGTGCAGACCACCCCCGACCGCCGCTGGCCCGCGCCCGACGCCGTGGTGGACGGCGGTGTGCAGGCGCGGGTGGCCAACCTGGGCATCTGGGGCGCGTGGGTGCCGCCGGGCTGGCGGCTGGAGGGCGCCCTGGAAACCGAGGGCGTGTTCAGTGGCCGTTTCGCCAACCCCGAGGTCAACGGCACGCTGTCGGGCAGCGGCCTGGGCGTGCGCAACCTGCTGCAGGGTGTCAACGTCAGCGGCGGCGATGTCTTCATCCGGCTGGAAGGCAACCGCGCCAACATCGAACGGTTCCGCCTGCAGGCCGGCAACGGCACGCTCACCCTCAGCGGCGGCGCCGACCTGGTGAACCCGCCCGAGGCACGGCTGCAGCTGAAGGCCGACCGCTTCCAGGTGCTGGGCCGGGTGGACCGCCGCCTGGTGGCCAGCGGCAACGCCGAGCTGACGCTCAAGCCGCAGGCGCTGGCGCTCAAGGGCCAACTCAAGGTCGACGAAGCCTTGTTCGACGCCAGCCGCAGCGACGCGCCCAGCCTGGCCGACGACGTGAACGTGCGCCGCCCCGGCGCACCCGAGGTGGCCGCAGCCGACCCTGCCACCACGCGCAAGCCGCGCAGCACCGACGTGGCGCTGGACATCTCGCTGGGCCAGCAGCTCCAGGTGCGCGGCCGCGGGCTGGACACCCTGCTGCGCGGGGACCTGCGCATCAGCGCGCCGGGGGGCCGGCTGGCGGTGAACGGCACCGTGAACGCCGAGCGCGGCACCTACGCCGCCTACGGCCAGAAGCTGGCCATCGAACGCGGCATCGTCGCGTTTTCGGGCCCCGCCGAGAACCCGCGGCTGGACGTGCTCGCCCTGCGGCCCAACCTGGACATCGAGGTGGGCGTGGCCATCACCGGCACGGCGCAGTCGCCCCGCATCCGGCTGCACTCCGACCCGGAACTGAGCGACACCGACAAACTCGCCTGGCTGGTGCTGGGCCGCGACCCCGGCGGCCTGGGCCGCGCCGACACGGCGCTGCTGCAACGCGCCGCCATCGCGCTGCTGGCCGGCGAAGGCGAAGCCCCCACCGACACGCTGATCCGCAGCCTGGGGCTGGACGAGGTCTCGGTGCGGCAATCCGACGACAGCACCAGCGAGACCATCGTCACGCTGGGCAAACAGCTCAGCCAGCGCTGGTACGTGGGCTACGAACGCGGCGTGAACGCCACCGTGGGCACCTGGCAGCTCATCTACCGCGCGGCCCAGCGCTTCACGCTGCGGGCGCAGAGCGGGGCCGAGAACTCGCTGGACCTGATCTGGATCTGGCGCGTGCCATGACAGAATCCGCCGCTGCCGCGCCGCCGTAGTTCAATGGATAGAACGGGGACCTCCTAAGTCTCAGATGTGGGTTCGATTCCCGCCGGGGGCGCCACCCATGCTCACAGCCGCCACACCCTGAACCCCGCCAGCCGCAGCGGCACCGGCGAGTACATCGACTTGACATCGATGACCACGCCGCCCTTGATGAGCTTGCGCCCCAGGTCTTCCGGGCTCAGGGCCATGTAGTCGTGGTGCGCGACCGCGGCCACCACGGCGTCGGCGCGTGGCAGGTCGTCCCAGGTCTGCAGGTGCACGCCGTATTCGGCCAGCGCTTCGTGTGCATCGGCATGCGGGTCGGTCACGTGCACCTCCACGCCGAAGAACTGCAGCTCGCGCACGATGTCGATGACCTTGCTGTTGCGCAGATCGGCGCAGTTCTCCTTGAAGGTCATGCCCAGCACGTTGACACGTGCGCCCTTGATGTAGCTGCCGGCCGCGATCATCTGCTTGATCGTCTGCTCGGCGATGAACTTGCCCATGCCGTCGTTGATGCGGCGCCCGGCCAGGATCACCTGCGGGTGGTAACCCAGCATGTCGGCCTTGTGGGTCAGGTAGTACGGGTCCACGCCGATGCAGTGGCCGCCCACCAGGCCCGGCTTGAACTTCAGGAAGTTCCACTTGGTGCCGGCGGCTTCCAGCACCTCGTGGGTGTCGATGCCCATGCGGTCGAAGATGATGGACAACTCGTTCATCAGCGCGATGTTCAGGTCGCGCTGGGTGTTCTCGATCACCTTGGCCGCTTCCGCCGCCTTGATGCTGCTGGCCCGGTGCACACCAGGCTCGACGATGCGTTCGTAGACGCGGGCCACACGCTCCAGGGTCTCGGGTGAATCGCCGCTGACGATCTTCAGCACCCGGGTCAGCGTGTGTTCGCGGTCGCCCGGGTTGATGCGCTCGGGGCTGTAGCCGACGGAAAAGTCCTGCTTCCAGCGCAGGCCGCTTTCGCGCTCCAGCACCGGGATGCAGACCTCCTCCGTGGCGCCCGGGTAGACCGTGCTTTCGTAGACGACCAGCGCGCCCTTCTTCATGTGCCGGCCCACGCTGGTGCTGGCGCCGATCAGCGGCCCGAAGTCCGGGATGTGCGCGGCGTCCACCGGCGTGGGCACGGCCACGATGATGACGTCCGCCTCGGCCAGCATGTGCGGGTCGTCGGTGTAGACCGCATGGTGGCCGGCTTTCATGGCCTCGTCGCTCAATTCACGCGAGGGGTCTTGCCCACGCTGGCAGAGCTCGACCTTGTGCCGTGCGATGTCCAGGCCGATGGTGCGGGCCTGCTTGCCGAACTCCACCACCAGGGGCAGGCCGACATAACCCAGGCCGATCACGGCGATGCGCTCCAGGGCCATGCCCTCGGCAGCGTCACGTTCGGTGGCCCTTGCCGTGCGCACGGCAGGCTCTTCAAGCAGGGTGGACATTGGCGTGTCTCCGTTCACAGTGGGGTGGAAAACCAGACCTGGTCTGCCAGCGCAAGCAACAGGACGAAGACGGCAAACACCGCGATGCGGACACCCTGGCGCGGCTTGAAATCTTCGGCGTTCAACTGATGGCTCCTAGCGCTGGACAGCGCCTGTGGCACAGAGCAGCGAGGCCCGCCGCTGATACATCGCCATGGCCTGCCGGCCGTGGTTCAACGCAGCATCAGACGGCGTGTGAGCTGGTGGGCGGCGAAGGCCAGCCCGGTGCGCGCATCGGCCAGACGCAGGATCTCGTCGCGGCCCAGGAACAGCTGGTGCAGCAGGGCCGGCAGCAGCCGCCGCAGATTGGGGTAGGGGTAGTCGGCGTCGGTGCTGCGGCGGCGCAAGGCCGCCACCAGGGCCACCAGCGCCTGGTGTTTGCCGCCGCTGGCGTGCAGCCGCGCGCGCAGCACCTGGCTGTGCTTCAAGGCACCCGGCTGCGCCGTGCCCAGCAGCGCCAGGGGTTCGTCGTAGCCCGCGGCCAGCACCTTGCCGGTGGTGCCGCCGAAGCGGGGGTTCAGGTCCAGGAACCAGGCCGCGCCGGAGGTCTCGTCCTGCACGAACTCCCAGTGGTACACGCCGCACAGGTCCAGCGCCTGCTCCATGCGGCGGCAGCCCCGCGCGATCTCGGCCGGCAGCGGCACGGGGCGGAGCCGGACGGTGAAGCCCCGGTGTTTCACGTCGACCCGGAAGGCCACATGCCCACCCCAGCGGCCATCGGCACTGCGGTAACCGTGCACCAGCAGGTTGGGGCCCCGCACCAGTGTTTGGGCAATCACACCCGACGAACCGGGCACCAGCCCGGCCACCAGCGTGTGCAGGGCGGCCTGGTCGTGCACCACGGCCAGCTTGAAACCGGGGTTGGCGGCGCGCTGCACATCGGGCCGCACCACCAGCGGAAAGGCCTGCGGCGGCACATGCACCGTCTTGGCCGCGTCGCCGGGCCACCAGCGCCAACTCTGCAGCGCGGGCAGGCCCGCGGCCCGCGCGGTGGCGTCCTGCGCAAACTTGGATTCGAGCACGCGCACCTGCGCAGGCTGCACACACAACAGGCGCAGCCCCGGCGGCAGCTGGGGCGCCATGGCCCACAAGGCCTCGCTGATGGGCTCCGAGACGCAGGTCACGGCGTCCACGCCATGCGCCTGCAGGTGGTCTGCGAAGCGCGCCACGAAGGCCGCGTCGTCCGGCTGCAGCGGCCCGAGGTTCACACAAGGCACCCCCAGCAAACGCATGACCAGGCGCGACAAGGGCTGTGGCCCGTCGTGCACGAACAGCACCGGCACGCCCTGGCGGCGCCAGCTGCGCAGGCAGGCCAGCTGCGGTGTGCCCAGCCGCCCGACCAGGGCGATGCAACGCGGCAGGCCGCTCGTCACGGCACACGCACCTGCAAGGCCCGCAGGCAGCGCTGCAGCGGCCCCGCCGCCCAGACGCTGCGCCGCTGGTGCGCCAGGGACTCGGCCGCATCACCCCAATGGTCCCGCGCCTGCCAGGCCTGCTGGATGCCGCGTTGGATGTCGGCCGGGTCCGACGAGTCCACCACCACGGCGGCGCGACCGAACAGCGCCCTCAGCAGCGGCGTGCCGGACATCACCATCGGCTTGCCAAAACCCAGCGCCTCGTTGCACACGCTGAGCTGGATGCCATCGTTGCGCGTCAAGGCCAGCACCACGTCGGCATGGGCCAGCAGGGCGTCCAGCTCGGCCACCGGCACGTAGTCGGTCAGCACCGTATTGGCGGGCACCTCACTGATGTCGTGGCCGTTGCGGGCGGCGTTGCCGCGCCTGCCGGTGATGGCCAAGGTGCCGGCTGGCAACATCGCGGCCATGGCCAGCAACTCAGCGATGGGTTCGTCCTGGCCGTAACTGCCGGGGAACAACACCCAGGGCCGCGGGCGGCCCACAAACGCAGCGGGCAAGGCCACGCCACGGTGGCCTCCCCTGTGCAGCGGCGGCACATCCTCCAGCACCTGCACCCGCGCCATCGGCAGACCCAGTTGCTGCGCCCGGGCCAGCATGTCGTCGTTGTGCACCAGGATGCACGTACAGCGCCGAAGCAGCGACAGCCCCAGCGGCAACCGGGACCAAGGCGCCTGAAACGCGGCGTTGTGGCAATCGGCCACCAGCTTCAGCGCCGGGTCGAACACCAGTTTGTAGGCCAGGGCCGCCCACAGCAGCGGGAACTGGGGCAGCTGCAGCCACAACACCGCCGGACGGTGACGCCGCAACACCTGGACGGTGCGCAGCATCAGGTGCAGGTAGTGCAGGCCGCGCAGCAGGTGGCTGCGGCCCTTGTAGGCCAGCGGCAGGAAGACACACTCGAAGCCCGCCAGTTCGGCCATCGACACCTGGCGGCGCTGGAAGTGGGTCCACGCCAGGTACAGGCTGCGGCCTGCGGCGGGTGCGGCTGTGCTCGCCGTCGGGGCCGTGGTGGTGGTCGTTGATCGGGTGACCATGGTCAAGAGCCCTTGTGTTGGAGTTGGAAGGCACCGGAAACCGCCGCCACAAAAAAGCCCGCCGCCAGCGCGGCCACGGCGCCGGTGGCGCCATGCAGGGGCACCCACCAGAGCGCCAGCCCGGTGCCCGCCGCCGCTGCGGCAGCCCGCCCGAAAAACAAGGCGCGTGTGCGGTGCGACATGTACAGGCCCGACTCGACCGGCTGCGCCAGCAGCATGCACACCGATGCGATGCACCAGGCGGCGACCAGCGTGCCCTGCGTGGCATAGCGCTCGCCGTAGGCCAGCTTCAGCAGCGGCGTGGCCCACAGGGCCGCCACCGTCAGCACCGGCAGCGCCAGGACCGCCATCGTCGCCAGCGAATGCCACAGCACGCGGCGCATGGCGGCGGGCCCGCCCGTGGCCAGGGCCGCGGCGGCCCGTGGCTTGTCGATGCCGTCCATGGCATTCAGCAGCACGCTGACGGGCTGCACCAAGGTCCTGCAGGCATGGAAAGCACCCACGGCCGCGGGGCCGGCCAAGGCGGCCAGGATGGCCTGCACCCCAAAGTTGTAGCCGCTGTGGCCCAGGTGGCTCAGCGTGGCCCAGCCGACGTAATGCCGGTACCCGGGGCTGCGGGGCCAGGCCGCGCCGCGCAGCCGCACCGCTGTCTCGCCTTTTGTCGCGTAGACCGCGGCGGCCACCGCCGCCGCAGCAGCCCAGGCGATGCAGGCCGACCAGGCCCCCCGGCCCGCGGCACCGGGCCAGAGCACGCCCAGGATCAGCACCACGGCGTAGGCCACACCCATGGCCGCGAGCAGGTCCGCGCGGCCCTCCTGGATGGCGGCACGGCGCGCAAACTCGTGCAGGAACATCGGCAGCGCCAGCAGGCTGGCCATCGCAAAGGCCTGCCCCAGCCAGCCGCCCCCCATGGTCTGCAACAGCGCCGCCACCGCGGCCAGGCCCGCGGCACACAGCAGGCCCAGGCCCAGGTTCATGCCGGCCCAGGCGTGGCGGGTGGCAGACCAGCCCGCCCCGCGGGCCGAGTACGGGATCATCGGGATCGTGACGCTGGCACGCTGGAAGCCTTGCATGAAGAGCAGCAAGGCGTAGGCGAAGCCGAAGGCGCCCCAGTCGGCCGGGGACAGATGGCGCGCGAGCACCAGGAAAGCGATGAAGTTGGCGCCGGACAGGGCCAGCTGCTCGACCAGCGCGGCCACGCGCTGCGGCAAGGCCGTGGCGCTCGCGGGCGTGGTCACGGGCGGGGTCACGGGCGCTGCTCCAGCGTGTGCGCCACCAGCATG
Source organism: uncultured Rubrivivax sp. (assembly GCA_964442175.1). Classification (GTDB taxonomy): domain Bacteria; phylum Pseudomonadota; class Gammaproteobacteria; order Burkholderiales; family Burkholderiaceae_C; genus Rubrivivax. Next base: position 28,748 of record CAYTWU010000006.1, read on the forward strand.
AAGGACGCAAAGTCCACGTGGGTGTCGGCACGTGCGGCCCAGGTGTCGTCGTTGCCGCCGAAGAACACCTCGAAGAACACACCGTCGATGCGCAGCTCGGGCACGTCGCGGAAGCGCAGGCCCGCGGCCACGCCCGCCAGCTGGCCGTCCAGCCGCAGTTCCAACCGGCCGTCGTTGTCGCCCGGGCGGTTGAGCACGGCGGTCTGTTGCACCTCGTGCCAGCGGCCGGGTGTGAAGCGCAGCTCGCCGCGCAGCAGCGAACTGCCATGGCCCTGGCTGGTGGGCAGGTAGGCGTAGACCTCGGCAGCCCCTTGGCTGCGCCACATCAGCCGCAAGGAGAACCCGTCGCGGCCCGACGGGATGGCGCCGCCGGAGTTGCCCCGCCCGCCGTACAGGCCCGGCAGCTTGCCGCCGCGCACAAAATCAAAGTCAGCCGGGAAGCGTACGCGGTAGCGCAGGGTGGCGGCGTCGGCGCCGGGTTGCAGCACCGGCGCCTTGAACCCGGTGCCCGAGCGCGGCAGCCCGCGGCGCAGCATCGAGCCCGGGTCGATGCTGCCCTGCCGCACCAACACCCGCAGCAGTTGCCCTGGCACACCGGGCTCGGCCAGCCAGCGGTGGTTGTCAAAGCCCCAGCCGGACACGCCGGGGCCCCAGTCGTCCAGGCGCTGCTGGAACGTGCTGTGCCATTGGCGTGGTGCGCGCGGCGCAGCCTGCGCAGTGCCGCCGGCCGTGCCCGCCATCAGCATCCAGGCCAGGGCCCGGCGCCGGCAGCTGCGGGTGTCATCAGCCATGCGGCCGCGCCTCCTGCAGGCCCGGCGCGGCGGCCCAGGCCAGCACAAAGCTGAGCAGGTTCACCGACGGTCCACCGGCGCTGGATTCCAGCAAGCCGATGACCAGCACAAACACAAATGCAGCGTCACGTATGGGCTGGGGACGCTGCAGTGCCCGCCAGGCCCAGGTCAACTGACCGAGCAGCAACACCGCCAGGCCGATGGCGCCGGTGGTCACGGCCACCTGCAGCCACAGGTTGTGCGCCGAGGTGGTGGTCCAGCCGTAGGCCGTCCACCAGGCGGCCGGCAAGAGCTCGCGGGTCGACGCAAACCCATGGCCCAGCAGCGGCGCCTCGCGGATCAGGCCGATCACGGCAGCCCAGATGTCGGTGCGGCCCGTCAGCGTGGCGATCTCGCTGCGCCGGCCTGAGCGTGACAACAAGCCGGCCAGATCGGCACGCAGCTCGGGTACCAAGGCCAGCACGGCGATGCTGAACAGCAGCGTCAGTGCGCCCAGCACCAACTGCCAGGGCCGGCCGATCAGCAGGTACACCACCCCGGCCACACCCAGCGCCAACGCGGCACCGCGGTTGCCCGACAGCATCAGGCACGTGGCGCACAGTGGCAGGGCCAGCAGCAGCAGCGCAGCCGCTTGCCAGCGCCGGAGCGCCCCCACCGACACCAAGACCAGCAGCGTGGCCAGGGCGGCGGCGCGGCCCAGGTTGTTGGGGCTGCCGTAGACGCCGCTCAAACGCAGGTTCAAACCTCCCTCGGTGACCGTGAGCGCGCGCGAAGGCACCAGCAGGTAGAGGACCAGCGACGCAGCCAGGGTCGCCACCAGCGCCAGCGCGATCACGGTCGCTCCCTGGCGCCAGGTGAAAGCGGCGGCAAACACCGTGGCCAGCACCCACACACCCAACCAGGCCAGCCCGGCAGCCGCGGAGTACGCCGGTGTGATGGACCAGGCCGCGCTGCACAGGCTCCAGACTGCCAGCGCGGCGAGCGCGGCGCTGGGTGGGTGGCGCAGGGCCGCCACCAGCACCTGCCGGCGCCAGAACAACAGCAGCAGCCCCAGCGCCCAGAGCCCGAACTTCAGGACACTCTGGGCATCGAGGCCGGCACTGACGCCGCCCGTGCCGGGCCGCAGCGTCACATCAGACAACAGCACCACGGCGCCAGCGAGGCCGGCCAGCGCCAGGCCGGCGCCTTGCCCTGCCCGTGCCACCCACCACAGAGCGGTGGCGGGCACCACCACGGCCGCCACGGTGAGCGCGGCCTCGGCCAGACTGGCGGGCGGGCGCCACAGGCTGATCGCCCACAGCAGCGCCGCCCCGGGGATGCACCAGGCCAAGGCCAGCGCCAGCGGCGGGCCGCCGATGCCGGCCACGCGGCGCACACGCACGGCGGTCATACCACCCAACCCAGCGGGCCGGCTGCCGGGTGGCCGGGGCCCGTCCAACCCGCGGGGCTGCCTTCAACGCAGGCATGCAGGCCGCAGAAGGCTTCGTCCACGTGCCGCGCCAGGAAGTCGTCCAGCCGTTGCAGCGAGTGCGGCGTGACGGCCTTGGGGTGGCCAATGACCACGAAGTCCGTGTGGCCCAGCGCGCGGTAGCGGCGGTAGGCGGCCTCCAGGAAGTCTGCCTTCAAGCCGTCGATGGACACCACGCTGGTGCTGGGCCAGAGCAGCTTGCGGGCCAGGTCCTGGCGCCCCAGCGCCATCGCCGAGCCATCGCCGAGCGGCCGGTGGTGGGCCTGCTTCAGCCGGCGGGCCCAGGCCAGCCGCCAATAGAAGGCGGGGCCGACCCGGTGGCTGGCGATCGGGATCTCCAGGAACCGGCCATGGGCTGCCGGCACCAGCGGGTCGTGGTCAAAGCGCCAGCGGCTCAGGCGCGGCGCGCGACGGAAGTCGAAGTCATGTCCGGCCCCGTGCTGGTACCCACCGGCAAACACCGTGCTGTCGACGGTGATGCCGGCCGCCAGCAGGGCGTCGTGCAGGGCGTCAAACGGCTGCAGGCACCAGCCGCCGGCACGGAATGCGCTGACGCGGTCGGTGTAACACCGCAGGGTCTCGACCCCCCTTTGCACCAGGCCCTGGATCTGGTCGGGCGCAAAGTCATGCAGGCGGTAGCGCCGCAGGTCCATCTGCCAGCCGCTGTCGGACCAGCGGGCATCCACCCAGTGCGGGTGCAGGTGCAGCTGCAGCTCGTGGCCGCCCGCCACACAGTCGGCCAGCTGGCGCTGGATGCGGGCCAGGTCTTCGCGCGGCCCGGCCTGTGTGAGCGCTGCACGCTGCAGCGCCTGCAGGTAGAGCACATCGACAAAAAACACCAGGGGCACGCGGTAGCGCGCCGCCAACGCCAGCAGCGCCCGGGTGGGCGCCATCAACGAGCGTTCGACCGAACCGGTGTGCCGGCCGAAGTAGATCTCGTAGTCCAGCGACAGGACGATGTTCATCGCCCTTCACGCTCCAGCGGGCCAGGTGCGGCCGGTGCCGCATCGCCACCCTGCCGGCGGAGCTGCCACCACTCCCGCGCCAGCAGGCGAACGAAACCCATGTCTTCGATGAAGTAGCGGCGGAACATGCGGCGCGGCTCCTGCAGGAAGCGGTAGAACCACTCCAACCCGGACTGCTGCATCCACACCGGGGCGCGTTTGACCTTGCCGGCCGCCACATCGAAGCTGCCGCCCACGCCCATGGCAAAGGGCACCCGCATGTGGGTCTGCCACCGTCCCAGGAAGCGCTCCTTGTACGGCGAGCTGATGGCCACAAATAGCAGGTCGGCGCGTGCAGCACGCACTTCCTCGACGACCTCCGGCTCTTCATCGGCCGACCAGTAGCCGTTGCGCGCGCCGGCAAACTGCAGCATGGGGAAGCGCTCGGCGTACTTGTCGCGCACCGCCATCACCACCTCTTCACGCGCACCGAGCAGGAAGACCCGCCAGCCGCGCACGGCGGCCTGGGCCATCAAGGCATCGAACAGGTCGACCCCGGTGACACGCTCCTTCAAGGGCCGCCCCAGCCAGCGGGAGGCCCAGACCACGGGCATGCCGTCGGCGTTGACCAGGTCGCAGCGGTTGATGATCTCGCGCAGCGCCGGGTCCTTCTGCGCCTTCACGAGTTTGTCGACGTTGACCACCACATGCTGGTGCGGCTGGCCGGAGGCGATGAAGCCGGCCACCTTGTCGACCGTCTCCGCCATGGTCAGGTTGTCGATCAGGCAGCCCATCAGGCTGATGCGTTGTTCATTCATGCCATCCGCTCCTTCAGGTGCTGCACGATGCGCACGGCGGCCTGCCCGTCCCACAGCGCGGGGCGCTGGCCCCGTTTGCCGCCGGTGCGCAAGGTGTCCATGACCAGCGCGACGATCTGCGCCGGGTCGGTGCCCGCCAGGGTGTTGCTGCCTTGGTCCACCGTCAGGGGTCGCTCGGTGTTGTCGCGTGCCGTGATGCAGGGCACGCCCAGCACGGTGGTCTCCTCCTGCAGGCCGCCGCTGTCGGTGATGACGACGGCGGCGTCCTTCCACAGGTGCAGGAAGCTCATGTAGGCCTGGGGCGGCAGCAGGTGCACGGCGTCGGCCAGTGCGAGACCGGAGCGCTCCAGCATCTGCCGCGTGCGCGGATGCACCGGGAACGCCAGCGGCAGCTCCTGCGCGATGCGGTTCAGGGCCGCCACCATGCCGGCCAGCGCCTGCGGGTCGTCCACGTTGGCGGGCCGGTGCAAGGTGACCACCCCGTAGTGCGGGCCCAGGCGGGTCTTCAGGTCGTGCGACTCCAGCGCTGAAACGGGCGTTTGCTGCAGCTGCTGCACCTGGTGGATCAGGTTGTCGGCCATGACGTGGCCGACGTGGAAGATGTCGTCCGCTGCATGCCCTTCGCGCAGCAGGTGCTGCACACCCGCCGGCTCGGTCGCGAAGAACCAGTTGCAGATGGCATCGGTGGCGCGGCGGTTGATCTCTTCCGGCATCGCCATGTCGCCGCTGCGCAAACCGGCTTCGACATGGGCCACCGGGATGCCGGCCTTGCGCGCCACCAGCGCACAGGCCAGCGTGGAATTGACATCGCCCACCACCAGCACGGCATCGGGCCGGGTGTCGCGGCAATGGCCTTCAAAGGCCTCCATCACCCGTGCGGTCTGCGCCGCATGGGTGCCGCCGCCACAGTCAAACCGGGTGTCCGGCTCGGGGATGCCCAGTTCCCGGAAGAACACACCACTCATGTTGTGGTCGAAGTGCTGACCGGTGTGCACCAGGCGCCAGCCCAGCTGGCCATCGGCCTGCAGCGCCCGGATGATGGGCGCCACCTTCATGAAGTTCGGCCGTGCACCGGCGACAAGGTGCACGGTGGGGGCGGGCGATCGCGGCGTCATGCGCAACAGAGCGCGGCCAACGCCCGCCGATACATGGGCAACGCAGAATTCTCGGCCAGCGCGCGCCTGCGCCCGGCCGGGGCCGGGGATTCAGTGCCGCTCGGCCCGCATCGCCCGCGACAGCAGCAGCACCGGGATCAGGCCCACCACCACGATGGCCAGCGACGGCAACGCGGCTTCGCCCAGGCGCTCGTCGCGCGCAAAGTTGTAGGCCACCACGGCCAGCGTGTCGCTGCCGAAGGGGCGCAGCATCAAGGTGGCGGGCAACTCCTTCATCACGTCCACGAACACCAGCAGCGCTGCCGCGGCGGCCGAGCGTTGCAGCAGCGGCAGGTGCAGCCGGGCGAACAGGCGCCCGCGGCCGGTGCCCAGCAGCCGGGCCGTTTCATCGACGTTGGGGCTGATGCGCGCATAACCGGCCTGCACCGACTGCAGCGCCACCGCCGAGAACCGCGCCAGGTACGCAAACACCAGGCCGAACACGGTACCGGTGACCAGCGCCGTCACCGGCAGGCCGGGCCAGGCGGCCTGCAGCAGGCCCACGGGCGCCAGCACGCCCACCGCCATCACCGCGCCGGGCACCGCGTAACCCAGCGACAGCAGGCCGGCCGCGGGCGCCAGCGCGCCACGCCCGGCGCTGCCGCCCACCGGCCGCAGCGCAAAACCCAGCGCCAGCGCCAGGGCCGTGGCCAGCAGCGCGGCCGTGCCGGCCAGCCGGAAGCTGGCCCAGGCCCAGCCGGCGAACCGGTCCAGCGGCAGGCCGAACTCGCTGTAGCGCACCTCCTGCACCAGCATCCAGCCCAGCCAGCCCACGGGCAACACAAAACCCAGCAGCACCGGCAACGCGCACACGGTGATCGCCAACGCCGCGGCGCCGCCGCGCAGCCGTTGCGGCTCGGCTTCCGAGGCGCCACCGCTGCGGCGCGTGGTGGCGTAGCGCATGCGTTTTTGCGCGCTGCGTTCCACCCACAGCAGCCCGCCCACCACCAGCAGCAGCACCGAGGCCAGCTGCGCCGCGGCCACGCGGTCGTCCATCACCAGCCAGGCCTTGAAG
>CAYTWU010000007.1:0-34058 GCA_964442175.1 uncultured Rubrivivax sp.
GGGTGCGCTGGCCTGCTGGGAGCACTACAACCCGCTGGCGCGCTACGCGCTGATGGCGCAACACGAGCAGATCCACGTGGCGCAGTTCCCGGGCTCGATGGTGGGCCAGGTCTTTGCCGACCAGATGGCCGTGACCATCCGCCACCACGCGCTGGAGTCGGGCTGTTTCGTCGTCAACGCCACCGGCTGGCTGAGCGATGCGCAGATCCACGCCATCACGCCCGACCCGGCCCTGCAGCAGGCGCTGCGCGGCGGCTGCCACACCGCCATCGTCTCGCCCGAGGGCAAGGACCTGGCGCCGCCGCTGACGGAAGGCGAAGGGATGGTGATCGCCGACCTGGACTTCGCGCTCATCACCAAGCGCAAACGCATGATGGATTCGGTGGGCCACTACGCCCGCCCCGAGCTGCTGAGCCTGGCGATCAACGCCACGCCCGCCCAGACCACCTTGGCCATGCCCCGGAGCACCGCCCATGAACCCGAGCCAGAACCCGCGCAGCCTGCTGACTGAACTGCAATCCTTCGGGCTGCGCCTGGCGGACCCGACAGCGGCGCGTGCCGGCGTGGCCAGCCGCCGCGGCGGTGCCGGCCCGTCGGACCACAAGGCGGTGACCGTGGACGGCCACACCATCATGGTGCCGGTGCACACGCACGCGGCCGCCGAGTCGCCCTTCGTGCTGCACGAGGCCGATGCCAACGGCCAGCGCACGCTGACCCGCGGCGCCATCCCGATCGCGCAGATCAGCTTCCCGAAGCAGCCGCGCTTCTACGCGATGCAGACGCTGGACGGCGTGCCGTATTCGCACATCGCGCAGCTGCACGGCGCCGACGTGCTGGCCACCACGGTGCTGCAGAACTGCATCCGCTACGAGAGCCGGCGCAAGACCTGCAAGTTCTGCGCGATCGGCCAGAGCCTGGCCGCGGGCCGCACCATCGCGCACAAGACACCCGAGCAGCTGGCCGAGGTGGCCCGCGCGGCCGTGCTGCTGGACGGCGTCAAGCACATGGTGATGACCACCGGCACACCCAACGCCACCGACCGCGGTGCGGCAGTGCTGACCGAGAGTGCGTTTGCCATCAAGGCAGCGGTCAATCTTCCGCTGCAAGGCCAGTGCGAACCGCCTGACGATGACCGCTGGTTCCAGCGCATGTTTGCCGCCGGCATCGACACACTCGGCATGCACCTGGAGGTGGTGACGCCGGCCCTGCGCGCGCAGATCATGCCGGGCAAGGCCACGGTGCCGGTCGAGCGCTACCTGACGGCCTTCGAGGCCGCGGTGCAGGTTTTCGGCCGCGGCCAGGTCAGCACCTACATCCTGGCCGGGCTGGGCGACACGCGCGAGGCCATCCTGGGCATCAGCGAAACGTTGTTGAAGATCGGCGTCTACCCCTTCGTCGTGCCCTTCGTGCCGATTGCCGGCACGCCGCTGGAAGACCACGCCAGCCCGAGCCCTGAATTCATGCGCAGCATCCTGGAGCCGCTGGGGGCCATGGTGGCGGACGCCGGCCTGCGATCGGCGGACATCAAGGCCGGCTGTGGGAAATGCGGGGCCTGTTCATCGCTGAATGTGCATGAAGGCTGACCCCACGCTCTGCGAGCTGCCGACGGCGTTTGCGCCGGCGGCCTACCGCGTCAAATGGGCCGATACGGGCTGGGAGCTCGCGCAGGCCCGTGCGCTGCGCCGGGCCGTGTTCTGCGCCGAACAAGGGGTGTTCGTCGGCGACGACCTCGACCGCATCGACGCCCACGCGCAGACGCTGGTGGCCTTGTCGCTGGTGGGCGGCATGCCGGACCAGGTGGTGGGCACGGTGCGCATCCACGCCGACGAAGACGCCGCCGGCATCTGGTGGGGCTCGCGCCTGGCTGTGCACGCCGCCTTCCGGCGCCAGGCGGCCATCGGCGCCACGCTGATCCGGCTGGCGGTGAGCAGCGCGCACGCCCGCGGCGCGGCGATCTTCCTGGCCCATGTGCAGAGCCAGAACCTGGGCCTGTTCCAGAAGATGCATTGGCAATCGCTGCGCGCCGAGACCCTGCACGGCCGGCCACACCACCTGATGCAGGCCGATCTGGCGATGTACCCGCCCTGCCACGACCCGCTGACCGGCTTCACCTGCCGGGCCCGGCCATGAGTCTTGAAGCCCTGGTCGCCGAACTGCGCGCGAGCCGCGGCTTTGCGCACAAACGCGACATCGAAGGCGCGCTGACGCAGTTGACGCCCGCGTTCGCCGCCGGCATCGCCGTGGGCGACGACTGCGCCGCGATCCCCGACGGCCAGGGCGGCCACCTGCTGTTCGCCATCGAGGGTTTTGTCGAAGACTTCGTGCGCAGCATGCCCTGGTTCGCCGGCTGGTGCGGCGTGATGGTGAACCTGAGCGACATCGCGGCCATGGGCGGCCGCGCCACCGCGGTGGTGGATGCGCAATGGGCCCCGGATGCCGCCTCGGCCGCACCGGTGCTGGCCGGCCTGGCCGCCGCCTGCCAGGCCTACGGCGTGCCGCTGGTCGGTGGCCACAGCAACCACCGCGCGGCGCAGGCCAACCTGGCCGTCGCCGTGCTGGGCCGCGCGCAGAAGCTGCTGACCAGCTTCGACGCCCGGCCAGGCGACGTGCTGGTGATGGCCGTGGACCTGCGCGGCGCCTTCGAGGAGCCCTACCCGTTCTGGAATGCGACCCGCGGCGCACCGCCGGCCCGTTTGCGCGACGACCTGGCGCTGCTGCCCGCCCTGGCCGAAGACGGCCTGGCCGACGCCGCCAAGGACATCAGCATGGCCGGGGCGCTGGGCAGCACGCTGATGCTGCTGGAAGGCTCGCGCGTCGGCGCCGTGGTGGACCTGGCCACCATCCCCACGCCGCCGGGTGTGCCGCGCAGCCGCTGGCTGCAGGCCTTCCCGAGCTTCGGCTTCGTGTTCAGCCTGCGGCCGCAGCAGGTGGCGGCAGTGCTGGCGCGCTTCCACGCGCGCGACATCGCCGCCGCGGCCATCGGCACGGTGACGGCTTCGCCGGAGTTCTGGCTGACCGACGGCGACCAGCGTGCGTTGCTGTGGGACGTGGCCGCCGAACCCTTCATCACACCGCTCGCCTGAGACCATGAAGATCGGCCTGCTCACGCATTCCGTCAACCCGCGCGGCGGCGTGGTGCACGTGCTCGAGCTCGGCGCGGCGCTGCAGGCCGCGGGGCATGACGTGACGGTGTTTGCACCCGCAGCGCCGGGGCAGGGCTTGTTCCGGCCCGTGCCCTTCTGTTTTTCGCCGGTGCCGCTGCCGGCCACGGCCCCCGCCGGCACCGCCGACCGCGTGGCCCAGCGCATCGACGCCTACCGGCAGCACCTGTGCACTCAGGCGCTGAACGACTTCGACGTGCTGCACGTTCACGACGGCATCGGCGCCAATGCCCTGGCTGACCTGGGCCTGCCCTTCGTGCGCACCGTGGACCACCTGGACCCCTTCGACGACCCGCGCCTGGCCGCCTGGCAGCAGCGCAGCGTCACCGCCGCGGCGCAGGTGCTGGTGGTCAGCGCACTCTGGCAGCAGGTGCTGCAACGCGACTGGGGCATCCACGCACACCGTGTGCACAACGGCGTGGACCTCACGCGCTACAGCGCCCGCCGCGACGACAGCGACGCCGAAGTCCACCAACGCCACGGCCTGCGCCCGGGTGCGCCGCTGTGGCTGGCCGTGGGTGGCATCGAAGAGCGCAAGAACTCGCTGCGGCTGCTGGAGGCCTTTTTGCTGCACCGCGCCGTGCACCCGCAGGCCCAGCTGGTGATCGCCGGTGGCGCCAGCCTGCTGGACCATGCCGACTGCCGGGCCCGGTTCGATGCGCTGCTGGCCGCCAGCCCGCACCGCGAGGCCGTCGTCATCACCGGCCCGGTGCCGGATGCCACGATGCCCGCGCTCTACCGCGCCGCCGATGGCGTGCTGATGCCCTCGCTGCGCGAAGGTTTTGGCCTCGTCGTGCTGGAGGCGCTGGCCAGCCAGACACCGGTGGTGGTGTCGAACGGCGCGCCTTTCACCGAGTACCTGGCGCCGGACGACGCGCACTGGGCCGATCCGGCCCAGCCCGCCAGCATCGCCGCCGCGATGCAGCGCGCGCTGGACGCGCCGCCGCTGCGCCGCGTGCCCGCCGTGTGCCACCGCCACGACTGGGCGCGCAGCGCATCGCGCCACTTGGACCTCTACACCTCCCTCGCCGCCCTGGCCTGAACACCATGCCCCAGATGCATTTCCACCTGCAGTGGCCCGACGGTGACGTCTCGCGCTGCTACTCCCCCTCGCTGGTGGTGCGCGAGCACCTCAGCGTCGGCCAGTCCTACCCGGTGCCGGAGCTGCTGCACCGCGCGCGCACAGCGCTGCACATCGGCTCCGAGCGGGTGCGCGCCAAGTACGGCTTTGCCTGCTCCGCGGCGCTGGACCAGCTGCAGCGCATCGAGCAGGACGCGGAACGTTTCCGCGACCAACCCGGCGCACGGGTCACCGTCACCGCCTTCGACCCGAGCGACGAATGAACACCGACACACCCCACATCCCCGTGCTCATCGTCGGCGGCGGCCAGGCCGGGCTCAGCGTGAGCTGGTGCCTGAAGCAGCGCGGCATCGCGCACGTGGTGCTGGAAAAACACCGCGCGATGCACGTCTGGCGCGAGCGCCGCTGGGACAACTTCTGCCTCGTCACGCCCAACTGGCAATGCCAGCTGCCCGGCTGGCCCTACCGGGGCGACGACCCGCACGGCTTCATGACCAAGCCGCAGATCCTGGCCTACCTCGATGGCTTCCTGCGCCACGTGGCGCCGCCGCTGCGCGAAGGCGTGGCGGTGCGGCACGTGCGGCCGCGCGCAGGCGGCGGCTTCGAGGTGCACACCAGCGCCGGGGACTGGACCGCCGACCAGGTGGTGGTGGCCAGCGGCGGCTACCACACACCCATCGTGCCGCCCTGGGCGGCGGCACTGCCGCCCGAGCTGCTGCAGATCCACTCCGAGCAGTACCGCAGCAGCGCGCAGCTGCCGCCGGGCGCGGTGCTGGTGGTGGGCTGCGGGCAGTCGGGCGCGCAGATCGCCGAAGACCTGCACCTGGCGGGGCGGCCGGTGCACCTGGCCACAGGCCCGGCCCCCCGCTGCGCGCGCTTCTACCGCGGCCGCGACGTGGTGGACTGGCTGGCCGACATGCGCTACTACGAGATGCCCGTCACGCAGCACCCGCTGCGCGAAGGTGTGCGCGACAACACCAACCACTACGTCACCGGCCGCGACGGCGGGCGCGACATCGACCTGCGCCGTTTTGCGCTGGAGGGCATGCAGCTCTACGGCCTGGCCGACGGTGTCGCCGATGGGCAGCTGCGCTTCCAGCCCAAGCTGCGCGAGCACCTGGACGAGGCCGACCGCATCTACAACGGCATCAACGCCAGCATCGACCGCCACATCGAGTTGCAGGGCATCGGTGCGCCGCCGGGTGGGGTCTACACGCCGGTCTGGGCGCCGGCCGAAGAACACACGGCGCTGGACCTGCGCGCCGCCGGCATCAGCAGCGTGGTGTGGTGCATCGGCTTCCGGCCCGATTTCAGCTGGCTGCAGGCGCCGGTGTTCGACGGCCGCGGCCAGCCGGTGCACACCCGCGGGCTGACGGCGGTGCCCGGGCTCAGCTTCATCGGCCTGCCCTGGCTGCACACCTGGGGCTCGGGCCGGTTCTCGGGGGTGGCGGCCGATGCCGCCCACCTGGTGGATCAGCTGGAAAAGGCGCTGGCCGTGCCGGCCTGAGCCTGCAGGCGCCCGTTCAGGGCAAGGCCACCAGCAGGAACCAGCCGAAACCCGCCTGTCCACCGTCGTCGCTGACCAGCAGGCAGCGCCGGTCGTCCTGGCAGGCCAGCCCCTCCAGGTTCAAGCTGCGCGGTGCGGCCGGCGGCGCCGGCACGGCCCACGCTGGCGGTGTGCAGACCTGGGCCCCGCCACAGCGCACCAGGTCCACGCGGCGCAGCGCGTGGTGGTGGTCCTCGCCCTGCTTGAAGCGCTCCAGCACCAGCAGCTGGCCGTCGGGCAACAGTTCCAGGGCCTTGATGTGGGAGCGCGGGGCGGCGGCACGCAGGTCCCAATGGGCGCCTGTGCTGGCGTACAGGCGGTGCACGCCTGGCGGCACCCCGCGCAAGGGGCGTTGCGCGGCCGCCAGCCAGCCGTGCACCGGGTGCCAGGCCAGGCCTTCCACACCGTTGTTGCTGCCGCGCCGGGCCTGCTCGTCACGCAGCGGGGCCGGCAGCGGCTGGCCTGCGCCCAGCACACCGTCCGGCGACACCGGCCACACCTGGGGCGCGGCTTCGTCGGCGACCACCAGCGTCGGCACCGGCAAGGCCTGCCAGGCCAGGGCCTCGGCGTTCAGCACCTGGCCGTCGTGTGCCAGCGTGTGCACGCTCAGCGGCTGCAGGCGGTCGATCAGGCCCTGCGACCAGCCCACCCGCCAGCGGAACAGCCGCCCGCGGTCGGACACGGCCGCCAAGGTCTGCCCATCCGGCGACCAGGCCAGGCCCGACAGCTCGCGCGGCTTGACACCGGCCGCGGCGGTGGCCGGCACCGGCAACGCCTGCAGCAGCGTGGCGGCTGCGGGCGCTGCCGGCTGCGCCAACGCCGGGGCCGCGTGCAGTGCCGCGACAAAGCAGAAGATGCCCAGTTTCATCGCCACCACTCCAGGCGCGTCACCAGCGAGCGGCCCGTCTCGCCCATGGGCGCATCGTGGGCTTGCCCGCGCACATGCGCCAGCGCCAGCTGCAGGCGCACATCGGCCGGCCAGCGCCATTCCACGCCCGCCAGGGTTTCCTGCAGCCGCCCGCCGGGTGAGACGTCCAGCCAGCTGCTGCGGATGAACCAGGTGGTTGCCGCCGCGTCGCCGCGGGCCGACGGCGGCGCACGCAGCCGGCCCTGCAAGGCATCGACGCGCCGCATGCCACCACCGGGTGACCAGGCCCACAAAGCCACGGCGCCCAAGGCCAGGTGGGCGTCCGGCCCCTGGACGCTGCGCCCCACCAGCTCCAGGCTGGCCCACCACGGGGCACGCAGCAGCGTCAGATCCAGGCCCCAGGCCTGTGCGTGTGTGACCTCGCCGCGTGGCGCCAGCGTCAGCCGGCGGCCCCGCGGGTGTTCGGCCGTGCCGCGCACACCGCCACGGCTGCGCAGCCGGCCGTCGTCGGCCACATCGCCCTGGTGCGCCCAGGACAGGCCGGCCAGCCAGGTGTCACCGCCCTGCGTGAGCCGCAGCTGCCACTGCGGCTTGCGGCCGTCCCGTTGCAGGCCGCTGGCCTGCAGCGACCACAGTCCTGCTTCACCGGACCACCAGCGGTGGAGCGCCAGCAGCTCGGCGCCATCCGCGTCATCCAGTTCGGGCAGGCCATCCCAGACCGGCGAGGCCTCCGGCGCCAGCCGCGCGCCGGCACCACTGCTGGGCTCCAGCCCGAAGGCGGGGTCGAACCGGCCGCCCGCCAGGGCCCAGCCCTGCGGTGTGTCGCGCCCGCTGCGCCAGCCGATGCGCCACTCGTCCAGGTCCCAGCGGCCGCTGCTGCTGCGCTGTGTGTTCACCTCCAGCCGCCAGGGGCCCTGGGTCAGCTGCGCACCCAGCTCCGCGCGCCGCAGCCAGGTGGCCGCAGCCCCCGGCTCGGCATGCAGGCCGTTGAACTGGTCGTGCGCCAGCGTCACCCGGGCCTGCCAGTCCAGGGCCGGTTCAGGGCCAGGCTGGGCCCAGGCGGGCTGCAGCAGCAAGGCTGCCGACCATGACAGCCACATGCCGCAGGACGGGTGGGCCATCGTCAATGGCCGCGCCGATCGGCCTCTTGTTCGCGGCGCAGCGCCTCCAGGGCATAGCGGTGCAGGAACACGGGCAAAAAGGCCGTGACCCGCGCGTCGCTGAACTCTTCTTCCAGCAGCTCGACGATCAAGGCCTCGATGCGTTCGTCGGGCACGCTGGTGCCCAGCGACTGGCTGACCTTGCGCACGATGGGGCCGAGTTCCACGGGTTCACCTCCAACGGCCGGGTTCATGCGGCGGCCCCGGTCAGCGGCTGCAGCGCAGCCAGCGCGCCGAGCTTGCGCAGCGCCGGGCGAAAGCGGTTGAACTTCTGCACCGCGCCGGTCACGCTCATGCCCACGCAGTACTTGGAGCAGCCGTTGGTCGGGTGCTGGTGCTGGCGCCGCAGGATGGCATCGGCCAGGCCGTGGCCGTTGGCCGACTTGGTCTCGACGATGAAGGTGTCGTCGTCGGTCCGGCGCTCGTCCTGGCCCAGGAAACGGATCTGGGTGTCGATGGTCATGCGCTCGCCGCCTTCACGCGCCACCAGGGTGATGCGCCGATAGCTCATGCGCAGCACCGGCTCCAGCGGGCGGTCGAACGGCCGGCCGTACAAGGCCTCGTGGCACTGGCGCACATGGGCCAGGGCCGCGTCGTCCAGCGTGCCGTACTTGTCCACGTCGTAGGGCAGGCGCTTCTTGACCGTGATGCCGCGTTTGTCCTTGAGCTTGACCTCCACAAAACACAGGCCGGCGTCCACGTAGCGGCGCACACGCACCTTCATGCGCTGGCGGCGGCCCTGGTGGTGGTCGTGGTAGCTGCGGCGCTCGGGGTCGTCGAAGTAGCAGGTGTCGTAGGTGAAGGCACGCTGGCCGTCGATCTCCAGCACGTCGAAGTGCTCGGACAGATCGGCCATGGCGGCCTGCAGCACGGCACCGCGCACCACGTACTTGTTGTCCAGGCGTTCCAGCATGGCGGCCTTGCTGTTCAGGGCCTGCAGGCTGATGGGGCGGAAAGCAGCGAACAAGGGGTCCATGGTTCAGGCCTTTCGGTAGAAGACGGTGATGCGCGCCATGTCGTTGATGTAGTCCAGCGCGGTGATCTGGTAGGACATGACCTGCACGCCCAGCCGGCTGGACAGGTCAGCCCGCATGCGGTCGGGCTGCGACAGCGCGTGGTGGTCGATCTTGTCCAGCGTGATGCGGATGCCGTCCACGGACTGCAGCACGCGCGGGTGGTCGATCAACCAGGCGCCGATCAGCACCAGGGCCGTGATGCCGCCAGCAAACAGCGGGGCCGTGCCCTGTACCGAGTTGATGACGGCGATGGCCACGCTGCCGAAGAAGTAGGTGATCTCGGTCTTGCCGATGGGCTCGGAGCGCAGCGTGAACATCGCCAGGATGGCAAACAGCCCGAAGCCGGCGGCGATGCCGAACTCCACCTTGGACAGCACCGTCAGCACCGAGAAGATGAAGACGTTGAACAGCGCCGCGGCGGTCACCAGTTCCTTGTCGCGGTAGCGCCGGTAGTACAGGCCGAACACCAGGAGCAGCATGGCCCCCAGGTCCAGGGGCAGGCGCCAGTGCAGGCCGCTGGCGATGAAGGTCTGTTGAAGATCGGTCATGAGGGGCCTTTTGGATGCGGTGGACAGGTGCGTGGGGGACCGGGGTCCGTCACACGCTTGTCACACAGAGCAAGGCCGCTCAGTGGCGATACATCAAATCGTCATATTTGTTTGTGACAGCGATTCGCCGAAGAACCGCGTCACTTCTTCGGCCAGGCGGCCGCGGCGGTCGCAGGCGGTGAACGAGTGGCCGGCCCGCGGAATGCGGGTCACCTCGGGCGCCTGCGCACGGCCGGCGGCGGCCAGGGCCTGCGCCCAGTTCTCGGCACGCACCAGGCGACTGCCGCCCTGCCACGCGCTCAGATCAGCGCTCTCGCGGAAGTGGCGGTCGGGTCCGTCGTCCCGTTCGCCCACCCACAGCCGCAGCGGCAGGCGCAAGAAGGCGGCGGGGTCCGCGCCGCCCAGCTGTGTGTCCAGGCCGCCCCAACCCTGCGGGTAAACCCGTGTTGGATCGGGCCAGGTGTACCAGCCCGCGGCACCCACACCCAGGGCGGCCAGGCGGTCCGGGTGACGCAGCGCAAAACGGTGCGCAAACTGCGCGCCCGCAGAAAACCCGAACAGCCCCCAGCCGGAGCGCGCCAGGCCATGCTCGGGCGCCAGGCGCTCGACCAGGTTGATCAGCGCCAGGTCCGACCGGGTGCCGCGGCGCGGGTGCAGCAGTTGCTGGTAGCGGCGGTGGCGGCGCTCGTCGAACACCGGCACCAGCAAGGCCCAGCCCCGGGCCAGCACCGGCGGGGCCATGGCCGCGGCATGCTCCAGCGGCTGGCGCGTGAAGCCGTGCACGCTGATGACCAGCGGCAGCGGGCCGGCGGGGCGGGGCAGGCCCGGCGAGCCGGGCGGCAGGGCCAGCAGGCAGGGCAGCTCATCCCGCCCGGCGGCAGGCAAGAACACGGTGTGGTGCATGGTGGCTGGGCGCATTGGCACGCCCTTGTCTCTATCTAGTGGTGCAGTGGCTCGTTCGGGGCCGCCGCAGCGCCGCGCACCGCCCAGGCGTCCTTCACCCGGCCGGCGTCCAGCACCCAGATGTCGTCCGCCATGGCGGCCAGCGCGGCATCTTGGGTGCTGTAGATCAGGGTGCCGGGATAGGCGCTGATCAGCCGGGCCAGGGACGCCTCGGCTTCGCCCGGCAGGCAGGTGTGCACATCGTCGATCAGCAGCACGGCGGGTTCGGCCATCAGCGCACGGGCCAGCTGCAGCGCCCGGCGTTCGCCGTGGCTGAGGTTGCAGCCGGCGTCGCGCACGCGGGTGCGCAGGCCCTGCGGCCAGCGCGCGAGCATCACGTCCAGGCCGGACAAGGCCAGACAGCGCTGCAGCAGCGCCGGCTCGGGCTCGGCCCCGTGGTACAGCAGGTTTTCGCGCACGCTGCCGCGCATCAGCGGCAGATCGGGCGACAACAAGGCCACCGCACGGGCACGCGCCTTCGGCCCCAGGGCGGCCAGCGACACCCCGTCCAGTTGCACGGCCCCGTCGCTCAGCGGCTCCAGACCGGCCAGGGCCAGCAGCAGGCTGGTCTTGCCGGCGCCCGAAGGCCCGCAGACGGCCACACGGCGACCCGGCAGCACCCACACATCCGGCCCGCGCACCCGCTGCGCGACCACCGGCACCTGCACCCGCAACACCGCCGCGCCGGGCGGCAGCGGCTCGCGACCCGCCGGCGGCAGCGCCGGCACGGCCAGGAAGTCCCGCACGCGCTGGCGCGCCACGCGTGCGGCCACCCAGGTCTCCGCGACCCGGCCCAGGTCGCGCAAGGGCCCCACCATCAGCCCCACGACCACGGCCACGCCGAACACCGAGCCGGCCTCGCCCAGGCCTGCGCCGTGCGCCACCTGCCAGCCGGCAAAGGCGGCCATCATCAACGTGGCCCCCCCGGTGGCCGTGGCCACCAGGGCGCGGTGGCGCCCCCGCCACTCGGCGCGAGTCTGCAAGGCCTGCCGCAGGCGGCGGTTCTGGCGCCGCAGGCGCGTGCGTTCCCGCTCGGCCTGACCGGCCATCTGCAAGGCGGGCAAGGCCGCGATGCGGTCCCCCATGGAAGCCGCGATGCCGGCCTGCCGGTCGCGCGCCAGCGCCGTCGCGTCGAACAGGCCGGCATGCAGCCGCCCGAGCGCCAGCGCCATCACCAGGCTCAGCACCGCCACGCCGGCCGCCAGCACCGGCGCCAGCCAGGCCAGCAACCCGAGCAGCAGGACCAGGGTGCTGCCGGCCACCAGCAAGGTGGCAATGCCCCGCCCGACCCAGGCGCGCAGGGCCTGCACATCCCCGATGAAGCGCATCAGCACACCGCCGCGGCTGCGCTGCTGCGCCACGGCCGGGCTCAGGCGGGTGAGGTGGTCGAACAGGCGCAGGCGGACGTGTGCGATGTAGTGCTGCGCCAGGGCCTCGGCGTCCACGGTCTCGCGCTGGCGCAGCCAGGCCGATGCCGCCACGCCAACCGCCATGATGGCCAGCCACCAGGGTGCCGCGGGTGCCCAGGACCACAGCGCCGCCGCGGGCTGCAGCAACGCACGCACGCCGAGCACCAGCACACCCGCCAGCAGCGCACGCGCCACGCCATTGCCCAGCAAGGCCAGCAACCAGGTGCGGCGCTGGCCGGCAAAGACCGCGGGCAGCGCGTCCGTCGGCAGGGTCACGCTGCCACACCGGCCGTGCGCCGCTGCGCCGCCTGGTCCCACAGGCCACGGGCGGTGGCGGGGGTGCCGAGCTCGTCCAGGCCCAGCACCGGCAGGCCGGTCGCGCGTGCCGCCTCCTGGCGGGCCAGCGGCGAGCGTGTCAGCGTGCCGGCCAGCGCCAGCGGCGAGAGCCCGGCGCTGTGCAGCCACTGGGCACCGGCGGCAGCCCCCATGGCGTCGCCCGCCGAGAAGATCACACCATCGACCAGGGCCTGGAACAGCGGCGACGCCAGCAAGGCCGCCGTCTCGCGCTGGTACAGGCCATCGGCCACCTCCAGCACGATCGCGTCCACCTGCGGCTGGGCCAGGTGCGCCACCAGCAGCCGCGCTGTCGATTCCAGCTCCGCCAGCGACAGGCCGCAGGTCGAGGCCCAACCGGCATCGACAAAGTCCAGCACCGTCGTGGCGCCGGCATCGCGCAGCAGGCCGGGGTCGTTGCCGGACCCGGTGCCGGTGACCTTGGCCGCGGCCACGCGCAGGCCGGCCCGCGTCAGCCCGCGGATCAGGTAGGCGGCCGAGGTGGTCTTGCCGGCGTTCATCGACGTGCCCAGCGACACGATGGTCACCGGCTGGCGCTGCGGCACCAGCGCGGTCGCTGCGATGGCGCAGCGCGCCAGGTTGGCACGCACGCCGGCCACGTCGCACAGCAGGCCGACGGGCTCGATCTCGGTCGGGGCGCCCACACCGGCATGGCGCGCCACCACCAGCCCGGCCACGCCGCCACCGGCCGCCAGGTGACAGGGCGCCAGCGACGCCGGCAGCCGGGCATCGAACTGGTCGGGGGCATACCGCGCCGCGCAGGCGACGACGATCTCGTCACCGACAAACAGCGCCGAGCGCCGGCTCACGGTGCTTTCCAGCGACGCGTGTTTGCCCAGCTTGCTGACACGCGCCAGCACCAGGTCCCCCGCCTGCGGCACGAGCTGCGGGCCGCTCAGCAGGTGCGTCATCGCCGCCAGCGGCACACGGCGCGTGGTGTAGGCGCGTTTGGCCTGCGCGATGCGGGCCGTCGAAGGGCCGGTCAGTTGGTCGGCGTCCAGGAAACTCAGGTGGGTCATGTTCAATCCTCGGCAAGGGGGTCAGGGTGTTGTCGGGCGGCTGGCGTCGCGCTCACCGGCCGTGCCCGACAGAGCGTCAGCCCCGTCCGTCACGTACACGTCATGGTTGCAACGAAGGGCGTCACGCAGCCGGCGCAACAGCCCGCGGTGCCAGAGGCGTTGCCAGTGGAACCGGCGGGCCGTCGGCACGGCGCGCCTCAGCGCCATCCCAGCACCTTGTGGCCACGCTCCTTCATGCACAGGTCCACGTACTCGCGGTACACCGTGTCGGGTTCGTTCCAGTTCAGCACCACCGAGGTGACCGTGCCGGCCATGGCACCTGCCGCCGCGCCGCGGGCCTTCTCGTAGACACTGCGCGAGCCGTTGACGACCGACTCCACGGCCTTGTCGACAAACTCCACCGCGCCGCGCTTGGCGGTGCCGGCGGACACCTTGGTGGCCTTGGTGCTGTTGATGCCGACCGACAGCTCGGCTTCGGCGCGACAGGCCTGGAGGTCGGCGTCGGCGCGGGCGGCCACGGGCGCCGGCCCGGCCTTGTAGACCACCGGGGTGGCGGTGCTGGCACAACCGGCCAACACGGCACCGGCCGACAGGATCAGCACCAGACGGGGGGCCACACGGGGGGCCGGACGGGACAGGGCAGGACGGTTCATCGGGTTCTCCGGTTCAAGGGTGGGACGCCGGACAGAGCAGGCTGACCGCACCGGAAATACCGCAGACCCCCGGGCGGGGGGACTTCTGGTGAAAAACTGGCACCGGGTGACACCGTTTGGCCGTTTCCCGGCCGCGGCATGTATTTCTTCAGTGATCAAGCGCTCGGTCCGATAACCCGAATCAGGCATGAACACGATGACGCCCCAACTTCTTTCAGACATCGACGCCGCGCTGCACCGCAGCCGCACCCTGGTCGATGCGCCGGAGGCGCTGGTGCTGCAGGCGGTGGCGCTGTTCCAGCGGCGCCCGCGGGCGGCGGCGGCGCGGCCCGGGCGTCGACTCGTGGCACGCCTGAGCCACGACAGCACATGGGCCGGCATGGCCCTGGGCGCGGTGCGGCACAGCCAGGCGGACACCCGCCAGCTGCTGTTCGAGGCCGACGGGCGCGAGGTCGAGCTCCGGATCTCGGCCGTGCCCGGCACCGACCGCTGGCACCTCAGCGGCCAGGTGCTGGGGCCGGAAGACGCTGGTTGGGCCTGCTTGAACAGCGTCGACGGCTACAGCGCGCAATCCAGCTGGAGCGATCTGTCCGAATTCAGCTTCGAGGACGTGCCGACCGGGCTCTGCACGGTGGTGCTGCGCGGCGGCGACTGGGAGCTGTTCCTGCCCGACCTCGCCATCCCGCGCGACATCTGAGCCGGTGTGCGTTGAACCCGCCCGCCCACCACCCATGGCCTCCGCGCTGATCGCCGATGCCGAAGACGCCGCAGTCCGCGCGGCCGAGGCGCGCGGCTGGGCCTTGAAGGACGCCTGTTACGCCGCGTGGCACAGCG
Organism: uncultured Rubrivivax sp.; assembly: GCA_964442175.1. Taxonomy (GTDB): domain Bacteria; phylum Pseudomonadota; class Gammaproteobacteria; order Burkholderiales; family Burkholderiaceae_C; genus Rubrivivax. Next base: position 14,592 of record CAYTWU010000007.1, read on the forward strand.
AGCCCGCCCAGGCCGGCGCGAGCGCCGCGGCGCTGGCCGAACTGGCCCGCCACCACCGCAGCGGGGTGCTGCAGGCCCTGCAGCACTGGACAGCCGGGCTTGCCGCGCTGGCCACCGGGCAGCTGAACGCCGCACTGTCGGCCCTGGAAGCCGCGCAAGCCAGCTTCGAGACCCGCGGCGACCTGCTGCATGCCGCGCAGACCCAGGTCCCGCAGATGGTCGCCCTGTCGATGCTGGGCCGGGACAGCGAAGCCGTCGCCCGCGGGCAGCTGGCGCTGACCCGCTTTGCCGACGCGGGGGACGAACGATCGGCCGGCAAGATCGAGCTGAACCTGGGCACCATGCTGTTCCAGCAACACCGCCACCTGGAGTGCGAGCAGCTGTACCGCCGGGCCGCGGTGCGCTTTGCCCGCGCGGGCGACGACGAATACTCCATCGTGGCCGACATCGGGCTGGCCAACACGCTGAGCTGGCAACTGCGCTTCGAAGAGGCCGTCCGCGTCAACACCCGCGCCCGCATGCGGGCCGAACAACGGGGCCTGGGCATCCTGGCGGCGCAGGCCGAACAGGCCATCGGCCGGCTGGAACTGCTGCGCGGGCAGTGGCAGCCCGCCCTGCGCGCCCTGCTGCGGGCCAGCGCCCGGCTGGCGGCCGACCAGGCCCCGCCGCACCGTGTGCTCGATGTCGAAGGCACGCTGGCCGATGCCTACGTCGAGGTGCAACTGCTGGCGGAGGCGGCGGAGCTGCAAGGCCGCGTGGCCCGCAGTGCCCAGGCCCTGGGTGCGCCCGCCGAGCAGGCCTGGGCCCTGCTGCAACAGGCGCGCGCCCTGACACGGCTGGGGCAGTTGCGGGCGGCGCAGGAAGGCCTGGACCAGGCCGCCGCCCTGTACGCCGAACAAGGCAACCCCGTCGCCGCGGCCTACACCGAGGTCTGCCGGGCCGAGCTGGCGCTGGCGGACAAGCGCCCCGCAGCGGGCCTCGCCCACGCCCGCCAGGCCCTGCTGGGCCTGGCCGATGACGGCGCAGGTGCCTGGGCCCAGGAGGCGATGGCACTCGAGGCCCAGGCCCTGCAGGCGCTGGGCCGCTGGGAGGCCGCCCAGCGGGCGTTTCAGCGCCTGCTGCGCGAGCCGCTGACGCCACTGGCCGTGCGGCTGCGTGGCCACATCGGCCTGGGGCAGCTGGCCGCGCGCGTGGACAACCGCGATGCGGCGCGCAGCCATTTCGAAGCCGCCTTGGACCACCTGGAGCAAGCGCGCAGGCAGTTGACGCACGACGAGTCGCGCAGCGCGCTGGGCCGCCTGGCCGACCAGGCCACCCAGGGCCTGGTGGCGCTGGCGCTGGCCGATGGTGAAGCCGGCCGCCTGCTGGTCGAGCTGGAACGCGGCCGGGCGCAGGCCCTGGCGCTGGGGCTGGCGCGGTCGGGCAGCAGCCAGGCCTTCGATGCACCTTCCCAGCGGGTGCAATGGCTGCGGGACCGCTGGCGTGCGGCCGTCGCAGAGGGCGACAGCGCGGGCCGCACCCACATCGGCGAGCGCCTGCAGAGCCTGGAAGCCGAGCTGGCCGAGGCGCAACGGCGCGTGGCGCTGGGCTCGGGGCCTGGGCACGACCCTGGTGGGCCGGCATACCGCGGGCCCACCGACGCACGTGCGCTGCGGCGTGCGCTGCCGGCGGACACCGCCGCGCTGCTGCTGTCGCTGCAGGGCCACCGCCTGGTGGCCTGTGTCGTGCGGCCCGACGCCATCATGCACGGCATCGTGGAGCAGCCCGAGCTGGCGCAACGCGTGCGCAGCCTGCGGTTCCAGATCGAGACCCTGCGCTTTGGCGGCACCCAGCGGCTGCAGCAGCACGCCGAGCAACTGCAGGCGCGTTGCCTGCGCCAGCTGCAGGCCCTGTACCAGGCGGTCTGGGCACCCTGGGCCCCGCTGCTGGGCCGGGCCCGCCGGATCGTGCTGGTGCCCGACGGGCCGCTGCACTACCTGCCCTGGGCCGCGCTGCACGATGGACAAAACTTCCTGCAGGACCGCCACGAGCTGGTCATGGCCCCCAGCCTGGGCACCTGGCTGCACCTGCAGCAGCAACCGGACCCCGCCACGCACCGCACCGTGGTGGTCGGCGCCGCCGACCCGGCGCTGGCGCATGTGGCGGCCGAGGTCCAGGCGGTGGCGCAGACCTGCCGCGTGCCGCCCGTGCTGCTGCAGGGTGCACAGGCCACCGCAGCGGCCGTGCTGGCGGCCGCGCGCCATGCCGATGTGCTGCACCTGGCCTGCCACGGCCGGTTCCGGGCCGACAACCCGGCGTTTTCGGAGCTGCGCCTCGCCGACGGCCCGCTGACGCTGATGGATGTGCGCGAGGCGCAGCTGGGCACCCGCCTGGTCGTGCTCTCGGCCTGCGAGACCGGGCAGGCCCAGCAGATGGCCGGCGGTGAACTGCAGGGGCTGGTGCGGGCCTTCCAGCTGGCGGGTGCACACAGCGTGCTGGCCAGCCTGTGGCCGGTGGACGATGCCGCCACCGCGGGGCTGATGCAGCAGTTCCACGCCGGGCTGGCCCGCGGCCTGCGGCCGGCAGCCGCCTTGCGGCACGCCCAGCGACAGGCGGCCGCCCTCGGGCAACACCCGTTTTACTGGGCCGCCTTCCAGCTGCATGGCAAGGCGTGAAACACACCATGCGCACCGGACGTATCAATGCCCGGCCCGGCCGCTCTGTGCGGCGCAACTGTCGCATCGACAACACAACGAGACCACCATGCCATCCCCCTCCCGACTGACCCTGATGTCCGTGGCCCTGCTCAGCCTCGCCGCCTGCGGCGGTGGTGGCGGCCCGACGGCCGGCGCCGACCGCACCCCTGCCGATGCCGGCGGCGCGGGCGGTCCCGAGCTCATCGTCCGCCTCGGCGCCGTGGACGTGGCCGGCCTCGCCGCCAGCAACGGCCTGACGGTGGTGGACCAGTTCGGCCGCCGCCCCATCTGGCGCCTGCGCCTGCCCGCCGGCGGCGACGCCACAGCGGTGCTGGAGCGCCTGCGCGTCACGCCGGGCGTGTTGAACGCCGAGTTGAACCAGCAGAGCCAGACGCCGGAGGCACGCGCGCGCAATGCCGTCTGGGCCATCGGCGGCGACGCCGGCACCTATGCCAGCCAATGGGGGCCGGCGGCGATCGGCCTGCCCCAGATCGCGGACGCCGCACCCGGGACCGGCGTGCGCATCGCGATCCTGGACACCGGTGTCGACCTGACCCACCCGGCCTTGGCCGGCCGCCTGGCGCGCCGCGCCGACGGGCGTGTGCTGGGCCGGGATTTTGTCGACGCGGACGACGACCCGTCGGAAGCCGGCACCCGCGCCGATGCCGGCCACGGCCATGGCACCCATGTCGCCGGCCTGGCCGCGCTGACCGCACCCGGCGCGACGCTGATGCCGGTGCGTGTGCTCGACAGCCAGGGCGCCGGCAACCTCTGGGTGCTGGCCGAGGCCCTGGCCTGGGCCGTCGACCCCGATGGCGACCCCCGCACCGACGACGGCGCGCATGTGATCAACCTCAGCCTGGGCACCGCCCAGCCGACCGACCTGCTGCGGCTGATCACGGCCAGCGTGACCTGCGGTGACGACGACGACGATGATGACGAGGACGATGACGGCACGGTGGACGACGACGAACGCGACGCGGCCCTGCGCTGCGCCGCCGGCCACGGTGCGGTCGTGATGGCCGCCGCCGGCAACGATGGCAGCGACAGCGTGTTGAACTACCCCGGCGCAGAGGGTGTGCCGGGCAGCCGCGCCGTGACGGCCAGCAATGCCCAGCGGCAGCTGCCAGGCTTTGCCAACCGCGCCAGCCACATCAAGCTGGCGGCGCCGGGCGAGCAGGTCATCAGCACCGTGCCGGGCGGTGGTTGGGGCGTGTGGTCGGGCAGTTCGATGGCCGCGCCCTGGGCCTCCGGGGTGGCGGCGCGCGTGCTGGGCACCCTGCCACCGGGCGGCGACGGCAGCCGCCCGACGCTGCGCCAATGGCGGCCCGAGGACGTGGCCAAACGCCTGGAAGACCGCAGTGCGCTGCTGTGTGGCACCTCCATCCGGCAGCTGGATGCCGCGGCGGCGGTGTGGGACCAGCCGGGCGACGACACCCCTTGCCCCTGAAGCGCGCCGGGCGGTCGGCACCGCGGCCAGTGGCATGATGCAGGCGTGGATGTCTCCGAACTCTCTGACGCAGCCCTGGTCGAGCGCTGCCGCGACGGTCAGGCGGCCGCCTGGAGCACGCTGGTCCGGCGCTACCAACGCCTGGTCTACACCGTGCCCCGGCGCGCCGGCCTCGGCGACGACCTGGCCGCGGACGTGTTCCAGATCGCGTTCCAGCGCCTGTACGAATCACTGGATCGGCTGGACGACGGCAGCCGGGTGCGCGCCTGGCTGGTCACCACCGCCAAGCGGGAGACCCTGCGTCTGCTGGCCGAGCGCCAGCGCATGGCCACCGGCGAAGAAGCCAGCGACGCCATCGACGCCGAGGTGGACCCCGCGCCGCTGCAGGAGGCCCAGCTCGCCGCGTTGCAGGACCTGGACCGCCTGCGCCAGGCCGTCGACCGCCTGGCCCCGCGCGACCGGCAGTTCGTGGAGTTGTTGTTCCTGCAGGAGGAGCCCCTGGGTTACGACGAGATTGCGCGGCGCCTGCAGATGGCCGAAGGCAGCATCGGCCCCACCCGGGCCCGCTGCCTGGCCAAGTTGCGCAACATCTTGGCCGAGATGTAACTGATCTTGTATTTTCAGGGGGGTGCACATGCTCTGTGTGCCGAATGCCCTGATGGGATGGAGCCTCCGATGACACCTGCGACCGATTCCGACGACGACCTGACCGCCGCCCTGCTGCGCAGCCGTCTGCTCGTGGACGCGCCGGAGCCGGTGATCCACCGCGCGCTGCAGATCTTCCAGGCCCGGCGCCCGGCAGCCACCGCGCCCCGCCTGCTGCGCACGCTGGCGGCACGCCTGCAGTTCGACAGCGCCGGTCTCGGCGCCCAGGTCGCGGGGGTGCGCAACATGGGTGAGGACACACGCCAGATCCTGTTCAGTGCCGAGGGCCGGGATGTGGACCTGCGCATCAGCCCGGAAGGTGAGGGCTGGCTGCTCAGTGGCCAGGTCCTGGGCCCGGACGCCACCGGACGTGCGCAGCTCGCGGTCGGTGCCTACCGTGGCGAGGTGGCGTGGAACGAACTCTGCGAGTTCAGTTTCCAGGGTGTGCCCGAAGGCGAAGCCACCCTCACGCTGCAGGGCGACGATTGGGAGATCGTGCTGCCGCTGATGCACCTCCAGGCTGCACGCCGACCCAGGTGAACACGCCGGCCGTGCCGCTGCGGGCCCGGGCCTGGGCCTTGAAGGCGCGCTGCTACGAGGCCTGGCACACCGATCCGACCCAGGCAGAAACCGCGGCCGACGAGCTGGCCGCCCTGGCGCTGACCCGCGGTGAGGACCAGCTGGAGATCCAGGCCCTGGCCGACTGGGCACAGGGCATTGCCAGCCTGGCCAAGGGCCAGCTGGCGCAGGCCTTGCTGCGCCTGGAGCAGGCCCAGGCCGGTTTTGCCGCGCTGGGCGACGCCCAGCACGCCGCCGAGACCCAGGTGCCGCAGATGGTGGCGCTGGCCATGATGGGCCGCGACGACGACGCCGCCGAACGCGCCCGCCACGCCTTGCAGCTGTTCCTGCAGACCGGTGACGAACGCTCCGCCGGCAAGATCGAGCTGAACCTGGGCACCATGCTGTCGCGCCAGGACCGGCATGCCGAGGCCGAAACGCTGTTCCGCCAGGCGGCGGTGCGGTTTGCGCGTGCCGACGACGCCGAACATTCCATCGTGGCCGACATCGCACTCGCCAACGCGCTCACCTGGCAGTTCCGCTTCGACGACGCCTTGCGCGTGAATGCACGCGCACGGATGCGGGCGCGGGCGCGGGGTTTTGCCATCTCGGCGGCCCATGCCGAGCAGGCCATCGGCCGCATCGAGCTGCACCGGGGCCGCTGGCAGGCGGCGCTGCAGGCGCTGGTGGCGGCCTGTGCGCAGCTGGCCGCCGCCCACGCGCCACCACAGCGCCGCATCGAAGCAGAAGCCGCGCTGGCCGACGCCTACCTGGCGGTGAACCTGCTGCGCGAGGCCGTGCAGCTCTACGACCAGGTCATCGCCCAGGCCGACCAGATGGCCGCCCCCGCCGAAGCCGCCTGGGCCCAGGTGCAACGGGCCCGTGCCCTGGGCCTGCAGGGGGAACATCCCCGCGCGCTGGCAGGCCTGCAGCAGGCGCGCGCCCGGTATGTGGACCTGGGCCACCCCACGGCCCTGGCCTATGCCGACCTGTGCGCGGCCCGGGTGGCGCTGGAGGCCGCCGATGGCCCCGCCGCGCTGGCCAGCGCCCGCCGTGCCGTGCACGGCCTGGCGACCAGCGGCATCCGCGGCTGGCTGCTGGAAGCGCGGGCGCTGGAAGCCTGTGCCCTGCACGCCGTGGGGCAGGCCGACGAGGCCAGCCGCGTGGTCGCCGAGACCCTGGCCGCGGCGCCCGACCTGCCCACGGTGCGCCGCCTGGGCCTGCGCCTGCTGGGCCGCATCGCGGAGGATGCGCAGCACCTGGCCCAGGCCCGTGGCCACTACGAGCAGGTGCTCGCGATGGTGGACGACGAACGCCAGGGCCTGGACGACGACGACATCCGCGTCGCCCTGGGCGGCGACGCGGAGTTTGCCCACGAGCGCCTGGTGCAGCTGGCCGCTGCGCGCGGGGAGCCGGCCGAACTGCTGCAGGCCATCGAAGCCGGCCGCGCGCGTGTGCTCGCGGCCAGCCTGCCGGGCGACCGCGCGGCGCCCGCCCCGGCGGCCGAACACACGCAACTGCACTGGTTGCGCGCGCGCTGGCAGGAGGCCGTGGTCGAAGGCGACGACACGCGTCGGCAGGCGCTGGAACACAGCCTGCTGGAAACCCGGCGCCGGCTGGCGCTGACCGGGCAGGCGGTGGCGGCCGACCCGCGCCACCGCCGGCAGGGCCCGCAGGCCCTCCACACCGCGGCGCTGCAGGCCCGGCTGCAGCCCGACACCGCCGTGGTGCTGTTCCACCTGGCGGCGGACCAGGTGCATGGCGTCGTCGTGCGGCGCGACGGGCTCTGGTCGGTCAGCACGCCGGTGCAGGGCATGGACGAGCAACTGCGGGCGCTGCGCTTCCAGTTCGACACCTGGCGCTTCGGGGCCAGCCCCTCGCTGCAGCGGCACGCGGCGCAGCTGCAGCACCGGGTGCAGACCCGGCTGCAGGCGCTGTACCACCAGATCTGGGCGCCGCTGCTGCCCGGTCTGTGCGACGCCCGGCACGTGGTGGTGGTGCCACACCGCGGCCTGCACTACCTGCCGTTTGCTGCGCTGCACGACGGGCAGGACTGGCTGCTGGCGCGCCACACACTGACGCTCGCGCCCAGTGCCGAGGTCTGGCTGCGCCTGCAGGGCCGGCCCCTGCCGTCGGCGGGCCCGGCCCTGGTGGTGGGTGTCGGCGGTCCCGCCCTGCCCTGGGTGGCGGCCGAGGTGCAGGCGGTGGCCGCGGCGCTGGGCCCGGGCACCCAGGTGCTGGCGGAAGGCCAGGCCACGGGGGCGGCGCTGCGCCAGGCGGCACCCCAGGCCCGGCTGCTGCACCTGGCCTGCCACGGCCGCTTCCGCGCCGACAGCCCGGCGTTTTCGGAGCTGCAGCTGGCCGACGGCCCGCTGACGCTGATGGACCTGAGACGCTGGCAGCTGGACGTGTCGCTGGTGGCGATGTCGGCCTGCGAAACCGGTGTCAGCCGTGTCGACCCGGGCGGGGAACTGCTGGGCCTGGTGCGCGCCGGCCTGCAGTCCGGCGCCCGCAACGTGCTGGCCACGCTCTGGCCGGTGCAAGACGAAGCCAGTGCGCACTTGATGAGCGGCTTCTACCAGCAGCTGCAGGCCGGCGTGCGGCCGGCCGTGGCCTTGCAATCGGCGCAACTCGGCCTGGCACGCCAGGGCGCCCATCCGTGGCTTTGGGCCGGGGTGGCGCTGCACGGGCGGGGTTGAGCCCCTGTTTCCACCGGTTCCCACCGATTTCGGGGGGCCTGACGTATCAGGCAGCGGGCAGACTGCTCTGTCGGTCAGGAGAGACGCCCCCATGCACAACACCCTTCGTCGGATGGCGCTGGCCATCACCCTCGGTTCCAGCCTGGGCCTGCTGCCGGCCAGCGCGGCCACGCTGGTCGTCGTCGAACTGACCCGCGGCGCCAGCATCGGCCCCATCGCCGCCGGCCTGGGGCTGACCGTGAAGGACCAGCTCGGCCGCCGGCCCATCCACCTGCTGGAAGTGCCGACCGGCACCGACCCCGGGCCCGTGCTGACGGCCCTGCGCCAGACGCCGGGCGTGTTGCTGGCCGAGTCCAACGTGGACAGCGTGTCCCCCGAGGCCACGAAAAATTCGCAGTGGGCCATCGGCAGCGACGCCGGCGAGTACGCCGACCAATGGGCGCCTGACGCGCTGCGGCTGTCCGAGGCCCATGCCCGCAGCACCGGCACCGGTGTGCGCGTGGCGGTGCTGGACACCGGCGTCGACCTGGCCCACCCGGCCCTGGCCGGGCGTTTTGCCACCGTCAACGGCGCCGTGCTGGGGCGTGACTTCGTGGACGGCGACAACGACCCGTCCGAGGTGGGCAGCCGCGCCGACCTGGGCTTCGGCCACGGCACCCACGTGGCCGGCCTGGTGGCCCTGGCCGCGCCCGGCGCCAAGCTGATGCCGGTGCGTGTGCTGGGCCCGCAGGGCAGCGGCACGGCCTGGTCCCTGGCGCGCGGCCTGCTCTGGGCCGTGGACCCGGACGGCCAGCCCGGCACCGACGACGGCGCCCACCTGATCAACCTGAGCCTGGGCAGCACCCAGCCCACCGAGATGCTGGCGCGCGTGGTGGGCCTGGTGAGCTGCAACCTGGACGACGACGACGGCTACGACCACCCGGCCTACCGCGCCGACCGCCAGCGCTGCGCGCGCAACCATGGTGCCGCGGTGGTGGCGGCCGCCGGCAACGGCGGCAGCCCGGATGAGCTGTGGTACCCCGCGGCCGAGGTGGTGAAAGGCTCACGCGCCCTGGGCGCCAGCACCGCGCAGGGCACGCAGGCCGGGTTTTCCAACTTTGGCAGCTGGATCAAGCTGGCCGCGCCGGGCGACCTGATCACCAGCACCGTGCCCGGTGGTGGTTATGGCGTCTGGTCCGGTACCTCGATGGCGGCACCGCTGGCCACGGGCGCTGCGGCACTGGTCATGGCCACCCTGCCGCCCGGCGGCCAGCCGCGCCGCGCGCCCCAGCGCCAATGGTTGAGCGAGGACGTGCTCAAGCGCCTGGAAGACCGCAGCGCGCCGCTGTGCACCGGCCCGCTGAAGGCGATCGATGCGGCGGCCGCCGTGACCGACACCCAAGCGCCGGGGCCGACCTGCCCCTGAGTTGTGTACTTTTTGTGAACCTGGCCACTCCGTAGTTAGCGCATCCCGCGCGACAACCCGCCAGGAGATCCCCATGAAGACCACTTTCGTTTTGGGCCTGACTGCCCTCACGCTGGCCGCACTGCCAGCCCAAGCCGAAGAATTCCGCTGCACCGGCACCGTGGGCGCCGTGTCGCTGGTCAACATCTTCGTGCCCGACGGTGCCAGCTGCGTGCTCAACCGCACCCGCGCCCAGGGCAGCATCGTGGTGGGCACCGGCGCCACGCTGCGCGCCACCAGCGTGGCCGTGGTGGGCAACCTGCAGGCCGAGGGTGCGGCCGACGTCACCGTGACGGGCCGGTCCACCTTCGGCGGCTCGGTGCAGATCGTGCAGGGCGGCTCGGCCAGCATCGACAAGGCGCGCATCAACGGCGACATCCTGTTCGACGAGCAGACCGGCCCGGTGGCCGCCAGCGGCAACATCGTCGGCGGTGCACTGCAGGCCTTCCAGAACACCGGCGGTGTGACGCTGCTGAACAACCGCATGAACGGCAACCTGCAGTGCAAGGAAAACGTCCCGGCGCCCACCGGTGGCGGCAACCGCGCGCCGCTGAAGGAAGACCAGTGCGCGCGGCTGTGATGGCCCTGTGACCACCCGCTGACCGCCTGGCGCGGGTATCGTCACCCGCATGAAAAGCCTGGGCAGACGCGCAGAGGGCGAGCGCCTCGAACGCATGCAGGCCTCGCCGCGCTGGGCCGGCGGGGGTTTCCGCAACCTGCACCCCATCGCGCCGGGGCTGCGCGACCCCGCCGTGGCCATGCCCTCGGTGGCGCAGTTCCTGTGCGGCGGCGAACGCCGCGTGCCGCGCCACGCCCTGCCCAGCCAGGACCCACGGCCGCTGTGGCTGCAGCCGCCGGCCAGCGGCCTGCGCGCCACCTGGCTGGGCCACTCCACCGTGCTGGTGGAGATCGACGGCCACCGCGTGCTGACCGACCCGGTCTGGGGCCCACGGGCGTCACCGTCGCGCCTGGCCGGGCCCAAGCGCTTCCAACCCGCCCCGCTGCGGCTGAGCCACCTGCCCACGCCGGACGTGGTGCTGGTCTCGCACGACCATTACGACCACCTGGACTACCCCACGGTGCGCGCGATGGCGCGGCACACGGCCGTGCCCTTCGTCACCTCGCTGGGCGTCGGTGCCCACCTGCAGGCCTTTGGCGTGCCACCCGAGCGCATCACCGAGCTGGACTGGTGGGAAACCCACGCCGTGCCCGGCACCGGGCTGCAGATCACCGCCGCGCCGTCGCAGCACTTCTCGGGCCGCGGGCTGAAGGACCGCAATGCCACGCTGTGGTCGTCGCTGGTGATCCGCGGGCCGCGGCACGCGGTGTTCTTCAGCGGCGACACCGGGCTCACCAGCGAGTACGCCAGCATCCGCGATCGCCTCGGGCCCTTTGACCTGGTGATGCTGGAGGTGGGCGCCTTCCACCCCGCCTGGGGCGACATCCACCTGGGCCCGGCGAACGCGCTGAAAGCCCATGCGCTGCTGGGCGGCGGCGTGTTCCTGCCGGTGCACTGGGGCACCTTCAGCCTGGCGATGCACGCCTGGGACGAACCAGCCGACACCCTGCTGGCACTGGCCGAGCCGCTGGGCGTGCCGCTGCTGATGCCCACGCTGGGCCAGCCGGTGGAGCCGGCGCAGGCCGCCGGCCGGGCGGTGCAGCCCTGGTGGCGGGGGGTGGACAGCGGGCAGGCCGCGCCGGCTCAACCCGAGCCGCCGCTGCCAGGGGCGATGCCCTGGCCGGTGGACTGAGCCTGCACGTGCAGCCCCGGAAGGGGTTGCACGGCTGGCGAAGGCCGGCGGGCGATGTCACGCCCGACGGCTGAGGCCACCGTTCGTCGCCCTCGCCTGCGCTTCATCCAGCGCCGCCGTCGGCTGGTCGCAGATGGCTTTCGCGCTCGCCGGTGAACACCGACAGTTCATCCATCGCAACGCCACGCAGCCCAAGGAACCACACCATGAACACCGCCCGCAACGCCTTCACCAGCACCCACGCCGCCGCCCTGATCCTCTCCTTCGTGATGACCTTCGGCGTCTTCGCCAGCGTCACCAGCCTGGCCGTGCCGGCCCACCACGGTGCGGTGCTGGTGCAAGCCGAACAAGCCCCGCGCAGCTGACAAACCCACGCGCTGCGTGGCGCAACAACGGCCCCGCTCCGGCGGGGCCGTTGTCGTTTCAGGGCCTGAGGTTCAGCCCGTCACACCCAGGCGCCAGAGCGAGGTGACCTCGGCCGCACGCGCCAGGTGCAGCGGGTCGGCGGCGTCGCCGGCCTTGGGGTGGCGGGGGCGGGTGTCGTGGCGGCCCAGCACCCGCAGCCCGCCGGCGGCGATGCCGGCCATCAGATTGGCCCGCGTGCGCAGGCCCAGGTGTTCGGCCAGATCGGACATCAGCAGCCAGCCCTGGCCGCCCGGGCGCAGGTGCGCCGCCAGCCCGGCCAGGAAACCGGCCAGCATGCGGCCATCTTCGTCGTAGACCGCACGTTCGACGGGCGCACTGGGCCGCGCCGGCAACCAGGGTGGGTTGCAGACGATCAGGTCGGCTTGTCCTTCGGGGAACAGGTCGGCCGCCACCAGCTGCACCTGCTCGGCCACGCCCAGGCGGTCCAGGTTCTCGCGTGCGCAGGCCAGGGCGCGCGGGTCCAGGTCGGTGGCCACCACCTGCGCCACGCCGCGCTGCACCAACAACGCCGCCAGCACGCCGCTGCCGGTGCCGATGTCGAAGGCGATGCCGCCGTCCGGCCCCCAGGCCGGCAGCGGGGCCTCGGCCACCAGGGCCACGTATTCACCCCGCAGCGGCGAAAACACGCCGTAGTGCGGGTGGATGCGGGCGCCCAGCGCCGGCACCGGCACGCCCTGGCGGCGCCACTCGTGCGCGCTGGTGATGCCCATCAGCTCGCGCAGCGAGACCACGCAGGGCTCGGCCTGCACGTCCGGCCCCCAGGCCTGGTTGCAGGCCTCGCGCACATCGGGCGCCCGGCGCAAGTCCAGCACCTGCTCGGCGTCCAGCGCCACCAGCACCGCGCCCAGCACCCGCGCCCGGTGCGCCTGCGCCTGGCGGTGGCGGTGGAAGGCGGCCGGGTCGCCCGCGGCCAGTGGCGCCACCGGGGCGCGGCGCTGGTGGCGCTGGGGCACGCGGTCCAGCCGCCGGTCCAGCGCCTGCAGCATTTGCCGCGCCTGGTGGAAATCGCCACGCCACAACCAGGCCGTGCCTTCGCAGGCGGCGCGGTAGACGGTGTCGGCCGGCGTGGTGTCGTGGGCGAGTAGCACCCGCTGCGGCGGCGCCGCGCCACGTTCCGAGCGCCAGCGCGCGCTGCGGGGCTGGCCAGCTTCCTGCCAATGGATGCGGGGGGTTTCCATCGGGGGATTGTCAGGGGCCAGCGGTGGCGGTTCATCGGCGTGCATGGCGCTTCATCCATCGCCGCCGTCGGCTCGTCGCAGACGGGTATCGCGTTGGCGAGGCAACACCGATAGTTCAGTCATCGCAACGCCACGCAGCCCCCAAGGAAACCGACCATGAACACCACCCGCACCCTGAACGCCGCCGCCCTCGTCCTGTCCTTCGTGATGACCTTCGGCGTGTTTGCCAGCGTCACCAGCCTGGCCGTGCCAGCCCACCACGGCGCGATGCTGGTGCAAGCCGACCAAACCCCGCGCAGCTGAAACCCCAAGCGCTGCGTGGTGCAGCAACGGCCCCGCTCCGGCGGGGCCGTTTGCATTGGAGGGCCGCGCTACGATGGGCCATGCAACGCCGCCACCTGCTGCTGGGCCTGCTGGCAACGAAGCCGGCAGGCGCACAGCCGGCCTTCGACGCGCTGGCCCGCCACATCGAAGACGAATTGCCCGACGTGCAGAGCGTGGTGGCACGCCACGGCGGCCAGGTCCGCTTCGAGTTCCACCGCGCCGGCAGCGGCCCGCAGACGCTGCGCGACCTGCAGTCCGTCACCAAGAGCGTGCTGAGCATGGCCGTGGGCGTGGCGCTGGCCCGGCGCGAGATCGACAACCTGGACCGGCCGCTGCTGCCGCTGCTGCCCGAGCTGCAGGACGTGGCCGACGGCCGCGCGATGCGGGCGCTGAGCTGGCGCCACCTGCTGGGGCTGACCGCAGGCTTCGACACCGGCGCGCCGCTCACCCGCCGCCAGTGGGACGACCCGCTGGCCATCGGCAGCCGGCCCTTCGCCAGCGCGCCGGGCGAACGATTCCAGTACGACAACTTCTGCTCGAACCTGCTGTCGATCGCCCTGCAACGGGCCGTGGGGCAGAAGACGGCCGACTACACGCAGCGGCACCTGTTCGCGCCGCTGGGCATCACCACGTTCGATTGGACCACCGGCCCACAAGGCCACAGCCTGGGCGCGCTGGGCCTGCAGCTGCGCACCGGCGACCTGGCGCGGCTGGGTGAGGCGATGCTGGCCGAGGGCGACACGCCTCTGCCGGCAGCCTACCGGCTGGCCGCCACGCAAGCGCAGAGCGCCGGCGGCGCGCCGGGCGGCCTGCCCTACGGCCTGGGCTGGTGGGTGGTGCCGGCACGCGCCGGCCAGCGGGCCACGTTTTTCGGCCTGGGCTTTGGCGGCCAATACCTGTGGGTGCACCCGCCGCTGGGTCTGGTGGTGGCGGTCACGTCGTTGGTGTCGAGCGCCAGCGCAGGCCGCGCCCAGGCGCTGGGCCTGGTCCGCGGGCGCTTGTTTGCGGCCCTGACCGCGCGCTGAGGGCCGCGGTTCATCGGCGTGGATGGCGCTTCATCCCACGCCGCCGTCGGCTCGTCGCAGGTGGCTTTCGCGCTCGCCGGTGAACACCGATAGTTCATCCATCGCAACGCCACGCAGCACAAGGAACCGCACCATGAACACCGCCCGCAACGCCTTCACCAGCACCCACGCCGCCGCCCTGATCCTCTCCTTCGTGATGACCTTCGGCGTCTTCGCCAGCGTCACCAGCCTGGCCGTGCCGGCCCACCACGGTGCGGTGCTGGTGCAAGCCGAACAAGCCCCGCGCAGCTGACAACCCCACGCGCTGCGTGGCGCAACAACGGCCCCGCTTCGGCGGGGCCGTTGTCATTTCAGGATGGTCAACAAGGCGGTCTGCAGCGGCTGGCCGGGCCGCAGGCCCAGCGCCGCCGCGGCAGCATTCACGTGCGAGATGCGACCCGCCTGCCACGTGTCACGCGCATCACCAATGCGCGCCGAATCGTGTGCCACCGCGACGGCGGGCGTGCCCGCGGCCTGCAGCAGCGCGAGGCCGGCGATGCCCGCGGCGTCCTTGCCGACACCGGCGTCGTTGAACACCGCACCAGCCAGCGGCAGCGCCCCTGCATAGGCCGCGGCGCTGGTGCCGCCGTGTGAACCACTGACGGCCCACACGCCGGCATCGGCGGCGGTCAGCTGCGTGATGCTGTCGATCAGCAGCACGCCCGGCGCAGCGGTTGCACGGTGCTGGCCACTCATGAAACGGTGCCGTTCATCGCCGCGGTCGGCGCTTCAGCGCGCGGCGTTGGCCGTTCATCGCAGCGCGCTGGAAGAACGGGGTGCACACGCCGATCATTCATCCATCGCCACACCGAACCCACCGCACTGGAGCCCACCATGACCACCCCCCGCACCGCCCGCATCGTCTCTTTTGCCCTGTCCCTGGTCCTCACGCTGACGATCTTCTCCGGCGTCACCAGCCTGTCATCGCCGGAGCATGCCGGCCAGCTGCTGGTGCGTGTGAACAGCGAAGCACCGCGCGTCTGAACCCGGTTCGGCGTGTCGCGAAACAAGGGGCCCCGCGGGGCCCCTTTTTCATGCCCGCGTTTCAAACGCGGAAGAGTTGTTCCATCTCGCGCCGCAGCGCATAAGCCCGCGTGCTGGTGTCCATCGCCACATCGTCCCAGGTCAGGCTCTGGCCTTGTTTCACCGGCCGCACCAGCTTGACGTCGTGCGCCAGGCCCAGCGGCAGGCCGCCCATCGCGGCGCTGGTGGTGGCCGGCAGCAGCTTGCCCCAGACGCAGTAACCACCTTCGCCGTCGAGCAGCTCGCCCGGCTGCAGGTCGCGTTTGGCGGTGGCCACCACGTCGGCGTTCCAGTGCGAGGCGGCACCGGTGTGTTCACCACGCAGCGCGACGCTGGCCACGCTGAAACCCACCTCCAGCCCGATCAGGTGCCAACGTTTGTAGAGCGTGAAATAACGCCCGCTGGGGTCGGTGTGCGCGTTGTATTCCTCGAAGCAGTTCTTCACGTAATCGGTCTCGGCTTCGACCGTGACCCACACGCCCATGCGGATGTCGTACGGGATCACACGGCCATCGGTCTCCAGGCTGCTGATGACCTCGACCATGCCCTTCTGCTCCAGCACACCACCCTCGCTGCGGGGGCGGGTGACCCGCGGGATGTCGGCCACGCTGGCCGGCGGGTAGAGCAGGCCGTTGCTGGGCACGGCCAGGCCGGTGGCATTGGCCACCGCGGTGCTTTCGATGCTGGGTTTGGAGCCGTCCAGGAAGCTGTTGAACATCTTCGGGTTCAGCCCGCCGCGTGTGGCCTGCTCGGGCGTGAGGCCGTAGTAGCCCCAGACCGTCTCGGGTGTGCTCTGCGCAAAGTGCGGCAGCCACTTGTGGCCGCGCCCAGCGGCCACGACCGGGAAGCTGCAGGTGCGCGCCCAGTCCACCAGGTCGCAGATCAGCGCCGGCTGGTCGCCGAAGGCCAGCGAGTAGACGACGCCGGCTTCCTGCGCGCGCCGCGCCAGCAGCGGGCCGCAGAAGGCGTCGGCCTCCACCGTCACGTTGACCACGTGTTTGTGCTGCGTGAAGGCTTCCAGGCAATGGTCCACCGCCGCGATGGGGTGGCCTGTGCATTCGACGATGACGTCGATGGCCGGGTGGCGCACCAGGGCCAACCAGTCGTCGCCCACGTGTGTGCGGCCGTCCTTCAGCGCGGCGTCCAGGCTGGGCGCCTGGATGCGCTGGGCTTCCCAGCCCACACGGGCCAGGTTGCGGCAGGCGGCCTCGGGGTTGAGGTCGGCGATGCCGACCAGGTGCACCCCGGGTGTGCGCGGGATCTGGGCCAGGTACATGCTGCCGAACTTGCCGGCGCCGATCAGGCCCACACGGATGGGGCGGCCCTCGGCGGCGCGCTGCTGCAGCTTGGCGTACAGGGGTGTGCTCATGACTTGAAGCTCAGTTCATCGAGCGAGGTTTCCAGCGCGCGCGCCGGCATGCCGTCGCGCCAGGGCAGGTCCACCGGGTAAGGCTTGAGCAGGCAATCGTCCGGCAGGCACTGGATGGCGTCGAATTCGCGGTGCGCGATGTACTCCGGCCGCTTGAAACGCCGGATGTGGTTGCTGACCGCACACAGGCTCAGGTAGACGCTCACCCGGTTCCAGGGGCTGAGGTTGCTGGTGGAGGCATGCACCAGGCAGCTGTGGAACAGGATCATCGAGCCGGCCGGGCCCTGGGGCGAGACGATGCCGCCTTCCTTGCCGCCGGCGCGCTCGACCAGCTGCGTGATCAACGCGTTGTCCACCGTCCAGAGCGGGTAGCTGGTGGTGCTGAGGTCGTGTTTGGCCTCCACCACACCACGCCGGTGGCTGCCGGGGATGAACATCAGCGGGCCGTTGAACTGATTCACGTCGTCCAGGAAGATGGCGACGTTCATGGCGCGTTCGGTGGGCATCAGGTCGTCGTTTTTCCAGGTGCCGTAGTCCTGGTGCCATTGCCAGACATCACCTTCGAAAGCCATCTTGCCGTTGATCTTGAACTGGTGCATGTACAGCGCTTCGCCGAACAGGTCCTGCACCGGCTCGACCATGCGCGGGTGGCGTGCCAGCCTGGCGAACGGCTCGCTGTACAGGTGCGCGGCAAAGTTGGTGCGCACGGCGTCGCTGCCCTTTTCGCGCACGTTGTAGGCCTCGCGCCGCGCGTACAGCGCGGGCACGGCGGCGTTGAGCGTGGCCACCTCGTCGGGCGTGAACAACGAGGGAAAGAACAGGTAACCGTCGCGCTCGAACTGCGCGTGTTGTTCCGGGGTCAGCTTCATCGGGGGGTGTCTCCTGCGGTGGCGGGCAGCGCGGCGAGCGCACGGCCCAGGTGGTGGCTGGCGTCGTCGCCATGGCGGCGCGCCAGGTCGGCGGCCCGGTCGGCATCGCCCGCGGCGACCGCCTCGGCGATGGCCGCGTGTTCGTCCCAGACGGTGCGGCGCGCGGCACCGGCCTGCAGCACGGCGCCCATCGCGCGGCGGATCTGGCACCAGTGCGGCGCCGCGCTGCGTTCGATCAGCGGGTTGCCGCTGGCGGCGTAGAGCGCACGGTGGAAGGCCAGGTCGGCGTCGATCATCGCCATCACGTCGCGGCCCTTGGCGGCGGCGCGGCCGGCCTTCAGCAACGCAGGTGGCAACACGACCCGGCGCTGCGCCGCCAGGCGCGCGGCCAGCGCATCGAGCGCACCGCGCACGGCGTAGACCTGGGCGATGCCGGCGGCGGCCAGCGGCGCCACCTGCAGGCCGCGGCCCGGCGCGTCCTGCACCAGGCCGTCGGCCTTCAGCAGCCGCAAGGCCTGCAGCACCGGCTGGCGCGACACGGCCAGCTGCTCGGCCAGGTGGTCCTGCGTGATGCGCTGGCCGGGCGCGAGTGCGCCACTGGCAATGGCGTCCACCAAGGCGCGGTAGACCTGGTCGACCAGATCGGGCGCGGTGTCCAGACGGTGCAGTTCTGCGGGCATGGTGTTCTGTACTCCGTATACAGAACATAGACGCTTGCCGGCGTGGCGGACCCCGTGCTTTCCCGGGGCCTGCGTAAGGATGGCCGCTGCAGCACGACGCAGCCTCTGACCGGTTCACCGAGCCGGCCTGAAAAGCCTCAACCCCCACAGGAGTTCCCACCATGACCCGTTCCAACCCCGCCCTGGCCGCCGCTGCGGCGATGTTTGCGCTGTCCACCGCCGCCTTCGCCGCCGCCCCGCCGGCCGGCAGCAGCGGCCTGGCCGTGGCCGCCACCGACAAGGTGCACTGTTACGGCCTGCACAGCTGCAAGGGCAATGCCGATTGCAAGACCACGGAAAACGCCTGCAAGGGCCAGAACGCCTGCAAGGGCCACAGCTTCAAGGGCATGGCCGCGGCCGAGTGCCTGACCAAGGGCGGCACCATCGGCGACCTGGTCGCCAAGAAGTGACCTGATGTCCGGGATCTTCGGCCTGGGCCTGCGCACGGCGCATTACCGCGACTTCCTCGCGGACGAAGCGCCTGTGGTGGACTGGCTGGAGATCCTGTCCGACAACTACCTGGTGCCGGGTGGCAAGCCGCTGGTGATGCTGGACGCCATCCGCGAGCGTTACCCGATGGCCATGCACGGCGTGGCCCTGTCTCTGGGCAGCGTTGCCGGGCCCGATGCGAAGTACCTGCGTGACATCGCCGCGCTCGCGCGGCGCGTGCAGCCGCTGTGGGTGTCGGACCATTTGTGCTGGACCGGTGTGCACGGCCGGCAGCTGCACGACCTGCTGCCGCTGCCCTACACCGACGAGGCGCTCGCCGTCGTCGTACAAAACGTCCAGCGCGTGCAGGACGCGCTGGGCCAGCGCATGTTGGTGGAAAACGTCTCCAGCTACCTCGAATTCAGCGCTTCGACGATGAGCGAAGCACAGTTCCTGCACCACCTGTGCGAAGAAGCCGACTGCGAACTGCTGCTGGACCTGAACAACGTGCACGTCAGCGCCGTCAACCACGGTTTTGACGCAGCGGAGTTCCTGCGCGGCATCCCGCGTGGCCGCGTGCGGCAGATCCACCTCGCGGGCCACACCGACCACGGCGACCACCTGATCGACACCCACGACCACCCGGTGGCCGACCCGGTGTGGGCCTTGTACCGGCAGGCGCTGGCCCGCTTCGGCCCGGTGCACACGATGATCGAACGCGACGACCACATCCCGCCGCTGCCCGAACTGCTGGCGGAGCTGGACATCGCACGCCGCATGGTGCCGGCATGAGCGCGCCGGGCCGCTCCCAAGCGCTCATCCCGAAGCGCGCAGCGCGGAGGGT
>CAYTWU010000008.1:0-32959 GCA_964442175.1 uncultured Rubrivivax sp.
CAGGGCCCCAGCGCGCTGGTGCTGGGCGACAACCTCTTTTACGGCCATGACTTCCAGGGCCTGCTGCACCGCGCCAACGGGCAAACCCAAGGCGCCTCGGTCTTTGCGTACCACGTGCACGACCCCGAGCGCTACGGCGTGGTCGAGTTCGACGCCCACAAGAAGGCCTTGTCGATCGAAGAAAAGCCCAAGACGCCCAAGAGCAACTACGCCGTCACGGGCCTGTATTTCTACGACGAGCAGGTCTGCGACATCGCCGCCCGCATCAAGCCCAGCGCGCGTGGCGAGTTGGAGATCACCGAGGTCAACGCCCAGTACCTGCGCCAGGGCCAGCTCAGCGTGGAGATCATGGGCCGCGGCTACGCCTGGCTCGACACCGGCACCCACGACAGCCTGATGGAAGCCGGCCAGTTCATCGCCACGCTGGAAAACCGCCAGGGCCTGAAGGTGGCCTGCCCGGAAGAAGTGGCCTGGCGCAACGGCTGGATCGACAACGCCCAGCTCGAACGCCTGGCCGCGCCGATGCTCAAGAACGGCTACGGCCAGTACCTGATGCGCCTCTTGAACGAGCGGACCTTCTGATGGCCCTGATCCCCACCACGTTGCCCGGCGTCGTGATCGCCGAGCCCCAGGTCTTCGGCGACGACCGCGGCTGGTTCATGGAGAGCTTCAACGGCCCGCGCTTCGATGCCGAACTGCAGGCCCTGGGCCTGCCGCCGGCACCGGCCTTCGTGCAGGACAACCACTCGTGCAGCCAGACCGGTGTGCTGCGGGGGCTGCACTACCAGCTGCCACCGCATGCGCAGGGCAAGCTGGTGCGCGTGGTCAAGGGCCGGGCCTGGGACGTGGCGGTGGACATCCGCCGCAGCTCACCCACCTTCGGCCGCTGGTTCGGGCTGGAGCTGACGGCGGCCAACCACCGCCAGTTGTGGATCCCCGCCGGCTTCGCACATGGCTTCGTCGCCCTGGAAGACGGCACCCACTTCCTCTACAAGACCACCGACGTCTACGCCAAGGATTGCGAAGGCAGCATCCGCTGGGACGACCCGGCGCTGGCCATCCACTGGCCGCTGCCAGCGGGCATGGCGCCGCGCCTGGCGCCCAAGGATGCGGCGGCGCCGCTGCTGGCGGATGCGAGGGTGTTCGAGGCCTGATCGGGCGGGCTGATCAGGTGCGCGGCCGGATGTGGCTGCGCAGCCAGGAGGCGAAGGCGGCTTCGTCGATGTCGCCGGAAGCCAGGGCCATCACCGTCAGCGTTGCTTCAGCCTGTGAGACCTTGAGGCGCCAACCATTCAGGCCCAGGAACAGGCCGGCTGCCAGGAACGCAGCTCGTTTGTCGCCGTCGATGAAGGCATGGTTCTTCGCCAGTCCCAAGGCGTAGGTAGCAGCCAGCGCGGCAGCATCCGGCTCCGCGTGCAAGGCCAGGTTCTGAGGCCGTGCCAGCGCGGAATCGAGCAAACCTTCATCACGCAACCCCGGGGCACCGCCGTGCTCCGCCAGGCTGTCTGCATGCAAGAGCAGCAGCGCCTGGCGGCTGACCCACCGCCCGCTCATTTGGCCAGCTGGTGGAAGGTATCCCTGTACTCGCGCATGAACTCACGGCCCAGCGCCAACTGCTCTTCCAGCGCGGGGTCGTAAGGCGTCAACGTCACCCCACCCGGCGTGTCGGTCACATGCACCAGGTCACCCTTTTCCAGCTTCAACCGCGCCAGCACCTCTTTGGGCAGGATGACGCCGACGGAATTGCCGATCTGGGTGAGCTTGAGCGCAGTCATGGGGCGCCTTGATGGTTATAACAACCGTTATACCACCACAGACATCGGGTTCAAACCCGCCCGATCCCGTGGTACTCGATGCCCAGGCTCTTCATCAGCGCCGGTTCCCAGATGTTGCGACCGTCAAAGACCAGCGGCTCTTTCAGCGTGGCCTTGATGTGGTCGAAATCGGGCGTGCGGAACTCCTTCCACTCGGTGACCACCAGCAGCGCATCGGCGCCCGTCAGGGCATCCGCCGCGCTGGCCACGAAGCTGATGCCGCGCAGGCCTTCCATCACGCGCTTGGCCTCGTCCATGGCCACCGGGTCATACGCGCGCACCTGGGCGCCGCGCTTGAGCAACTCGTCCACGATCACGCGGCTCGGGGCCTCGCGCATGTCGTCGGTGTTGGGCTTGAAGGCCAGGCCCCACATCGCGAAGGTCCTGCCTGAGAGGTCGTTGCCGTAGCGGGCGACGAGCTTGTCCACCAGCACCAGCTTCTGCCGGTCGTTGGCGTCTTCCACGGCCGTCAGCACCTTCAGCGTCATGTTGTTTTCATGGCCGATGTGGATCAGCGCCTTCACGTCCTTCGGGAAGCAGCTGCCGCCGTAGCCAGTGCCGGCGTACAAAAAGTGCGTGCCGATGCGCGGGTCAGAGCCGATGCCCTTGCGCACCTGCTCGATGTCGGCACCCACACGCTCGGCCAGCAGCGCCAGTTCGTTCATGAAGCTGATGCGCGTGGCCAGCATCGCGTTGGCGGCGTACTTGGTGAACTCGGCGCTGCGCACATCCATCACCATCAGGCGGTCGTGGTTGCGCATGAAGGGCTGGTACAGCGCACGCATCAGCAGGATGGCGCGTTCGTCGTCGGCGCCGACCACGATGCGGTCGGGCCGCATGCAGTCTTCCACCGCCGCGCCTTCTTTCAGGAACTCGGGGTTGGAGACGACCGCGAACTCGGCGCCTTCCAGGCCGCGGGCCTGGAGCTCGGCGGCGATGGCCAGTTTGACGCGGTCGGCGGTGCCCACGGGCACAGTGCTCTTGTCGACGATGACCTTGTAGTCCGTCATGTGGCGGCCGATGCTGGCGGCAGCGGCCAGCACGTACTTCATGTCGGCCGAGCCGTCTTCATCCGGCGGGGTGCCCACGCCGATGAACTGCACCGTGCCATGCGCCACGGCCGCGGCCACGTCGGTGGTGAACTGCAGACGCCCGGCGGCGCGGTTGCGCGCGACGATGGCCTCCAGCCCGGGCTCGTGGATGGGGATGCCGCCCTCGTTGAGGATCTTGATCTTGCGGGCATCGACGTCCAGACAGACGACGTGGTTGCCCATTTCGGAGAGGCAGGCTCCAGTGACCAGGCCGACGTAGCCGGTGCCGATGACGGTGATTTTCATGCTGGGATTATCCCTATTCGTCTCTGCGAGCTGTGTGAAGGAACTGGCGGCAGCACTCCGCTCAAAGCAGGGTCAGAGCCGTGCGACCCTCGACAACAGCCTCTGCTGACAGTTTGTGGTCCAGCGTCGCCAGCTTGCCGCCGTTGGCGCGCGCCAGGGCCAGCAAGTAGGTGTCTGTCACCCGGGCATGGCTGGACAAGGCCGCCGCATCTACCCAGGTCCCGTCCAGGATGCTGATGCTGTCGGCCCAGAACATGTGCCCCGGCAAACCCCGGATCGCGGACAGTGCAGCGAATACCGCGCTCGGTGGGCCAGGTGAATTGGGGTACTTCGGATGCCCGACGATCCGGAGCAAACCGTTCTCAGTGATCGGACACGTGGCAAACGACTTGTGCCCCACCCGGCCGAACCAATCGTGCACTTCATCGTGCTGGATGTGGGCCGGATCCACCAGGGCGATGAGCACGTTGACATCCAGCAGGTGGCGCGTCACGGCAGTTCGTCGCGAAGCTGGTTCACCAACTCCATCGTCACCGGCTGCATGGCTTTGCCTTTGGGCAGCAACGGAATGCCGTTGCGCTCAGGCCGTGCACCTCGGCTTTGACGCGACAGACCCTGCCGTGCCAAGGCCGTGATGACCTCACCGATGGTCTTTTGTTCACGCTCAGCCAGGTGTTTGGCCGCCGCCAGGACGTCGTCGTCTATCGAGAGCGTGGTGCGCATTGCCAACCCCGAACTGCATTGATGCAAAACATCATACATCACGCATCTGATGCCATCGCATGTGTCGCCACAACACGAGACACGCCACAGTTGTAAGCAAAGTCGCCTCCGGCTCAAGTGCAGCGCCAGGCAGGACGACAAGGAGACATCCCCGATCTCCGCGGGCCGGCCACGGCCCGGTTTGCCATGGCCCGATTGTCCTGCCCAATACTGTCCTGCCTGTGGCTCATGGGCGCGCTGCTCGCCGGCTGCGGCGGTGGCGGGGGCGACGAAACCGAGACACCCGCTGCCGTCAGCACACCGGCACCAGCCGCGCCAGCGCCGCAAGTGCCTGAAGTGGCGGCGTCGGCGCCCGCGCCCGACGTTGTGGCGGCGGCCCCCGTACCCAAACAACCCCTGCTGGTGGTGCGCGCGCGGGCTGATCTGGCCGGCGGCATCGGTGCGCAGATGGAGGTCCGGCTGAACGGCCAACTGCTCGGCACCGCCACCGTGGCCAGTACCACCCCGGCGGATTACAGCTTCACGCCGCCCGCCGTGCTGGCCGAAGGCGCGCGCATCGACATCACCTTCACCAACGACGGCCTGGTGGGCACCGAAGACCGCAACCTGCACGTGCACTACGTGAGCGATGGGGATCGCTTCCTGCTCCCCAACACCGCCAGCGCCGTGATCGACAGAGGCGCCGGCGCAGCGGCGTTCGACGGCACCAATACCGTGGCGGGACAAAGCGCCATCTATGGGGCCGCCTCGCTGCGGCTGCAATGGCCAGCCGCAGCGACCGCCACCGACCAGAGCGCGCGTTTTGCCGCATCCCGCCTGCTGCAGCAGGCCACGTTTGGCCCCACCACCGCCGACATCGACCGAGTCGTGCAACTCGGCGCCGCCGGCTGGGTGAACGAACAACTCGCGCAGCCACACCAGCCGGTGTTCGTGGCCGCCGTGCAAGCGCGCTTTGCACGCGGCGACGCCTGGCGCCCGCCCAACGGCAGCAGCTACAGCAGCCAATGGCCAGCGCAGCGCTTCTGGGCCAACGTGGTGCAGGCGCCCGACCAGTTGCGCCGCCGCACCGCCTTTGCCTTGCACCACATGCTGATGGTGTCCACCGCCGACAGCAACCTGTTTCACCACACCCGGGCCCATGCGCAGTACCTGGACACGCTGAACCAGCACGCCTTTGGCAACTACCGCAATCTGATCGAGGCCATCGCACTCAGTCCGGCGATGGGCATCTACCTCTCGCACCTGCGCAACCAGCCGGAGGACGCCGCCACCGGCCGCACCCCGGACGAAAACTTTGCGCGCGAGCTGATGCAACTCTTCAGCATCGGCCTGGTGGAGCTGAACACCGACGGCAGCCCCAAACGCAGCGCCAGCGGCCAGCCCATCGAAACCTACAGCAATGCCGACGTGATGGCCATGGCCAAGGTCTTCACCGGCTGGAGCTGGGCCTTCCCGGACAACGAACTCACGGCCAACAACTTCCGCTGGAAGAGCCCCAACCTGGCCACGGCGGCTGCCGACACGCAAGTCGATCTGCTGCCGATGAAACCCTATCCTGGCCAGCACAGCACTGCCGCCAAGCCGCTGTTTGCGGGCAAGGCCTGGGCCGTCACCATCCCCGCCAACACCGGCGCACGAGAAAGCCTGCGCATTGCGCTGGACACCTTGTTCAACCACCCCAACGTGGGGCCGTTCGTCGCACGGCAGCTGATCCAGCGCCTGGTGACCAGCCACCCCAGCGCCGGCTACGTGGGCCGCATCGCCGCCGTCTTCAACAACAACGGCCAGGGCGTTCGGGGCGACCTGGGCGCCGTGGTGCGCGCCATGCTGCTGGACGCAGAAGCACGCACCGCACCGGCCACCGATCTGGGCAAGCTGCGGGAACCCGTGCTGCGCATGGCGCACTGGATGCGGTCCTTCGAGGCCACATCCAGCACCGGTGACTTCATGACCACCTACGAAGGCCAGAGCCTGCAGCAGCAGGCGCTGAACGCGGCCTCGGTGTTTGGCTACTTCCGCCCAGGTTATGTGCCGCCCAACACCGCGCTCTCGGCCACTGGCAGCACCGCACCGGAGTTCCAGCTGGTGAACGAGACCACCGTGTCGCAGTGGATCAACCTCGCACAGCAAATGGCCACCAGCGGCCTGGGCTGGACGGGCAGCGGGCGCGACGTGACCAGCCCCTACGCCGCGCTGACCGCCCTGGCCGCGGCCAGCAACCTGGACGGCATGCTCGCCCACCTGGACCTGCTGCTCTACGCCGGCCGCATGCCCGCCAGCGTGCGTGCCGACATCGCCGAGTCGGTGGCCGGTGTGAGCGGCCAGACCGCCGCCGACCACCTGAACCGCGCCCGCGTGGCCGTCTTCGCGGCCATCTCCTCCCCTGCGTACTTGGTGCAACGATGAACACCTCCCGCCGACACTTCTTCCGCGCCGCGGCCGCCCTGGGCGCCGCGGCCACCCTGCCCGGCCTGCGCCACCTGGCGCACCCGCTGAGCCTGGGCCTGGCGGGCATCGGCGCCTTGAGCACGCTGAGCGCCCAACAGGCGCTGGCCCAATCCAGCGACTACCGCGCCATCGTCTGCCTGTTCATGGCCGGCGGCAACGACAGCCACAACTGGGTGGTGCCGACCGCCAGCGCCGAGTACGCCGCCTATGCCGCAGCCCGCACCGATCTGGCCTGGCCCCAAGCCCAGCTGCTGGACATCGGCCATGGGGGGCAAGCCGGGGGCCGCCGCTTTGGCATGCCGCAGGAACTGCAGCCGCTGCGCGCCTGGTACCAAAGCGGGCACGCCGCCATCGTGGCCAACGTGGGCCCGCTGGAGCAACCGTTGACACTGGCCGAGTACAACGCCGGCGTCGGCTGCCCGGCCAAGCTGTTCTCTCACAACGACCAGCAAAGCACCTGGCAAAGCCTGCAGACCGAAGGTGCGCGCAGCGGCTGGGGCGGTCGCATCGGCGACGCCTTGGCCGCAGCCAACGACAAACCCGTGTTCACCGCCATCTCGGCCACGGGTAACGCGGTGTTCCTGTCAGGCAACGCCGTCACGCAGTACCAGGTGGGCGTGGACGGCCCGGTGGCCATCAACTCACTGGCCAACGGCTGGACGGCCGGCAGCAGCACCGTGAACGCCGTGATGCGCCGCCGGCTGGGCGACACCGCCGGCAGCACCCTGGAAGCCGAGTACACCAACGTGCTCAAGCGCGCGGTGGAGGCCAACACCACGCTGAAAGCGGCGCTGGACATCCTGCCCGTGCCCGCCCTGCCCACCACCGTGCTGCCCCTGGGCGCCGGCACCACCACGCTGGACCAGGTGGGCCTGGCCAAACAACTGCGCATCGTGGCGCGCATGATCCAGGCCGCGCCGGCTCTGGGTCTGCGCCGCCAGGTGTTCATGGTGCAGATCGGCGGCTTTGACACGCACGCCCACCAGATGCGCGACCAGCCCGGCCTGATGGCCCAGGTGGCGGCATCGGCCGACTGGTTCATGAACCACCTCAACACCGCCGGGCTGCTGCCCAGCGTGACGCTGTTCACCGCATCGGACTTCGGCCGCGCACTGCTGAACAACGGCGACGGCAGCGACCACGGCTGGGGCGGCCACCACATCGTGGCTGGCGGCGGCACGCTGGGCGG
This sequence comes from uncultured Rubrivivax sp., assembly GCA_964442175.1. Lineage (GTDB taxonomy): Bacteria > Pseudomonadota > Gammaproteobacteria > Burkholderiales > Burkholderiaceae_C > Rubrivivax. Next base: position 7,512 of record CAYTWU010000008.1, read on the forward strand.
GCGCATCCACGGCCTGTTCCCCACCGTGGCGCTGAACACCAGCACCGATGTCGGATCAGGACGGCTGCTGCCCACCACGTCGGTGACGCAGCTGGCCGCAGCGCTGGGCGGCTGGATGGGCCTGTCGGCCACCGATCTGGCGACGGTGCTGCCCAACGTGGGGAGTTTTGACGGGCTGGGGTTGATGGCGGGGTGAGGCGGGGAGGTAACGGGCTCCACAGCTGTCTCCATCGGCCAGGCGCGCGCTGTGTTGGAACACGCAGCCCGGAGTTCGCTGGCTGCTGCATGAGTGAACGTTCTCTTTGACCAAGGCACTCCGGCGCCACTGAGCCGCGAGGAGCCTCAACCGAACCATTCAGCCCGCGATCAAAAGCCGACCTCTTTCTGGTGCCGCACGGCCAAGACGATGACGGCATCCGGCTCCAGGCGGTAGCGGGCCACGTAGCCGCTGTCGCCGAAATCGATGACCCACTCGCGAAACGCCTCGGGCAAGTCATCGACAGGACGGCCAAGGCCAGGGTGCTGGGCCAGCACCTGAACACCCTGACGGATGGCCTTCACCGCCCGCTTGGCGGCATCGACATTCCTGGCGGCCAGGAAGCCATGGAGACGCTGAACGTCCGGCAGCGCAGGCGGCACCCAAATCAGACGTGGCATGCCGGTGGTTCGATGTCTTTGCCTTCTTCAAGCTGGGCCAGCCAGGCATCGGCCTCTGCTGCGGTGACATGCAGGCCAGTGGCGCGGTAGGCCTCCCAGGCCTCGAGCGTGCGCTGCCGAAATGCCTCGCGCTTTTCCTCGCGATCAACGTACTGGGTGATGGCTTCACGCATCAACCAATGCGCCGTGCGCTGGCGCGCCTGAGCCAGCTTTTTGACGCGGGCCTTGGTGTCCTCGTCAATCTTGATCGCCACTGGGCGGACGGCAGCAGCCATGGGAGCTTTCGTCAAAGTAGTGCGAGGTACTACCTTAGCACAAGGATGACCATGCGGCTCTAGCAGGCTGCTGAAATACCGCCCCGAGTCAGGCTGTTCTGCCCCTGTCTTGCGTCGTGGCTGCCAAGTTTCTCGCGATGCAGAATGTCGAGCGCGGATTTGACCGATTTGGAGGGCGTTTCATGCGTTTTCGGCGCGGTCTTCGGTCACAGGGCGCATTGCGGACGGACTTGTGCCAGGCCGCGCATGCGCACCAAGTTGTAAGCCGCCATGGTCAGCACAAACGTCTGGTCCACGCGCTTGAGCCCGCGCATCATCACCTGGCGAATGCCGCCCACGGTCTTGGCCCAGCCGAAGCCTTGCTCGATCAGCTTGCGCTTGCGCTGCGAGATCGCATAACCCTCAGTGCGCGCGATCTCATCGGGCACCGCAGACTTCCTGCCCGAGGTGTTCTGCGCCACATGCGGTGTGACGTTCATCGCCACACAGGCGTCGATGAACTCCTTCGCGTCGTAGCCCTTGTCGGCACCCAGCGTGACTTCGCGTTCGTCGTCACCCAGCGCCTGCCGGGCGTCATTGATCATGGCCTTGGCCGCCTCGCGTTCAGCAAAGCCATCGGCCGTGGTCACCATGGCGCTGGCAATCAAGCCGTGGCGGTTGTCGCTCAGGGTGTGGCCCATGTAGCGCAGCTCGCTGGCGGTGTTGCCCTTGCGGTACAGCCTGGCGTCGCCGTCGGTCTTCGATTCGTGCGTGTCGTTGCTGCGCCGCTGGCCTTTGAAGTCACCGCTGCTGCTGGTGTTGCCACCGCTGCCACCGTCACCACCGCCACCGCCCTTGTCGCCATCCTTGGGCACAAAGCTCTTGTGGCCGGCCCAGGCCTGGATCAGCGTGCCGTCCACACTGAAGTGCTCGCCCGAGAGCAGATCGCGCTGCTGCGCAATGGCCAACACCTCGTTGAAGAACTTGATCACCGCGTCATGCTCAATCAGGCGCTCGCGATTCTTGGTGAACACGGTCGGCACCCAAACCGCGTCGTCCATCGACAAGCCGATGAACCAGCGGAACAGCAGGTTGTAGTGCACCTGCTCCATCAGTTGCCGCTCCGAGCGCACGCTGAAGAGCACCTGCAGCAGCATGGCGCGCAGCAACTTCTCCGGGGCAATGCTGGGTCGGCCGCCCAACACATCGGCCGCGTACATGGACGTGAGCACAGGCCCCAACTTCTCCAGCGCAGCGTTGGCGGTCTTGCGAATCTCGCGCAGCGGATGCTTGGCAGGCACAAAGTCCTCCAGCTTGCGCATGGTGAACAGGCTCTCGGTGAAGGTGTCAGCGCCGCGCATGGGTCTCAGTCAGATCGCACCGTCAGATTGTCCCAGCCGCAGCCCAAACCAGCACGGCGGCTGGGTGGTATTTCAGCAGCCTGCTAGTGGGCAGCCGCCTTGTCGGCATACGGCAGCACCACGAGGCAGCTGCAGCCACAACGAGACCCCCACCCAGGCCAGGGGCCCGCAGAAGTTGGCCTGTAACGCGAAGGGCCGACAATCCGCCGCATGCGGGGCAGCAGCATGCCCAGTTGCCGCAGAACGCCTGTTTCTGCGGCAACACCGCTGCCGGCTCGCAGCTTGCTTGGGCGCTGGCAACCCTTGAAGACGGACCTACAGGCGCAGAAGCACCGCCGAACTGCATGAGTTTGATACTGGTCATCCACCACGACGCCGACCTGTACGGCGCCGACAAATCACTGCTCCGTGCCGTACGCGCGCTGAAGCAGGACGGGCGGACGCCTGTGATCGTGGTGCCGCACGAAGGGCCGTTGCTCCCCTTGCTGCAAGCAGAAGGCATCGAGGTCCACATCGGCCCCGTGGGCAAACTGACCCGCCAGTTGCTGCGGCCCACGGCGCTGCCCCGCCTGCTGGGCAACCTGGTGGCGACCGTGCGGTTTCTGGACAAGGTCACCGATGGGCGCCCCGTTGACCTGGTCTACATCAACTCCATCGCCGCCGTGGGTGGCGGCCTGTGGGCCAGGCTGCGCGGGGTTCGCCGGCTGTGGCATGTGCGGGAGATCGTGGTGTCCCCGGCACTGGCGGCCACCGGATTCCCATGGTTGCTGTCCCGGTTGGGCGGTTGGTGTGTCTGCAACTCCGGCGCCACCCAGGCCTGGCTGACCGGCCGGCGCCCGGAGTTGAAGGACAGGTCCAGCGTGGTGTGGAACGGCATCGACGATGTGGTGGCGCCTGCACCGCAGGCCGTACAGCAGCTCAGAGCCAAGCTGGGGCTGGACTCGGCACACACCGTCGTCACGCTGGTGGGGCGCCTGAACCGCTGGAAGGGCCAAGGTGTGCTCATCCAGGCGGCTGCGCTGTTGCAGCAGCAGCCCCGACACCGGAACACGCGCTATTTGATCGTCGGCGATGTGGCGGACGGCCAGCACCACTTCCGCGACGCCATGCTTGCGCAGATCAGGCAAGCCGGCCAGGAAGGCGTTGTGCTGTGGCAGCCCTTCACCCGTGACGTGGACACGGTCTGGGCCGCGTCAGACGTGGCGGTGGTGCCCTCCATCGAGCCAGAGCCCTTTGGCCGCGTGGCCATCGAGGCCATGGCACATGGCCTGCCCGTCATTGCCGCCCGGCACGGTGGCCTGACGGAAATCGTGCTGGACGAACACAGCGGGCTGCTGGTGGAGCCTGGCAGCGCCGCAGGCCTGGCGTCAGCCATCGACCGCCTGGTTCAAGACCCGGCCTTGCGACGGCAGATGGGCGCCGCCGGGCGTGAGCGCCAACGTGCAGTGTTTTCACAGGCAGAACACGACCGCCAGTTGCTGGCGCTGTTTGCCCGCCTGACGGGCGCACCGGCAAACTACTCGACATCCCCGCCACTTGGCCATGAGAGCACCTGAAACACCAGCCGCCGAGCCCACACGCCCGCCTGCCGGGCCCGGCGCGAAGACCCTGCGCATCCTGGGCATCCGGGGCGTGCCGGCGGCGCATGGCGGGTTTGAGACCTTTGCCGAGCACCTGGCACCGCACCTCGTCAGCCAAGGCTGGCGCGTCGTCGTGTACTGCCAGGAAGACCAGGGCAGCGGCCCCTGGGGGGACGAATGGCGCGGCGTTGAACGTCTGCACATCCCCGTGACCACCCAGGGCGCCGCCGGCACCGTCGTGTTCGACTGGTTGGCCACGCGGCACGCCGCGCAGCACCACGACCTGTGCCTGACCCTGGGCTACAACACCGCTGTTTTTTGTGCCCTGCTGCGCTGGAAGGGTGTGCCCAACCTGATCAACATGGACGGCATCGAGTGGGCGCGCGCCAAGTGGGGCCCGGTGGCCAAGGGCTGGTTCTGGCTGAACGAACGGGCCGGCTGCTGGCTGGGCAACCACCTGATTGCCGACCATCCCCAAATCAAGGCCCATCTGGCCACCCGCGTCAGCGCTGCCAAGATCACCACCATCCCGTACGGCGCCGACGAACTGCACACCGCCGAGGCACAGCACCTGGTGCCGCTGGGTTTGCAGCCCGGGCAGTACCTGTCGGTGATTGCCCGGCCGGAGCCCGAGAACTCGCTGCTGGAGATCGTCTCCGCCTTTTCATCCCAGCCTCGCGGCGTACGGCTGGCGGTGCTGGGCCGGTACGACGAGGACAACAGCTTCCACCGGGCCGTGAAAGCCGCCGCCAGCAATGAAGTGATGTTTCTAGGGGCCATCTATGACAAACACGTGGTACAGGCCATCCGCTTCTTCAGCATGGCCTACATCCACGGCCACCAGGTCGGCGGCACCAACCCCTCGTTGGTGGAGGCCTTGGGGGCTGGGAACGCGGTGATTGCACACGACAACGTGTTCAACCGCTGGGTGGCCGGGCCAGGGGCCCTGTACTTTCTCGGAACGCCAGACCTTACGCAACTACTCGCAGAACTTCTAAATGATCGAACTAAAGCCGTAAACATGAAAACGGCGAGTCTAGACAGGTTTCACAGTGGTCTGACGTGGCCGGCGGTTTTGGAAGACTATGAGAGGCTACTGGCAGGCTACTGAAAGACCGCAGCGCCGCCCACAACGCGCAGCCTGCACCAATGACGATTGAGAGTCAAACCTGACTGAGACCGACCCGCGTAGCCGTCACCATCGCATTGCGGCTGTTTGTCAAGCATCTGTTTGTCAAGCGCAAGGTAGAGAGTTCATGCCTGAGAAAAATTCATTGCGAACCACTCGAGACATGAGACATGCGGCGTTGGCTGTGTCTGGCCTTGGGATAAAAGCCGCGGCCAAAGGCAGCCACCACAGCATTAATCTACAGAAGCTGCCGCGCGTCGAGTCACCGCAGTTTTTGTATAGAGTGTGCTCTGAGCACCAGCGGGTGGAGCAGACTGATCACGCCTTGCTGTTCAGACGGATCATTGGGCTGACGGTGGACGATCAAGCCGTTCGATTGAAGAGATGAACCAATTATTGGCATCACGCTGCTCTTCTATCAATGGCAGCAAGCAGCTCCTTCGCGACCATTTCTAAACTCAAGTGATGCAAATCGAAAGCGCACCCACATGAAGCGAGCCCTGATTACCGGTGTCACCGGCCAAGATGGCAGTTACTTGGCAGAGTTTCTACTCTCCAAAGGCTACGAAGTACACGGCATCAAGCGACGCTCTTCGCTTTTCAATACTCAACGAGTAGACCACATCTATGAGGACCCACATGTGGAACAGCAGCGCTTTGTATTGCACTACGGTGATCTGACCGACAGTTCAAACCTCACGCGCATTCTTCAGCAAGTACAGCCTGACGAGGTGTACAACCTTGGAGCACAAAGCCACGTAGCGGTCAGCTTCGAGGCTCCAGAATACACAGCGGATGTTGACGCAATTGGAACGTTGCGCTTGCTTGAGGCGATCCGGTTCTTGGGGCTGACACAGAAGACCCGCTTCTACCAAGCAAGCACCAGCGAATTGTACGGATTGGTGCAAGAGACACCTCAACGCGAAACGACCCCGTTTTACCCACGGAGTCCGTATGCGGTCGCGAAGCTTTACGCCTACTGGATCACGGTCAACTACCGTGAAGCCTATGGACTGTACGCCTGCAACGGCATTCTTTTCAACCACGAGAGCCCACGTCGCGGCGAGACTTTTGTGACACGCAAGATCACGCGCGGTCTGGCCAACATTGCCCAGGGGCTGGAAAAATGTCTCTACCTTGGTAATCTTGATGCGCTGCGTGATTGGGGACACGCGAAGGACTACGTGCGCATGCAGTGGATGATGCTGCAGCAGGACCTGCCAGAAGACTTTGTGATTGCTACAGGCTTGCAATACTCTGTACGGCAATTCGTCTCGTGGTCGGCCGCCGAGTTGGGCATTCATCTTCGGTTCGAAGGCCAGGGTCTCGCTGAAATAGCCATCGTCGACTCGATCATAGGCGACAACGCCCCGGCACTGAAGCTGGGTGACGTTATCGTTGCCGTCGATCCGCGCTACTTCCGTCCGGCGGAGGTGGAGACATTGCTAGGCGACCCAACCAATGCGCGCCTTCGACTCGGCTGGACACCTGAAATCACCGTGCAGCAGATGTGCGCCGAGATGATCGAATTCGACCTGCAGGCTGCGCGGCGACTGGCACTGTTGAGACTGCATGGGCACGAAATCGCTGTTCCTCGCGAGATTGGGTAAGGGCTTTAATTTTCTGATCGTCCAGCAAGGGTCGATCGATCCAACAAACAATGAACTTCTCTGAACCACCATGCTGAGCAAAGATCCAATATTCGTCGCTGGCCACCTCGGCTTGGTTGGTAGCGCAATCGTTCGGCGCCTGCAGAATGCTGGCCATACAAACCTGCTGTTACGGTCTCGAAGTGAATTAGATCTCACCGATACTGCTGCAACCGAGAGCTTCTTTCAGTCGCATAGGCCCGGGTATGTATTTCTTGCTGCAGCAAAAGTCGGCGGCATCCTCGCCAACAATACGTATCCGGCTGAATTCATCCGTGAAAATCTGGCAATTCAATCCAACGTCATCCACTCCGCTTGGAAGTCCGGTGTACGTCGATTGTTGTTCCTTGGCAGCAGCTGCATCTACCCAAGGCACGCGCCGCAGCCCATGCCGGAGAACTGTCTCCTGACAGGCCCGCTGGAGCCAACGAATCGCCCCTATGCGCTGGCCAAGATCGCGGGTATCGAGATGTGCTGGAGCTACAACCGTCAGTACGGAACAAAGCACCTTGCCGTTATGCCCACAAATCTCTACGGTCCAGGCGACAACTATCACGCCACGAACAGTCATGTGATTCCAGCACTTCTGCGCAAGTTTCACGAGGCCAAGTTGGCCGGCGCGGCTGAGGTCGTCGTCTGGGGCACCGGAACGCCGCGACGTGAGTTCCTGTACAGCGATGACATGGCCGACGCCTGCGTCTTCCTGATGAACTTGCCCGATCATGACTACGAACCCCTGCTGGGAAGCGACGAAAGTGTCACCGGCCGTTTCGAACCGCCACTGGTCAACGTCGGGGTCGGTGACGATGTCACGATCGCCGAACTCGCCAACCTGGTGAAGGATGTAGTGGGATATGACGGACACATCGTCTACGACAGTTCCAAACCTGACGGCACACCACGCAAACTTCTGGATGTCATGCGGCTGAGGCAAGCGGGATGGCAGGCAAGCACCACACTCGGCGATGGCCTGCGTTCAGCCTACACCGACTTCAAGACGGCCATGTCGAAGGCGCAGCACGTTGACCAGCCCTCGTCCGCGGCCGATGCTTGACAGTGATGCGACATGAGATCGGCAGATATCGGGGTTGTTGCGTGCGGTCACTGACATCTCGGCCTGCGCCACCGATGTGGGCTGCAAGAAAACGAACCGCATGGACGAATTCTCCGCGTTCAATGGGCACCGCGAATGCTGGCGAACACGAGCCCGCCTGAGGCAGAAGAACCTAAACGCGATGGCCCTGACTCCAAACCCAGGCGCAACACCTGTCTACACATCCGACCCGCACAAAGCGCGCAAGGCGCCAGCCACACCTTCGAGACCGAACTGACGGCGGGCCGTACGCCGCATAGGCAGATCAATGGCAGCGCCCTCCAGGGCCAAACAGACTGCCTGCGCGAATGAATCCGCGTCGTCGGCCACGGAAACCAACGACGTCAGCTCAACAGGCAGGCCACGAGTGCCCTGGGTCGTCGTCACGATAGGGCGGTCTGTCATCAGCATATCCAGCATCTTCAGCTGAACGCCGCTCCCGGTCATCACAGGATTAACCAGCACCAGGGCGCCGAGCAGATGCGCCATTGGTGCCGCCACATCTGCGCGCAGTTCGACCGCGTCAGCACCGGCCACCCATCGGCGAACGTCCAAGGAAGGTCGAGATCCAACGATGGCGCACCGGGCATTCGGCCGTTTGGCGCGCACGCGCGGCAGCACCTCGTGCAGAAGGAACTCCACGCCACGTACATTATTGGGGGTGGTGAGGTTGCCGACAAAGACGATCTCGCCTGGCACCACAAGATTGCTGACATCGGCGACCGCCGACTCTGGCAGCGGAGGCAGCCAGTGCAGTCGTTGCACGCCGCGATCTTGCCAGAAGCGAATGTCGTCCATCGATATGTCGAACACGCGGTCGGCGCGATCCATCAGCCGGCGCTCAAAGCGAGCCAAGCCGATGCATGCCATGTGCCACGCCAACCGGTCCCGGATGGCCATTGCCGCGGACGCCTGCTGCCACAGGTAGCGATGCTCCACATTGTGAGAGCGATAAGCCAGGCGGCAGGGCCTGCTTCGCAGCAAATCAAGCACCACGCGCCCGAACCACGGCCCATCCAGCCAAAGAAGGTCCGGCGCGAAATCGCTCACCTGCTGTGTCAGGGCCACCATCTCGCGTGGCAGCGGTTGGCGCGTCGCACAGTGCCAGGGGGTATGCCAGGCGAGCGCGAGCTGACGCACGGTCCGCCAACGCCCCCTGCGCATCGGAAACGTGAAGCGACCAGCAACGACCGCATCGATCGCGGCAAGATCTGCTTGCGATGGTGCTTGCGGCCCTGCAGGCTCATGCAGATGGACCAACATGACCTGATGACCCAACGACCTGAAAGCCAGAATGCGGCGCCAGATGTCGGCTCGACCACCACGGTTTGGCGGAAAAGGTGTGTCAGGCGCGAAGACGACAATGCGCATGACAGCTCAACGCTCTGAACAGCGCAGCACCAGCACGGGCAGAACCTCTGCGCCGTCCCTTGGCAGCAGCTGCCGGCAGCCGCGCCAGAGGCTTGCATCTGCGGCAGGACCCTCCAGTACGACCACCTGCGCGGAACCGCGTGATGCCGATGCTTGATCTCTGGTCGGAACCACCAGCCAACGCGCAGCCTCACCGCGTTCCAAAGCCATCGGCAGCCAGCGGTTTGGAACTTCAGGCCGAGCACTGGCCAATGCGGCGCGCACACGCTCGTCCACGGCATCCAGCGTGTCAACGTGCCGAGCGCCGAGGACAAGGTTGCCCTCAGCGGTGTTGGCAAAACTGTTGTGCATGTAGACGCCTTGCCCCACATCCACCAGCACGTTGCCGCGCACCTCTGCGTGGCGCGTCCACTCGTCCAGGTACACGCCACCGAAGTAGTCGTTGACCGAGGTCTTGACACTCGTGTCACCGCTCACGCGGAGCACAAAATTGCTTTCGATGCGCACAGGCGCACGAACATCATCTGGACCACGGCGCCACGTGTAGATGGCTGCGCAGTCCGAGAGACTGAGGCAGCTGTCCACCACGCGGTTCGAGGTCACGACCGCATCGCCGCCCACCCGGATGCCGATGTACCCCGAGCGCTCGATGGTGTTGCGCTGAATCTTCGCAGCGTTGGTGCGGTGTGCATTCACTGCTGCCAGCGCCGGACCAGGCCCGTGCAATCGGCCGGCATCAGAGACGCGGCTGTCCAGTACCTCGGCAAGCGCGACTTCGGCAAAGAAAATCCCATCTGCTCCGGTGCTGGCGACCGTCACCCCCGCTACGCGCGCCGAACGCGCACCGGCCACCGCAATGCCGTTTCCGGCGGCATGACGGATGTTGACATCACTGATGTCGACCTCTCCAGCAGAACGAACCGTGAGCGCGTCGCCGCCGGACGCGACCAGATCGATTCCGCGCACCGCCACGCTGGCGGTACCGTGGATCTGCAGCAACGCTTGTGCAGGAACGATCTGCACGTGTGCGGGGTCAGCACCCTCCACCGTGAGCCGCTGACGCAAGTGGTCGTAGGCCCAGCCCGGGCCAGCACCCAGCATCCAGTCCATGCCCGTAAAAAAAACGCCGGTGCGATGACGGAGGGGGTAGCGCAAAGGCTCCGAAAACGATCGCCCGTCGGCCTGCACCAACCGCCGCTCCATCCACCACTCTTGCGTCCGGGCATGCACGGCAGCGCCTGCCAGGTTGAGGTTGTTCCATCGCGGGTCGGACGGCAACTGGCTCAGATGACCATCCACGGGCTGATTGAGCAAGACATAGCCGGTGGCGGGATGCCGGGCGCGCGGCACGGGATTGTCGTGTGCAAAGACTTGGGTCACCTCGTCCGTGCTTTGTGCATACCACCGATGCGCTGCCACGCGATGCACAGCACTCACAGACTCCCTGCCGTCGAACCGGGGGCGCTCGCCAGCGTTGCAGCGTTGGGCCGGCTCCACACGAACCACGCCCGAACCCACTGTCTTGATGCGCACCGCTCCCAAAACGGCTCGGCATGGCAACAAGATCCGGTCGCCACCGGACAGCGGTGTGCGGGCAAGTTCCGCCGCGCTGATCACGCGTGCGCCGCCGGTCACGGCCCGGCCCAGCGCATAGTCGGCCGACAAAGCCGCCGTGGCGGTCAGCACGCCTGTCAGCAACGCCACCAGGGCGGGCACGCGGCTGCCACGATCACACGCTGCCTGACCACCCATGGGCTCAGATCTCCTGGCCCAACGCGCGCCGCAGCTTCAACTCCGCCCGCAGCGCCCAATGACCGATCCACCACAGAGGCAGCGGCAGGTAGCGGGCCCGTACCAGATTGCGTTCATCCTGACTCTTCTGGTGGTTCTGCACATGCGCCCCACCGTCGTCGAAGCGGGCGATGTCACGCCGTACATAGTGCAATCGGGCACCTGAGCGAAACGCACGCAACAGCCAGTCGAAGTCAGCGTTGTAGCGCAGCGAGTCATCGAACGGACCCAGTCGAGCGAACAGATCCCGGCGCACAAACACGGCTTGATGGCATAGATCACCAAACAGCAGCGTGCGGCGCGAGACCCAGTGGAAGCGCCTGCGGCGTTCGCCGCGGGACTCGCCCACGTACAACACATCACCATAGGCAATCTCGGGGGCTTGTGCGCCCGCGTCCTGCAGCAGCGGGCGCAGCGCCGCCAAGGTGCCCGGCTCAGCAAATGCATCGCCGGCATTCAAGAAGAAAAGCCAACGGCCGCGGGCCAGCCCGATGCCCTTGTTCATCGCGTCGTAGATGCCGCGGTCAGGTTCACTGAGCATCACATCCGGCTGCTGCTGGCGCAGCCAATCGGTGGAGCCGTCTCGGCTGGCACCATCGACCACCACCCATTCAACGCCGTCCACCCGCTGGGCGCGCAACGATGCCAGCGTACCAGGCAACACCTCGGCGGCGTTGTAGCACACGGTGATCACCGACAGCCAAGGCCTTCGTTCCACCTGCGGCATCAAGAATCTCCTGCCCGCATGCGGTAAAGCGCCAGCAACTCCGGCAGCCGGGCCCGGACGTCCGCCGATTCGCCGCCCGGCAGCACTGGGCCGCTGGCACCTTGCAGCAGGCCGTCCACCAATGTTGGCAGGTCTTCAAACAGCCTCAACTGCCCGTCAGCACCATAGCGAGCCAGCTCAGGCGTTCCGCCGCGGCGCAAGGCATAACAGGGCAAGCCCAGTCGCAACGCCTCCAGCAGGACCGTTCCGCATGGCTCTTCCCACACTGAAGGGACAACGACGACGTTGGCGGCCGCAGCCCCCGTGAGCACAAACTCCAACGGCCGGTGCCCGTGCATCACAACACGGTTGTCGCGCGCAGACTGCAGCCGCGCCCGCTCGGGTCCGTCGCCATACAGCTGAATCCTCCAGTGGGCGGGCATGCGCGGCAACAGTTGCTCAACGAATGCAGCGATGCCCTTGGCCGGCTCGACGCGACCCGCCACGTGCACGTTGAAATCGCGGCGGGCACCAGTCTCCAAGGCGCCGGCTGCCGCAGACGCCGCGGCCCGGAGCGCGCCTTCATCGACGAAGTTGTGCACCACATGCGCAAGCAACGGCGCGGACGGCGCGACGCGCCGGTAGTTGTCGAGCAGAAACCCGGAGACGAAGATGACCGGATGGCGGGCAAACGCCTCTGCAGTCTCTTGACGGTAGCGCTCGACGGCTGCCGCACTGACGGCTGTTCGCAGCCTGCCGGGCATGGCATGCACGCAGCCCGCACAAGCCTGCGGCAACAGTTCATTGCACACCTCACCCCCACGAAACCGGATGTGCGTGATGCACTCACTGCCTTGGTCATGCCGGGTCTGCAGGAAATTGACGGACTCTGGCACGTAGCGTGCCACCATGGGATGATGCCCGTGGTAGTGAACCACGTCGTATTGATGCGCGTGGTCAGTGATCGCGCTCGCAATCATGGCTGCGTAGTGTGGACGTTTCCAGGGGTTGAACATCCCCGTGGCATGTTCCTTCCAGCCTTGAAACGGATTTGCGAAACCGTTGATGAAGGGGCCGCGGAATCCACTGGGTTCAGCCGCTGCCAAGCCTCGCGGCAGGTGTCTACCCATCAACGCGACCGTGTGCCCGGCGTCCAGGAGGGCGTTGCCCAAGGCCACGACATGGCGAGCCAGGCCGCCCAACGCGGCGCCCGGGATGTCCTCGCAGACAAGGAGCACACGCAAGCTGCCGTTGTCCGGGCTGCTTTTACGGGCCTTCGACGACGGATCGAGAGTCATGACCTCGGCCGTCCAAGCATGCGTTGCAGCACGCGGCTGCGGTGATCAGGTGACAACACCCAGAACCAACCCGATGCCGCCAGCAACACCACCGCCACCAGGACCACCGTCAACAAGCCTGCCAGGCCCACAGCATGACCACGCATGACCGACATCCAGACAAAGGCAGGCGCCAGCGCACACAACGGCACCAGCCAGGCAGCGCGCATCACCTCGGCCAATCGGACGGGCACCGTGCGCCCGTGTACCCAAACGAGGAACACCGTCGACATCACCAACGAGGCCAGCAAATGCCCCCCGGCCGCTCCATCAATGCCCGCCAACGAAATACCGACCCAGATGAAACAAAGCCCAATCAGGGCCCGGCTGATGGCGAACAAACCAGTCGTGTGGGCATGACCGAGTCCGTCGTTCACCAGCGACGGCAGATTGGTCATCGAATCTAGCCACTGCGCCAGCGAGATCAGCACCATCACGCTGCTGCCTTGGCGAGCAAAGTCTTCGCCCAGCCACTGCGCCAGTATCGGCTCGGCGAGCACTGCAAGCAGCAGAGCAATTCCCCCGTTGGCGAAGAACATGTAGCGCGACGCCGTGAGGTAGTGTTGCCGCAGTTCTGCCGTTCGACCCGCCCCAACCAGAGCGCTGGCGTACGGAAACATCACCCCAGACAGGCGAAACACCAAGGCCATCACGCGGTTGGCCAACGTTACAGGGACGCTGTAGAAAGCCACTGCCACAGCACCAACACGGGCACCAATGAGCAATTTGTCGGCATGGGCATAGGTGACAGCAGCCAGCCGGCTAAGAAAGGCATACGCACTGAATCCCAGCACTTGTCGCCGCAAGGCGGCGTCTGGCCAGATCGGCCGCCAGTGCGGCAGCAGTTTGCGCACGGCCATCACCAGAACCGCACCTTGAACAACGCTCATTCCCACACGCAGCGCGACCACTTCCACCAGCCCGCCACCAAGACCCAACAAGGCCACAGTCAGCAGCGGAACAAGCGAACCAAAGCTGGCCTCTATGCGGCCGGACACGTCATAGCGCATCAGCGCACCGGGCAGGCTCTGAAGGTACGCCTGCAATTGCCCTGCGAAGAACCCGAACGCGCCGACCTGGATCGCAAGGATCGCTTGCGCCAGTCGGTCGGCAGGCACGGCGAAGAGATCTCGAGCGAGCAACTCGGCACTGAACGCGATACCGCTCATCCCAATGACGCCGATCACCGCGTAAATGACAAGCCCAAACGTGGCGGTGCCATTCACACGTTCCCGGTCTCCTTGCGCGTTGAACTGGGCGACGAACTTGGTTGATCCGGCAGTGACGTTGACATCGAGCAACGCGAAATAGCCCACCACTGCTGTCACCAGCATCAACAGGCCGAAATCGGTCGGTCCGAGCCTTGAGACGATGAATGGGATCGTGGCCAGATTCAGCAAAGCTGGGGCTGCAGCCCCCAGAAAATTGAAGGCGGCATTGCGTGCGAGAGTCACACGCTACTCCTGCCGCACGGGCTGGAGCACCACCGGCCGGTACCGCATCGGCCGAATACCGAACCGCCGGACAGGGCGAATCGCTTGCGTTGCCGTTGTGGGCAAGCGAGCACAAGCGACCACCAAATAAGGAAGGGCCAAACACAGTGCCGTCATTTGCATTGTCCGGAACTCAATCACGGGCGTGCCGATGAGCCAGGTTGGCAGAAGGAAAGCCAGACCAGCGATGCCGGCGAGGAATCCTCCCCGCTGCATCTCGGACAGCGTTCCGTAATTCTCTCGTGCGAATCGAAGGAAGAGCCAGACCGTAAGAACCAAGGCCGCGAGACCAATCAGCCCGGACTTCAGCATGATGTGAAGGACACCGCTGTGCATCCAGCCAAAGTCACCGCGATGCCACAGCAGTTCACTGAATCGCATACCGTCATAGGTACCCCAAGTACCCAGACCCCAGACAGGACTGTCCTTGAACGACAACCATGCCGCATACAACTCGGCAAATCTGCCGTGGGTAAAACTGAGTTGACCGTTGCGAACAATATCGGGGGCGATGCGTTCGAGCAGTGTTCCGTACCGCGCTGCATCACCGCTGCGTTGCAAAAGCTTGTAAATCAACAGCGGAACGCCTGCGACTACAAACCCGGTCAACAGCCACCAGCGTTGCCTTGCCGGCCGGCAGAACGCGAACAGCAGCGCCGCCAAAGCCAAGCCGGCCCATGCGGTGCGCCGATAGGAAAAGAGGACAATGAACAATTCAAGGACCACGATTGCCGAATGCAGAAGTCGGCTGCCAATACCATGACAAGCACCGGATAAAAGCCGCCAACCCGCGACGAACAGCGCCAAGGTTGCGATCAGGCCATCGTTGATATCAAAAAACGTCAGCTTGACATCGATGCGCTGCACATTGGCGTAGAAGTTGGCGGGATCACCCTCCATGAAGACAAAACGAATAACCCCCCACAAACCGCGCGTGACTGCACAGATCAGAATGAGATCAATGAATCTTTCGGCGTCGTCGCGGTCACGCAGCGCCGACACCAATACATAAAAAGCCAGCATCAGGTTGAACACATGCAACAACCCCCCGGGGCCGATGATCCGGGTCCAATGTGCAGATTCGACGAACTGACCAACCAACAAATTTCCTGCCAGCACCGCGCCGAACATGGCAGCTGGCAGTCGCAAGTTGTGTCGAATCTCCACAACAATGCCCATGCGCCGCGCCAGGAAGGCTTGCAGCGCCAATCCGAACAGCATGATGTTGATGGCAGAGAAGAAAAAAGTACCCGTGGCGCGCGTGTAGAAGTTGCGAGCCGCATCCGTATCAATCAAGCCCCACGAAGCATTCGGAAAATACAGAAGCAGAATGAAATACACCGCGACCCACCAGGTCGCCGTACGCCTGCCGACCACGAGGGCGGTTAGCGCAACCACGGGAATTACCAGTGCCAACACCCATGGCAGCGCGATGATGATGTAGTTGAGAAATTCAACCATTGCCTGAGACTCGGTTTCTTGGGGAGTGCCTGCTGAAGATATGCAGGCGCCGAATCAGGTTGCACCTCGACCGAAGACCATCGTGACCACAGCAGGCGACATGTTCAGGCGCAAATCACCGATGAACTTCTCCTGCTGGCCATAAGCACGTTGGGACTCGCTATCAATGCTGGAAACGCGCATCAACAATCCATCGGGAATGATCCCGCGCGTGCTGTACGACAATTGCGCGAGTTTTTGTTGCGTACCGGACAGCGTCACCTGCTCACCCACCACAATCCAGTAAGTGACGGGTTCATTGCGCGAACCAAGCTTTGTGGTCAGTCGCCGCACGGGAAGCACAAATTGCCCGGCCGCCTGCAGCGCGCCATCTGTCAACGACGTGATCTGAAATCCCTGAGCTGGATAGCAGACCTCTGGGCGATGGGCTTTGGTGGCATCGGACTGATCACCACCGTAGGCCACCGACAGCATGATGCGTTCGCCCTGGGCGTTGACGTAGGTCCGGCTCAGCGTTTGGTTGTAAATCTTGTTCAGCAGCGCAGCCGTGTCAGGCGAAATCAACTGCAGGGGCACATTCGTGTCCACCTTCCAACCGTTGAACTCTCGAGGAAACATCGCCTCGAGATCCACCTTGGGGCGTTGGTCTGCCAAATGGACTCGCGGCTTCCATGCTTGCGCCACGCCGAAGGCCACAACCATCAACACCGAGGCGATCATGGCCTTACGACGCAACGCATTCATCGCTCAGCCCCCCTTTGCGCCGGGATGAAGAGGCCCAGCAGTTTGTCGGTGACGAGCATCAGCGACAGCGCCACCATGAACAGCACCATGCCGGCAAAACCGTGCACAAAGCCTTGGCCCGCCTCGTCACCAAAGTGGTAGGTGACGAGCACCAGGATCATCACGCGGATGATGTTGGCGCCAAAGGCGATGGGCACCAGCAGGATGGCCAGCGCCAGGTTGCGGCGCACGCTGGTGTAGTTCATCAGGTTCATGTACAGCAGGCCCAGCGCTTCCAGCGTGAACATGCTGTTCAGGCCGGCGCAGGCATCGGCCACCAGCAGCTGGTAGTGGCCCACCGTCATCACCACACCGGTGCGGCCCACCGGGTAACCCAGCGCATGCAGCAGGTTGGTGGCCACCACCGAGACGGCGCTCTTCAGCGGGCCGGTCACCCAGGCCACCAGGGCCTCGGGCAGCGGCACCATGAAGAGCAGGAAGAACAACGGGAACCAGGCCGCTTTCAACGCCGCCGGGCCACGGAAGATGAGCAGCAAGGCCACCAGCACCAGGATCTGGCTGAAGGTGGCGAACATCAGGATCTGCTGGCTGGCGCCGAAGGCATACAGCAGCATGCCGAACACCAGCAGGCCCCAGCCGGCCACGGGCCAGGGCTGAACCGCCGCGGCGGCAATCTCGTGCCGCTTGTTGTAGAGCAGCCAGACGCAGACCAGCAGGATGATGGGGCCGTGGCCTTGTTCGTCGGTGGACCAGATGTCCGCGGCCAACTGCTGGTAGACCGGCGTGAAGAGCAGCACGAAGCCCAGCGCCAGCATGGCGAACACCGGCCAGTCAAAGCCGGCTGGCAGCAAAGGGGCCGGCGGGGCGGGTGCGCGTTTGGCTGAAGGCGGCACGACGGCGCTCACAGTCTGGACTCATTCATGGGGTTGCTCGATCAGCGCCAATGGTCACTGACGCCACGCCCGCTTCCAAAAGAACTGTCTGGAACTCACTGGAAAAATCAGGCGTCGCCGGCCGGACACCCAGCGTTGATTGGCAAACCGCAAGCAACCTCGCCGCTGCGGCCAGCAGCGGCCTGCGAAGCACGTTCAACTGGTTGAAATGCTCGGCAATTGCGGCGTAGTCAATGTCGTAGTCATGGGCCGCCAGGTTGCGCGCAGTGCGGCTCAGTTGCCAGCTCTCAACCGAATCGATGACGCCCAATTTTTCAAACAACGTGAGCACCCGCAAGAAGGGCGAAGTTGTTTCACCCATCAGCAGTGCTGCGTGGCGCATGCACACACCCACGGTGTCTTGCAGCTTGGCAAAGCGTTCATTGAACGCGGCCATCGCCTCGTACACAGCGGTGTCCTTGCGGTGGCCATGAAGAAAGGCTGCATTCAATGGCCAAGGCAGCTTGCGCGCGCTGGCCTGCATGTGAAAGCTGCAGCGTTGAACGGCCTCCAGCAATTGGGCCAGATGCTGCTGCTGCGCGAGCAACGGGCTGAGGTTCACGCCGTTGTCTCCAACACAACCGCCCCAGGCCGCACCGACTGAACGAAGGCGCTCCCCGGCAGGCCACGCTGCACGGCCAGGATGTCCACCGGCAGTTGCAGTGCCCCTTCCAGTTCCATGGTAGCCAAGCTGCGTTGTTGCAGCGTAGGGTGGGCGGGAGACTCCACCAGCAAATCCACATCGCCACCTCGGGCCTTGTCGTCCAGCCGAGAGCCAAACAGCGCCACCTGCGCTGAAGCGCCAAAGTGGCGCCGAACGCTGTCCACGATCAGGCGGGTTTGCTGGGGGCTGAGACGCATGGTTCACACCCTGGGGCTCAAAACTCGTTCACCACCACACCCGCCATCTTGACCGAGCTGCCCGCAAACGAGCCCAGCAGGTCCTGCAGGCCCGACAGGCGGCTGGCGTTCTGGCGCGCCACCATCAGCGCGGCACCGCAGCGCGATGCGATGACACTGGCATCCGCACCGTGCACGGCGGCGGGGGTGTCCACCACCACATGGTCAAACTTGCTGCAGAGCTCGCGCATGAGCAGTGCGAATGCCTGGCGCTCCACAAGTTCCAACGGGTTGGGGGGGGTGGTGCCCACGGGCAGCACAAACAGGCTGGGCACACCGGCCACCTGCTGGATGACCTGGCTGTCGCTGCGGCCGCTCAGGATGCCCGAGATGCCGGCCCTGTTGGCCAGGCCAAACACCTCGTGCTGGCGCGGGTTGCGCAGGTCGGCATCCACCAGCAGCGTGCGGCCACCACCCAGCTGGGCCAGGCTGACGGCGATGTTGGCGGCGGTGTAGGTCTTGCCGTCGCCGCTGTCGGGGCTGATGACGGCCAGCGCAGGGCGCTCGGTGCCGCTGTACACCCGCATCATGATCTGGCTGCGCAGCGCGCGGAAGGCCTCGGCCCGCGGGCTGAAGGGCTCGCGCAGCACCACCAGCTCGTGGCTGACCTTGCGCTGTTCGTCCGGCGCGTAGGGGTAGTGGAACTGCGTGGCCAGCGCGTAGAGCACGTCGTCGCGGCTGGCCAGGCCCAGGGCCACGGCGGCCTCGCCGAAGCGCACGCCTTTTTCGCGCTGGTGGCGCAGCACCTGCTCCACCTGCTCGGCGCTGAGGTTGCGCAGCTCGGCAATGATGTCGCCGATGCTGCGGTCGGGCTCGTTGTTGACCGGGGCCGGGGCAGGCGCGGCGTCCGGCTCCAGAACGTCAACGGTGGCCGAAGAATCCTTGAACTTGGCCATGGTGTCAGGCCCCCTTGGTGGCCGATGAGCCGGGGCCCATCAACCGTTGTTGCATGGCGGAAGGCAAGGCCTTGCCACCGCGCCAGCCCTTGGCGCCGGGCTTGGGCAGGATGCCGATGACAGGCAGATCGAGCGCGGTGAGGATGTCGTCGGCGCTGCGCACACGGCGGTCCATCATCTCCAGCAGCAGCGCGGTGCCGATGGCCAGCAGGCCCCCCAGGAAGACTGCCAGCAGCGTGTTCAGCACCACCTTCGGTGAAGAAGGCTCCACCGGCGCACTGGCCTGCGCCAGCACGTTGACGTTGCTCTGCGTGGTCTGGCTTTCCAGGCTGGTCTGCGCCAGGCGGGCCTGCACGGCGTCGTAGCTGCGCTGGGCGTTTTCCAGGTCGCGCTGCAGGACCAGGCCTTCGTCGCGCACGGCCTTCATGCGCAGCACCTTGTTGCGCTGGGCTTCCAGGGCAGCGCGCACCTCGCCTTCGCGCTGGTTGTTGATGGTGGCCGTGACACGTGTGCCGCCAGAGACGCGTGCGGTTTCGGTCTCGATCTTGCGGGTCAGTTCGTCGATGCTGGCCTTGGCTTCGATGACCTGGGGGTGGCGGTCGCCGAACTTGGCGTTCAGCTCCTTCAGGCGCGCCTCGGCACGGCTGAGCTCGGTCTTGATCTGGTTGATCACCGGGTTGCTGAGCACCTCTTGTGTGCGGTCGGACTGTGCGCCGCCGGCCTGGGCCTGGCGGCTGCGGGATTCTGCCGCCACGGCCTGCAGGGCCACCAGCTGCGAGCTCAGTTCGTTCAGGCGAGCGTTTTCAACGTCCAGGCGTTCGTCGCTGGCGATGATGCCGTTGTCCTTCTGGAAGCTGCTGATGCGGGTCTGCGCCTTTTCCAGCGCGTCGCGCAGTTCCTTGACCTGGTTGTCGAAGAAACCGCTGTACTGGCGCGCCGGGTTCACGCGCAGTTCCAGCGCGGTGTCGATGTAGGCCTGCACGAAGGCGTTGGCCATGCCGGCAGCAAAGCGCGGATCAGGCGCCTGGTAGCTGACGCGGATGACGCTGCTTTCACGCGAGGGCTCGATGTCCAGGCTCTTGGCAAAGAGGGTGGTCAGCCACTGTTCGACGGTGCCTTCGCCGCCCGTTTCTTCCTGCCATTGCTGGCGGATCTGCGGGTTCTCCGTCAGCCGCGTGGCGCGGGCCACGCGGGTGGCGACACGTTCGCTGGAAATGATGTCCACCTGCGTGGCCATCACGGCGGGGCTGGGCATGCCGCCAAAGACGGCCGCGCTCAGCGGGTCGGGCTTGAAATCGACCACCACGCTGGCCGTGGCCACGTACTGCTTGGGCAGCAGCAGGCTCACCACCACGGTGGTGGCCACGGTGAGCCCCAGCACCAGGGCCACCACCCACCAGCGGGCGCGCAGGATCGACAGGAATTGTCCGAAGGTCATCTCAGTTCCCCGCGCTCAGAACAGGCTTTCACGCACATAGACGACATCACCCTCTTGCACCCGGTCGTCCATCGCGGGTTGCAGCACCTGAACCTTGCCCTCGGCATCCTTGCGGTGCACGCGGATGCCCTTTTCGGTGCCGCGCTGGGTCAGGCCGCCGCCGGTGGCCAGGGCCTGCAGCAGGGTCATGCCACGCTCCAGGCGCAGTGCGCCGGGGCGTTGCACCTCGCCGTAGATGTAGACGATGGGGGCGCGGTCCACGTAGACGGTGTCACCGTTCAGCACCAGCGGGTCGTCGCTGAGCTTGCCGCCGCGGAAGAGCGCGGGCAGGTCGATCTCCTGCCGGAAGGCCTGGCCGCTGCGGCGGCCCACCAGCGTGACCACGTCGGCCCCGTTGGCGGCCACGCCACCGGCCTGGGCCAGCAGCTCGCTCAGGCGCATCTCGGCGGTGTCCAGCGGGAAGCGGCCCGGGCGGTTGACCTGGCCCAGCACGCTGGCCTGGTTGCCGCGCACCTGCACCAGCAGGATGCTGACCTGCGGCTGTTTGACGAAGTTGCCATTGCGCAGGCCGTCGGCGATGAGCTTCTCGGCCTGCGTGACACCCAGGCCGCCGATGGCCACGCTGCCCAGCAGCGGGAAGCTGATGGTGCCGGCTTCGCTGACGCGCGCCTCCAGCAGCAGATCGGGGTTCTGGTAGACGCTGATGCGCACCACGTCGCCCGCGGCCAGGCGGTACTCGGCCGCGGCGGAGGCCGTCTGGGCGGCCACCGGCAACGCGGTCGGCGCGGCCAGCAGGGCGGCGCAGAGCGCCAGGATGCCGGTGGTGGAGTTCATGTTCATTTGAGACCCAGGCCTTTGCTGACCGCTGCAGGATCCAGGCCAGACGCCGCCGGTGCGGGCGCGGCCGGCGCCGAGGGCGCCAGCGCCGGGGTGGTGGCCGGGGCCGGTGCGGCTTCCGCCGGGGCCGATGCAGCTCCGCCGACAAACTTGCCCACGTATTCGATGGCGGCAGCCGCGCGCAGGGCCTTGCGGTCGTCTTCCAGCAGCTTGCGCTTGCGGTCGTTGACCAGGAACTGCTCGATGGCGGGGCGGGCCTGTTCTTCCGTCACGGGCTGGGCGCGCGAGCCGGCCAGCACGATGACCACGGCGCCGTTGGGCGTGGGGTTCATCAGCGCCTGGCCGTCCTTCATCGCGGCAAAGGTCTTCAGGCTGCCCAGCGGCAGCTGCTCGGCGGTGCGCACGGCCTGGTTGCCGGCAAAACGCAGGCCGGTGGTCTTCAGGTGCTCGACGAACTCGCCGATGTTCTTGACCTCGCCCAACTTGGCGCGCAGCGCAGGCACCTGCTCGGCCGGTGCTTCGATCTGGATTTCCTGCAGGCTGTACACCCGGCGCTGGCTGAAGAGCGCGGGGTTGTCGTCGTAGTACTTCTTGATCTCTTCGGCGGTGGGCTTGGCGGCGGCCTCACCCACCTTGTCGGCGTAGGCGCGGGCCAGCACCTCGCGCTTGACGGCTTCGAGCTGCTGCACCACGCGCGGGTCGCGGTCGAGCTTCATCTCGTCGGCCTTCTGCACGGCGAGTTCCTGGTCGATCAGGCGCTCCAGGATCTGTTTGCTGGCGGCATCGGCCTGCTCGGGTTTGAGGCCGCGCTGCTGCTGCAGCACGAAGTTGATCTGGTGGACCGTGACCTCTTCCTTGTTGACCTTGGCCGCCGTCTGGCTGGCGCCCTTTTCCTTCTTGTCGCCGCAGGCGGCCAGCAGCAATGCTGCAGCTGCCAGGGCCACCAGGGCCAGACGTTGAGGGGCGGGGCGGATCGTCAGCGTCATGCGCTTTCCTCAGGCGGGCATACAGCCGGCCAGTTTAACCATCGGTTGATGACTATTCAGTACAGAGGCAGGCCAGGCTTGGGGGATACATCCACCCACCTGGGTGGAGGGGCGCCCGCGCGGGGCGGCGGGTGCACGCCCTCAGGCCAGCGCCTGCATCTGCGCCAGCTGCCAGGCCTCGCCGCCGTGCGGCTTGAGCTTGGTGAGCAGCCACAGCTCGCGGAACTCGGTGGCGGCGGTGTCGGCGCCTTCCTGGATCAGGCCGCTGAACTCGACGCTGGCCACAAAGGCATCGCGCAGCTCTTCAAAGGCCAGCAGCTGCGCCTGCAGCTGCAGCACGTCGGTGCGGTTCAGGCCGGCGCCGCGGGCTTGCAGCTGCTCGCGCAGATCGGCCAGCAGCGGGCCGGTGGTCAGGCGCTCCAGGGTGGCCAGGTCGGCGGCGTCCCAGGCGGCCTGCAGGCGCACGAAGCTCAGGCGCGCCAGGCGCAGGAACTCGTCCACGTCCAGGCCCGGCGGCATGGGGGCTGCAGCGCGCACGCCGTCGGCCCGACGCCAGCGCGGCAGCATGCGGCGCCAGCGGCGCAGCCTGGGCACCAGCCTCAGCATTTGATGCCCACGTGCAGCGCCACAACACCAGCGCCCAGGTCGTGCACGTCCACATGGCCGAAGCCGGCGGACTTCATCATGGCCTTCAGCGTGGCCTGGTCGGGGTGCATGCGGATGGATTCGGCCAGGTAGCGGTAGCTGTCGGCGTCCTGGGCCACCCATTGGCCGATCAGCGGCATCAGCTTGAAGCTGTAGAAGTCGTACAGCGGTTTCAGCGGCGCAGCCACCTGCGAGAACTCCAGCACCAGCAGCCGGCCGCCGGGGCGCAGCACACGGCACATCTCCTGCAGCGCCTGCTCCTTGTGCGTCATGTTGCGCAGGCCGAAGGCCACGCTCACCAGGTCGAAGCTGGCATCGGCCCAGGGCAGCTTTTCGGCATCACACACCACGGTGGGGATGGCCAGGCCGTCGTCCAGCAGCCGGTCGCGGCCCACGCGCAGCATGGCCTCGTTGATGTCGCTCAGCACCACGCTGCCCTGCGCACCCACCTGGCGCGCAAAGGCGCGGGCCAGGTCGCCGGTGCCACCGGCGATGTCGAGCACGCGGTCGCCGGGCTGCACATTGGCCACGGCCACGGTGTAGGCCTTCCAGGCGCGGTGCGTGCCGCCGGAAAGCAGGTCGTTCATCAGGTCGTACTTCTGCGCGACGGAATCGAACACACCGCGCACACGCCGTGCCTTGTCGGCGTCGTCGACGGTCTCGTAGCCAAAGTGGGTCTGGGCCATGAGGGTCAGCTGCTCAACGGGGGCTCAATGGTGGCTGGCGCAGGCGCTGCCGGCCTTGACGGGCATCACGTCATCCCGGTTGGCGCCGGCTGCGGCCAGACGTTCTTCGTAGCGAGCCCACAGGGCCGGGGCTTCGGCGCCCAGCTTGTACAGGTACTCCCAGGTGAAGATGCCGGTGTCGTGACCGTCGCTGAACCGCGGCTGCACGGCGTAGTGGCCCACGGTGGCGATGTCGTCGATGCCCACCTGCCGTTTGCCCGTCTGCAGCACCTCCTGCCCCGGGCCATGGCCCTGCACCTCGGCCGAGGGCGAATAAACGCGCATCAGCTCAAAGGGAATGTGGAAGTGCGCGCCGTCGTCGAACGCGATCTCCAGCTGGTGCGAGGCCTGGTGCACGGTGAGGGCGGTGGGCTGCGGCACGGTGCGTGCGGGTCCGGACATGGGCGTCGGGTGGTGCTTGAAATGGGATGGGGAAGTGTACGAGCCCGTCGCGCGCTCGAATGAAGGCAGGCCGAAGCCCGCTTCGTGATAGATGGAATCGCGACCGGACAGTCAGGGTTGGCGGCGGCGCGCTGGCTGGCGCAATGCCAGCAGACCCAGCACACCGGCCAGCAGCAGCACGGCCGACGACGGCTCGGGCACTTCGGTGAGGCCGGTGTCGGGCGGCAGGGTGGCCATCACCGGGGGCGTGCGGGCCAGGCCCTCGAAGCTGGGTGCCGACCAGGCGTCGGCCGACCAGGCAAGCGCCGACGGGTCAGCGCTTGGGTTCTCGGGACCCTCGGCGTGGGCCGATGCAGCCACGAACAGCAGGCAAGCCAGGGGCAACTTCATCAACATGGCGAACAAACATCAGGGTAAACCCAGGGGCTTGGTTTTAACGCGCAGCGCGCTGCGGCGCCACCCCCGAGAGGGGCGTTGGCCGGCCGCATTGGTGAGCAAACGTTGCTGCACCGCAGCAAACCGAGGTGCGTCAGACCAGCACGCGCTCGATGCCGCCGGCGTTGGCGCGCTGCACGTACTCCGGCAGCCAGTTCTCGCCCAGGATCTTGCGGGCCATCTCGACCACGATGTAGTCCGCCTCCAGCAGGCCGTTCTGCAGATCGCCTTCGTAGCGCTTCAGGCCCTGCAGGCAGCTGGGGCAGCTGGTGAGGATCTTCACGTCGCCGGGGGCCGCGGCGGGGCTCTGGGCGCGCAGCGCGGCTTCGCCCTTGCGGAGTTCTTCTTCCTTGCGGAAGCGCACCTGGGTGGAGATGTCGGGCCGCGTGACGCCCAGCGTGCCACTTTCGCCGCAGCAGCGCTCGCTCTTCAGCACATCGGGGCCGACCAGCGCCTTCACGGTCTTCATCGGCTCCTGCAGCTTCATGGGGCTGTGGCAGGGGTCGTGGTAGAGGTAGCCACCCTGGCCGGTGGGCAGCGTGATGCCCTTTTCCAGCAGGTACTCGTGGATGTCGATGATGCGGCAGCCGGGGAAGATCTTCTCGAATTCGTAGCCCTGGAGCTGG